>JAWUVN010000065.1:0-92808 GCA_034112345.1 Bermanella sp. | reverse complement strand
TGGTGATTTAGTCATGGGCATGACAGGCTGGGCTGAATATATTGTTAGCAATGGTAAGGGATTCAACAAGCTTCAACCAGGCGTAGATGCACTTACAGCCCTTTGTGTATTAGCTTTACCGGGTCTCACAGCCACGCAAGGCCTGTATGGCATTGGTAAACCCCAGTCTGGTGAGACATTAATTGTGACAGGCGCTGCCGGATCGGTAGGCTCAATTGTTGGTCAATTGGCCAAAGCTGACGGGCTTAATGTTATCGGCGTTGTGGGCAGCGATGAAAAGGCAGACTGGATTGTTAACGAGCTAGGATTTGATGGTGCGATTAATTACAAGTCAGACGATCTTAGAGGTCAGCTCGCGACTTTAACACCTGATGGAATTGACGTTTTTTTTGAAAACACTGGCGGCCCAATTCAAGAGTTGATTTTTGAACGCATGAACGCTCACGGACGCATAGTTGTGTGCGGTATGATTGCCGATTACCAATCAGCCAATCCTCGCCCAGGTCCCAACTGGATGCCGCTAATTAAAAAACGTATCTCGGTACAAGGTTTTGCCATGCCGGACCATTTTGGCGAAGTACCTGCGTTAATGGGCAAACTCGCCCCTTATGTCATGCAAGGCAAGGTTAAATACCGTGCCCATGTAATCAATGGACTCGAAAGTGCAATGGAAGGATTGGACCTGTTATTTACAGGGGGCAATAACGGTAAATTGGTTGTTAAGCTTTAAATAGAATCGCCACGTCTCACATTAAACCGTAAAGCGCACACCGCTCTTTACGGTTTTTTCGCATACAACCCCCCATTTCAAAACTAAATGAGAATTAATTGCATTAACAGTCATATTTAGATACCATCGGTTCAAATTGAACGCATACCTTACGACTAATACTCAGAAGGAAAAAAGATGAAAACCTCGATATTCACATTAATTGCTATTCTATTATCAGTTAATGTTTCGGCTGAAATAACAGACTTTCAAGATTATAGAAATAAAGCCCTTACGCTTTTCAAACAATTACAGGATAAAAATACTAACAATCTTGAGGAAAATGCAAAAGTATTAGTAAACACCAGCAAAGCGATTGTTATTAAGAGCATTAGTACACTGCCACAGTGCGACGAATATTTGTCAGCTCTGCTAAATGTGGCCAATCACATTGCAACCTTACCCATTGAAGAAATTGAAAGTGGCTATCATGCTGACGGGAAGCTTCCAGCTCTTAAAGATGGTTCTTGCTACCACGCAAAAGATCTTCTAGTTCACCCTGCTACTGTACAAGCCATGGCACATAACGGCATCAAATCAGAGTCTGAGTGGAAGCAAGCCGCACATGAAATTGAAGAAGTACTAGAACACTTATCAGTCGTTGAATCTGTTTACGCAAGTAATTAATTATTTGATCTGCGATCACCTAAACACAGAAAATAGAACGTGATGATCGCAAGTCACGTTCAAATTAGTTTCAATATTTAGAAATTATCTAGGTTGAATCGCCTTTACTATTAAATGATTATTGTTATCCCGACTGCCTCGAATTAGCTCATCAGATGCTTCTACATTTTTCGTTTTAGCCAGTCGATCGTACAATAGGACATTCACAGTGGCTGCCAAATTCATACAACCTACGGTAGGAATATAAACCACCTCATCGGCTTGATTTACAATGCTTTGTTTTAGGTTTCCATCTTCTGGACCGAAGACATAAAGCGCATTTTCAGGATGCTCAAACTCAGGCAAAGGTATAGCGCCTTCTACTAATTCAACACATACAATCTTAGTATTCTTTGGCATGTGCAGCTCACGCGCTTCTGTCATAGACTCCACTTTCGAAATCAAAGAGCTTCTCGCCACATTATGAGTATCAGTATTATGTTTAAGCGCGTGCTCGTAACGACTACCTGTAAAGTAAACATCATTTGCCTGATAGCAACCTATTGCTCGTAAAACCGACCCAACATTTTGTGCATCTTTAGGGTTAATTAAACCAATGCTAACCTGATTATTTTTCATTTTTATCCTAATACTTTTACTGGCTATTATTCCGATGAATTAATTTTCGAAAACCTACAGCTTTTTAACCACGTTAACCATTGCCTGACACAAGAATGCTAAATCTTCATCGCTGATTACATACGGGGGCAACACATAAACATTTTTACCAAATGGTCTGACCCATACTCCCTCTTCTACAAACATGGGTTGCACGGTTGACATGTGTACTGGCTCTTTTAATTCAATCACTCCGATACCACCCAGTACCCGAACATCAGCCACTTGGGGTAAGTCTTTCGCTGGAGCAAAGCCTTTTTCTAATCCCGCTTCGATACGGGTAATTTGTTGCTTCCACTCACCTGTCATTAAAATATCTAAACTGGCATTGGCCACTGAGCACGCTAATGGATTCGCCATAAACGTTGGGCCATGCATAAATACACCGGCTTCACCGTCACAAATACCTTTGGCCACTTTTTCAGTACATAAGGTGGCAGCCAAACTCATAAAACCGCCTGTCAGCGCTTTACCTACGCATAAAATATCAGGGCTAATATTGGCATGATCACACGCAAACATTTTTCCGGTTCTACCAAAGCCAGTTGCTATTTCATCAGCGATTAATAACACATTAAATTCATCACATAATTCTCGGGCACGCTTTAGATAATCAGGGTGATAAAAACGCATTCCCCCCGCCCCTTGAACAATGGGCTCAAGAATCAAAGCAGCAATAGATTGATGATCATTGGTCAGCTTGTCTTTTAAAGCTTGTATATGCGATTCTTTAAATTCAGATGTCATTTGACTGTGAATAGACGGTTGCGGCGCTTCAACAAATATGTGCTGATCAAGCACCTGTTCAAACATATGATGCATACCGTTTACAGGATCGCACACTGCCATGGTGGCAAATGTATCCCCATGGTAGCCATTCTTAACCGTTAATAATTTATTCTTACTTGCTTGGCCTTGGCTAATCCAATACTGGAAAGCCATTTTAATGGCCACTTCAACGGCAACCGAGCCACTGTCGCTAATGAATACTTTATTCAATCCATCAGGGGCAAGCCTTACCAATTTTTCACATAGGGTCACGGCTGGTTCATGAGTTAACCCACCAAACATAACATGACTCATTGTATCTATTTGTTTATGCGCGGCTTCTTTTAATTTTGGGTGGCCATAGCCATGTACTGCCGACCACCAAGATGCCATACCATCAATCAACTCTCGGCCATCTTTTAGCTTTATACGTACACCATTGGTGCTTTCTACCGGGAATGGCAGTAACGGTGACGTGAATGACGAATATGGATGCCATACATGCTTTTGATCTAACTCTGATATTTTCTCAGCAGACAGTGTGGTCACAATGCTATCTCAATATAAACTAAACTTAGGGTCATTTTATCGCCTTGTGGCAGGGATACCAGTACAATAAAAAGTAATTCTACTCACTACAACCCAAATGGTCCGTGATATATGAAAGCCATCGTCTTTAACCACAGCTTGCCCATTGATCAAAACAACGCATTATTTGAAACCACATTAGAAACACCTACTGCAACAGGCCGCGATTTACTGGTTAAAATTGACGCCATCAGTGTGAATCCTATTGATAGCAAAGTGCGCTTAAGAGCACTGCCAGAGCAAGGTGAAGCAAAGGTTCTTGGATTTGATGCCGTAGGTACCGTGCAGGCAATTGGGGATAAAACCAGTCTATTTAAGGTGGGTGACACCGTATTCTATGCGGGTGATGTCGCACGCAGCGGCTCTAATGCTGAATATCAATTAGTTGATGAACGCATTGTTGGCTTTGCACCAAAAAATATAGATAAAGCATCTGCTGCTGCCCTGCCATTAACCGCCATAACCGCTTACGAAATGTTATTTGATCGCTTGCACGTAGATTATAAAGATCATTACAACCTAGCAGCACCCATTATTTTAATTGTAGGGGCAGCTGGTGGTGTTGGCAGCATTATGATTCAACTGGCAAAAGCCCTTTGCCCTGAAGCCACCGTGATTGCCACCGCTAGCCGAACAGAAAGCCAAGAATGGTGCAAAGAAATGGGGGCTGACCATATTATTAGTCATTCACCAAAAGATGGTGGCATTCAAGCTCAGCTGAAAATCATCGGTATTGAACAAGTAAGCCACATTGCCAGCCTGACACATACATCTCAGCATTTTGATGACTACATCGAAATAATAAAACCCCAAGGAAAAATTTGTTTAATTGATGACCCCACCACCCAATTAAATATTCAAGGACTAAAAATGAAAAGTGTCAGCTTGCATTGGGAGCTAATGTTTACCCGTGCACGCTTTGAAACAGAAGATATGATCAAGCAACATCATATTTTAAATAAGGTAGCTGAGCTACTAGACAATGGAAAAATAAAAACAACCATGACGCAAAACCTAGGCAACATAAATGCAGCTAATTTAATTAAGGCTCATTCAATTATTGAAGCTGGCACCATGATTGGTAAAATTGTTTTAGAGAATTAATGCGCGTAATTAGCCCGCTAAAGGGCTTTCTTCTTACACTAAAAGACTATTCCTAGAAAATTATATTAAACTGCTTTACCGATACGACATCCAAATTAGATATAACAATTGAAAAGCTCACTGAGTACTCTCAACTGAGCTGAAACAAATTTCACACAAAAACTGATCTTTCACTATGCCTTATTCAATAAACGAGTACTCCTCTATTCAAAAGATTCGCGCTTTCAAGTAACAACTACAAATAGACTAAAAATCGAATTAGAAAAATGAAAATTGTGTTTGAAATCAGTAATATACAACCACCCTATTTATGCTACTTCTAGTTATATTCCCACCGACACCTGTCATTCACATCAATACCACGCCTTCATAGATCAAAACTTGGGCGTAAATTCAAACACCTCTAAAATTCGCAGCTACAATAAAGGATAAATAGGATGTTGGGAGGCCTCTATGCAGAGTCTCAGATGGATTTCATTGGTATCTCTTTTGACTGTGTTAATTACCAGTGGCTGGCTGCTATTGAAACATTGGGAGTCCACTCCCTTATGGCTAATCATTCCATGGGCGGTAGGCATGCTTGGTGCCGTCACTCATTATTTCACCTCAGAAGAAAAGCCCTTACTGGAAGACGATATCACGCCTAAAGCTTCCGATTCTGAAAGTACCGATCATATCAGTCACATTGCGATTGCGAGTGCCGAGGTGTCATTTTCTGCGGACCAATTACGCTCCAGAATCTTAGGTGAGATGGAGCATATAAAAACCATCACTGATTCCGCCGAACAAATATCCAGCAATATAAATAATGCAGTTGAAGATTCTGAAATACTGAAAGACATTTCAAAGAAAACACGAACATCTAGCCATGAAGGCCAAGAAGCAGTTAAACGTGCCAGTGAAAACATGAATCAGACAAGAGATCATGCTCAACAAACTTCTGAGCTGATTGGACAGTTAGAAAACAGCTCCACAGAAATTTCAGATATCACTAAATCAATATCCAGTATTGCTGAACAGACAAATCTACTCGCTCTGAATGCCGCTATCGAAGCTGCAAGAGCCGGAGAATCAGGGCGAGGTTTTGCAGTCGTTGCAGATGAAGTGCGTAATCTAGCAAACCGCACATCTCAAGCCACCGAGGAAATCGACCTCAAGGTCACCAAAATCTATAAAGAAACTCAAGCGACAAGCGAAAAAATGCGTGTACTCGTTCATGAAGTTGATCGCAGTCGTGATGAAACTGTCGGTGTTAATAATCACTTAGAAGAAATACTACGCCTAGCTAAGGAAGTAGAAGACCGAGTCATAAAAAGCAATGAACGCTCCCTTGAAAATAAAACCCATCAAGCTCACATTAATCAATCACTATTAGAATTTACAACTGAAATGGACGCTTCAGAACTTGATATTAAAGGTATTTCTGAACGATCCATGAGCTTAGCCGAATTGGCCGAAGGCATTTATGACAAAGTCGGTACTGATGGACTCGTAGGCTTACATAAAATAGTAGCGCAAGAAGCCCTAGATGCATCTGACTCATTATCTGTTATTTTAGAACAAGCAATTAAGTCAAATAAGCTAACTCAAGCACAAGTCTTTGATTACAACTATCAAGAAATTGCCAACTCAAACCCTCAAAAATTTACAACTGCTTATGATTCTTTTTCTGACACTACATTCCCTGACATACAGGAACCCATTTTAGAACGGAATTCAAAAATACTATATGCTGGTGCTGTTGATACTAACGGCTATTTTCCTACTCACAACAAAAAATTCAGCAAACCTCTCACGGGAAACTATGAAAAAGACCTATTAACGAATCGGACAAAGCGAATCTTTAGTGACCGAACAGGCAAGCGTTGCGGGTCAAATGAAAATGAATTTTTACTTCAAACTTATAAACGTGACACAGGAGAGATCATGCACGATCTCTCGGTCCCTATTTACGTAAACGGTAAACATTGGGGAGGTTTTAGAATTGGCTATCAAAGTTTTTAAACATAGTATTAGGCACTGCCTAATAACTCGTTATCATTGATCAACCTCATAGCCTAAATAAAGTAGCTGAGCTGTCTGCCAAGCAGCGGTAAAATTAAGGCCACCCTAACATTCTCGAGTATAAATAATTTAAACCATAGATACAGCACCCCAAAAAATTTGATGGCGCGTATATTTATATATTTTTCTTTTACTTTGCTCGGTACTTCATAGCAATCACAACTGCACACGTAATCAACCCCGCATACACAAACTGCTCTGCGTTTAGTACTGAACCTAGTAATGACACTGAAAACAACAAGGTAAAAAAAGGCTGCATCAGCTGAACCTGACCCGCTGCTGCTATCCCCACTTTTGCCATGGCACCATACCAAAAATAAAAACCAATCCACTGACTAACCAAGCTTAGGTACAGTAACGCAAGAATGGCCTCCAAATTATCAAGCGTAAAAGCATCCGCATTATTAGGCGATTCATACCCTAATCCTAACAAAGAAACGGGTAAATAAAATATCATCATCCAACAAATGGCCTTAATCCCACCAATGGATTTTGCTGCCTGCCCACCCACACTGTAACCAATACCTGCCATTAATAGCATAATAAACACAGGACCATTATCGCTTAACCCCCCTATCACTCCCGACTGTCCGTAAGCAAACATAACCAATAAAACGGTGCCCATTAAAATGCAGCACCAAAACACCGCGTTCTGTTCTTCTTTAAATATTAACGATGCAAGCAACGCAGTAACCAACGGAATACCTGCCAAAATCACACCTAGATTAGCGGCCTCCCATTGCTCTAATGACACAGCCAAGCTATATGGAAACAACAAAGCCACTGCACCTCCCGCAATCAATAACTTAATGCAGTCTTGTTTTTTTGGAAGCTGCCACTCTAAATACCCAGCCAACATCAAGCTGCATACACCCGCCAAGCTTGCCCGCATAAACGTAATAAATTCGGGGGTAAAAGCCGTCAAAGCCAGCTGACTCATGGGAGCAGTTAGACTGAACATGAGAACAGCAAATAAAGCACTGAGCATGGCAAACCCATAAACCGAATCATATCTTAGCCTGCCCTGTTTAGAGCTAGGGATCACTTGAGATGAAGGTGATACATTCATGGCTTACATTCCTTTTAAGTAAGCCATTATTGTCATGCTAAAACTGTATCTATTTAAGATTCAAAATCCCCACAAAACTGCAATACAGTTGAATTAAACACTTAACTGTACTGCTATATTTACAAGGTTTTGTATTACCAAGCACTACAGACTAAGATATACAATTAAGCCTTACTTGATCAGCCCCACGATCATACAAATCGAATGCATGCCACGCTTTATCAACCCACTTGCGAGCTAAGCCATGGAAACTCTTTACAAGAAAATAGCCAGTGAGCTTGCCGAAGATATTCAGCAAGGCATTTATGTATCAGGTCAAAAGGTACCCAGTGTTCGTAAGCTCTCGCACTTAAAGTCAGTTAGCATTAGCACTATCAATCAAGCCTACGGGTTATTAGAGGACCAAGGGCTCATTCGTGCCCGCCCTCAATCAGGCTACTTTGTACGTGAAGGTGCCAACGAGCCCATACAGCCACCACCCATCTCAAAAGGTGGTATTCCCCAAGCGATTAGCAAGAGTGATTTAATATCATCCATGTTAAACGCTGTTAATCAGCCAGACTTACTAAACTTTGGTGCAGCTATTGCCCATGACAGCTACATGCCCCACAAAGCATTACAAGCGCACATTCAAAAAGTCACTCGTTTTCAAAGCACCCAAATACTGAGTTACATTTTTTCACCAGGATACAAGCCACTACGCAGGCAAATTGCTACCCGCATGCGCGAAGTCAGTGTTAAATGCCACCAAGATGAGGTTGTCATAACCCAAGGCTGCTCAGAAGCGTTATCGCTTTGCCTGGGGGCCAGTACTCAGTCAGGCGACATAGTTGCAGTAGAAAGTCCCTGCTATTACGGTTTTTTACAACAAGCCGAGCTTAGAGGCCTTAAAGTGATTGAGATACCAACCAATGCTCAAACAGGTGTCAGTCTTGACGCACTATCACTTGCCTTAAAAAAGTGGCCAATAAAATTAATCGCCGTGACGTCTCGTTACAGTAACCCTACTGGCGCCGCCCTCAATACCGAAAAACAACAACAGCTATATAAACTGGCACAACAATACAACCTAATGATTTTAGAAGATGACATCTATGGTGAGCTTGGCTATTCACAACCCATTAATACTGTATTGAAAACATTTGATGTAGATGATCGAGTGATGTATTGCTCAAGTTTCTCTAAAACACTATCACCTGGTATTCGAATTGGCTGGGGGTTACCCGGTAAGGCACTGAATGTAGTTGTAAAAACACAAACATTCTCATCATTCTCTCCATCATCACTCAGCCAACTGGCATTAAGCAGCTTTTTAGAAACCGGACAATTTGATAAACACTTACGAAAACTCAGACAAACTTGCCAATATAATATCGAAACGATATCTATGGCTGTACGCCAACACTTTCCCGATGGCACACAACTTACTCAACCAAAGGGTGGTTACATCTTATGGGTGCGACTGCCTGATGGCATGTCATCCATGGATTTACAAAAATCAGCCCTAGAAAAAGGCATTAACATTGCCCCCGGCGCTCTATTTTCAAATAGTGATGAGTTTGATCAATACTTAAGATTAAATTGTGCATTGCCGATGGACACAGGATTAAGACATGCTATTAAGCAACTAGGGGATTTGGCAGGTATAATCAATACAAAGAATATATAAAATTACTAATAACCTACATCAACGGTGTAAATAAATGAGTAGGAAAACCCTACTCATTTTATAGATTTTAATCGCTACAAGTACCTTTTACAGCCATACCTAGTCTTGATACATCTGCTTTACCTTCCTCTAAACTTGCTACCTTAAAATCTGCCCCACCTACAAACACTCCCATTTTAATAAACTGCTCTATAAAGTAATTTTTACCACTTTCAACACTAATCAATAGTTCATTAGGTGAAAATTCAGATTCAGTCATTAAACTATGTTGCTTATCGCCCGCAACTTCTTCATAGAAAAACATTGAAGGTGCTGTTTCTCCAATACACTTCCCATTAACTTTAACGTCTTTTTTCAATGCTCCACCAACACCAGTTGTTCTATAAATATATAGTCCAGATGAACCTTTTGAAGGTGAGTTAAACTCTTTAGCTTTATCAGATAGAAGTTTACTTTCCATTGGTACCGATGCACAACCTGAAAACAAGACAACTGCAGCAGCCAACAACAAATGCTTTTTGTACATAATTTTATCCATAATAATTATATTAATAGTTTATATATGCTTACAATTTCAATTATTCTGAATACGAATGATATTTAAATCTAGTAAAAAATAAATAGAAAAATGTAGTGCTAAAAGGTATATGGCGAGAATACGAGACGAGTTCTTCCAATGAACTTTGTAGCATGCGACCTAAGTCTAAATGTTCAAGTAAAATAAAACAAGAATTTAGTACTTAATTGATTTACATATAATAATGAAGATTATAAAAATAAGAATCGCTATTATATTCGATCATTCCCCCCAAAAAAATACATTTCATCCACTGAAATAAATATAGCCCACCATAGGAGGGTTATTTCAGGACGGGACAGATTACCAAATAAAAAAGGTGAGCCAATGGCTCACCTTTTTTATTTATCCTTTAGCTAGAAAAACTAGCCGCAAGATATTTATGCAGAAAGAACAGCTTGTACAGCTGGCATTAACTGACTCTTTCTAGACATCATACCCGGTAGGTACATCAACTGACCTTCCGTTACTTCGCCATAAGCAGTCGCTGCAAGTTCAGCTTCTGCATCAGAGAATACAACTAGATGAGAGTTTTTAGTTTTCGTATCAACAATAGCAAAAAAGATAAAATCTAAACCTTGTTTCGCTTTCTCGCCTTCCATCTCTACTAGTAAGTCATCTTTACGATCAAGTAATTGTTGTGGCAATAGTGTCTCAGCAACACCAAAGCCAACTTTTTTACCGTTGATTTCGTAGTGTTTGAAATCGCCTTTTAATACATTGTATGTTGATACATCTGCAAGATCTGATTTGGCTTCCATCATGGCTTGGCCAAAAGCGTACAGGTCTTCTATACCTGCAATTTTTGCTAGCTTTTCAGCGTATGGCTTATCTTGTGCGCATGTAGTTGGAGATTCAAAGATTAGAGTATCAGACAGAATACCCGCTAATAGCACGCAAGCCGTGGTTGGGGTCATGTCTTTACCCATTTTTTCGAAACGATCCGCTAAAATAGTTGCGGCACTGCCCCAAGGGCGAATATCCACTGACATAGCCGTGTTAAACGTAATTGGCTGATCTTGAATCGCGTGATGATCGATAATGGCAACAATGTCTTTATTATCGACATCTTTATGCAGCTGTGTTTTTTGGTTGAAATCAACCAAGCCTACTTTTTGACCTTCTACTTTCGAGATCATTTTTGGTATTTCAACGCCGCAATAGTTCACAACATAAGCGGTTTCTTTGTTCAATTCACCAGCACGACGTGGCTCACCACCAAATAACTCGGCCGCACCAATGGCAGAACCAATAGTATCGCTATCTGGGCTAAGGTGACCTAGCCATACAAGGTTGTCTGTTTCGTTGTTTTCTGGGGTTTCTAAATCAAAAAAAGCCATTCTAATACCTGTACTAGCTACATATTATGAGGTGAAGCGTAAAATTGGCGCAATTATAACCAAAAAACAGGTTTTTGGTCACCCATTTTTAAGCATGCTTACACTTGTATTATAAGGCTTGTGCGATTGATAACAAAACCAGTATTCATGTTACATGTTTGCGATTCTGACCATACCTTCACTATAAAATTTTATAGTATTCACCAAGGCCTGTGAGAATATGCGTAGTGGCAATAGACGACAGAATCAATCCCATCACCCGACTAATCACGCTGGCACCACTGCTACCAACAGCCCTGTTAATGAAACCCGCAAGCAGCATGAATACATAAGCCAATAGCAAAACAGACAGCATGACCAAGGCGGTTTGCACCTGCTCCCAGATCGTAAATACTGAGTGTTTAGTTAATAATACAGCCGCCAGCATTGCACCAGGGCTCGCGATAGAAGGAACAGCCAGTGGGAAAATAGCGGTTTCTTTGTGAGAATCTGCTAGTGATTTAATTTCTTCATCTGGCTTACTGTCACCAAATATCATATTAAGCGCGAATAGAAATAAAACAATGCCACCCGATATTTGAAATGCAGGTAACGGAATGGATAGCGCTGTTAATACAAGCTCGCCCACCATTAAAAAGAATAACAACACACATGCTGATACCGCCGTTGCAATCAAGGCGATGCGACGCTTAGTTTTTAAGTCGTATTGATTCGTTACCGCTATAAATACAGGTATGGTTCCAATAGGATCTATTACGGCAAAAAAAGTTATAAAGACAGCAACTATATCGATCATTTTATATTTACCTCAAATCAATTTTAATCAAACACCGTATTCAACTTGTTTTAATTCAACCTTATTTGAAAATTCTAAGGCCAAAGATACATGCTCTATTTTTCATTTAAAATATAGAATATCTATGCGCCTGTGCAAACTGATCGCACTAACCCATCACAAAAAATCAGCGGCAATAGGTTCCAAAGAAAAGGTAATGAATGGACTAACACGCTGCTGAAACTCACTATAAGCATAAAAAGTAAGCGGGCTAGTGCCTGACTTAATTGATGGAGACGTTATTCCTAGTAAGTACTAACAGCAATAATAACTATAGATCATGAATGCTCATGATCTATTTCCTAGTCAAGTAATCACTCCTGTATGTACTTCATCACCCTGAAGTAGCACGGTGCCGCTTAAATGTGATCAATATAATACTTGAATATTACTTACCATTATCATGTTCTTTAATAAATAAAGTTTTAAGGTAAGACCTGATTAATCCAAATCAATTTCATTTAACCCTAATTGAGACTGGATACCCTGAAAAAAATGACTAAGGGTTTTATCCGTACATTCACGATAATGCTTATTATTTGGCTTACGAAAAAATGCACTAACTTCATGCTTACTAAAATGAACATTTTCAAGTTCAAACACATCCAAGATATCTTCAGATTTTAAGTTAAGCGCAATTCGTAACTTCTGAAGTACCATATTATTATTGATATGAGCTTCTGGCTTTGGCTGATCACCATCGCGTTTACCACGCTTTAGATTAATAAATCCATTTAGGAAGGTTGCCAATTCACTATCAGAAAACTCAACAAATTCGCCGTCATCTTCTTGCTTTAACCAGGCCACTACTTGTTCTTCTGTTGCACTAAAGTCAGCTAAAGCAAAAATATTAACTAGATCGCCTCTACTGAAAGAAAAAGCAGTGTTTAAACGCTGAAAAATATCATTATTGGTCAAAATAGATCCTAGTCTTAGGTAATGCAAAATTATCAAAGCGATAACTTGAAGTGGGTAACTGTGTAATGTGAATCACTAACCTGTGAATTTGGATAGCGATCCCTTCTGATGTATAAGCCTTTTACAGGCTTTATATGAAGAATTTTTTACTTGATAATTGAGGCTACTGATTCAGTATTATGATAATCAGACCTGGCCTCGAATATTATTTATCGTCTGTATTTACAATAGTTGATTCTATAACAGGTGCTTCATTATCAGTAACACCTTCTTCGCTATCAATTTCAACTTCTTGCGTTTCATCTACAGCATTACCTTTGGCAAGCTTACTTACCCGCTTTTCTTCTTTCTTCTTCTTTTTTGGTATTTCTTTTTGTCTTTTTTCGTACGAATAATTAGGTTTTGCCATGAGCATTCTCTCATCTTAATTAAAGTAATAATTGTGTGTGTTTAAATATTTTATGCCCGCTTACTCGGGTTTATACAAAAGCTATTTCAGTTTCAATGTCTCGATATTGCCATACGCTATAACACTGACCTTTACATTCTACCAGCTTAAAAACCAGTCAAATTAAAGGGTTATTGGACGACCCATCTCTACACATTCAGACGTTAAGCTAAATTGATCGCCGCCCATTTTACCTACGGAATCAATTAACTGCTGATTTATTTTACCATTCTGATACAAATCATCCCGAACATACACCGATTTCACGTCTAACAGTATAACGGTTACTCCTTGTGCTGCGTCACTAATAAGCGAACAAATAGGGATAACCTGCCTTAACGTGCATTCGTAACGTACAGGCAATTCTTTAACAGATTTAGCTGAAACACTATGGCTAGCGCTTGTCTGGTTCATTCTTTCTAATAACGCAGCATTCACATTATTAACGACACATTCACCTGTTTCTATTAAATTTTACAATGTGTCCTTATCGGCACCGTTCTGCTGTGTTACTTGCGCATATAAAAGAACTGGGGGATTACAACTTGCGACCGTAAAAAACGAATAAGGGACTAAATTATAAACATTACCCTTTGATCTAGTACTGATCCACACAATCGCCCTGGGTGTAACCACCCATTAATAGGCTGTAGGCCTCTCTATTTTGTAAACTTATAGTATTAAAAATCATTGCCTATCACCTGATTGCGCTCATGCAAGCGATCAACCCTCATGGTCTCGGTATTTGATTAATTATGCTGTGAAATTTAATAATGCGGTATTCCATCGTTCGCATGCAATGAATGCCTTCAGCCTAGCGCCACATCAAGTGCCATCATCACAGAAAAGCCAGCCATGGTTGACATAGTAACGACATCGGTATTTTCATACTTCCTTTGTGACTCTGGAATCAGGTTTTCTACCACAACAAAAATCATGGCTCCAGCGGCAAAACAAAGTGCATAGGGTAAAATTTGCTGCATATTTAAAACAAATAATGCCCCTATAATGGCCGCCACAGGTTCAACTATCCCAGAAGCCTGACCCATAAAAAAGCTCTTTCCCTTGCTCATCCCCTCTCTTCTTAAAGGTAATGAAACCGCCGTACCCTCTGGAAAGTTTTGAATGCCAATTCCAATGGCTAAAGCAATGGCCCCACCGATAGTGGCTGATGGAAGATCCGCTGCTACCGCTCCAAAGGCTACCCCTATAGCAAGACCCTCAGGAATATTATGAAGGGTAATAGCCAACACAAGCAGCGTGCTTCGTTGCCACGAGGTTTTCACACCTTCGCTCTTAGCAGCACTTAAACTGGGCCTCAAGTAAATTAAACATTTATCGGTCATTTTCATAAAAACGCCACCGGCCATAAATCCAATCACAGCCGTCAACCAAGGAACCTGCCCCAACTGCTCAGACATCTCTAAACCCGGTGCAAGCAATGACCAAAAACTCGCTGCAATCATAACCCCGGCCGCAAAGCCCAGCATAGAGTCCATAAACTTTTGATTGACCACACTTGTAAAAAATACAATTCCAGCCCCTGCAGCTGTTACACCCCAAGTGAATAAGGTCGCAATAAATGCTTGGGTAACAGGGTCAAACTGCTTGAATAAATCGATCAAAATTACTTATTTCCTAACATCATTTAATATGTCCATTTGAATACTCAGGGCTGTAAAGGCTAATTATGATCAGTCCAAGCCTTACTATACCAGCGTAAACCAATCAAAGGCTGAGCATTTTAAACAACAATGCTGATTCATCAAGTAGCCCTTTATTGTCACTTAGTCACTAAGTACGAATGATTGTAATAACAAGAATTCGGAGTCTACTAACACCAAAGGATACAAAAGCAATTTGTCCCCTATCCAACCCATAGGTATAATGCGGCAATATATTGATAACAGTGCCTAATTTAAGGGGTTTAGTTGTATGAACCGTAAAAAGAAGATTTCCGATATTTGGAATAAAAAGCTTAAGAAAGCTAAATCTCACATGAACCCTAAAGCCAACAATAATAAGCCTAAATACATATCAAAGGCTGATCGTGCGAAAATGGAATTAGAGCAAGCTGAAGCGCCGTCACCAGAAAACCTTGCAGCCGCTATTGAAACTAAATAAACAGATTATATAGGCTAGATAGGTGACCTTTTAATCGTCTAGTCAGCTTTTTTACCGTATATATTGGCTTGCTGTTGCTTGGCCGCCAATTTAGAAACATACAGATCTTCTACCTTATCTCTGGCCCACTGGGTTTTACGCAGAAATTTAAGGCTGGATTTCACACTAGGATCATGGGTAAAACAGCGAATATTGATGCGATTACCCAGTTCTTCAAAGCCATACCACTCTTCCAAATCTTCGACTACCTTTTTCAAGGTAACGCCATGTAATGGGTTGTTTGGCTGATCTGTCATATTACTTCCAATTCATTTATCAATCGTATCTGGCCTCAGTATACGGTTAACTTGGCATTTTTCAGCCAGTTTTTTCTCTGGTATGTTCTACACTAAATTGTATACGTATTTAATTACTAAGCTAATTCCATATGAAAATGACCGTTATTTGCCGGGTAGAACCCGGCTGCTTAGGCCCTGAAGGTGCAAGCCACGTAGAAGCATTTTGTAAATTGGGACAAACAGAATTTGATGCTATAGACCCTGATATCATTGATTGGGTGATCGTACCAAGATTTGATAAACACCAACCCGAAATACAATATAAGCTTAATGGCCGATATTTAAGTGGACCGCAATCTGATCAATATTTAAAGGCGCTTGGTAAAGATCAAGATGCCTTTGAAGAGGCTCTATTTAAGCAATTAACCATCTCTGTTAACCATTATTTTGGCCGCTAATTATCGTGTTTAAATGATCTATTTAGGCCGGAATAAGGTAGAATACGACAAATCATCTACTCCCGACTGCTAGGTTTATTGTGACCAATAATTACGTTCTTCGTCGAATTCGCTACACCTTTCATTATAACGACGCCAAAATGGTTGAATTATTTGCTAAGGGTGGCGTAGCCGTAACCAAAGAGCAGGTTGTACTTTGGCTTAAAAAAGACGACGACCCTGATTACCTTCGTTGTACCGATCAGCAATTCTCCCACTTTTTGAATGGTTTAATCATCGAAAAGCGCGGTCCAAGAGAAGACGGTGAAGTCCCTGTTGCCGAATACGCACTTAACAACAACATTATTCTGCGTAAACTTAAAATTGCCTTTAATCTAAAAGACCAAGATATTTTAGATTTATTAAAAAATGCAAATTTCATATTAGGCAAAGCCGAACTAAGTGCATTTTTCCGCAACCCTGAACATAGACATTTTCGTGAAGCCCAAGACCAGGTTCTAAGGAACGTACTGCAAGGCTTACAGCAAAGGGAAACCAATACATCCACAGCTGAGCAGCAATCTCAGTATCAAGCCATACAATCTAAAGTGGCAAATAAAAAAGCAGCCGCCAGAAAAGAAAAAAACAATACACCGGGTTCTGAACGCGTCAACCCTTACGCGAAAGATAAGCCAAGTGGTGAAAAAGTGGTTTATCAAAACCCTAAAAAAGCCGCTAAAGAGGAGGCTCCTAGCCGCGCTAAAATCTCATTAAAGAAAGACGACAAGAAACAATCTGTACCTACCCCCGAAACAAAAAAGCCAACCGTACAAGTCGTTAAAAAAGCCCCATCCCAAGAAGCTAATAACGAATCCACCAGCAATAGCGAAAATCAACAGTCTGCGCCTACAAGCAATGGTGGATTTACTTGGAATAAACCAAGTAAAAACGACTAATCCCCTCTTTTATTACGGCATGATTATACAGTCACTTACTTAAGCGCATTTAAGAGTCGCTTAAGTAGTGACTTCAACTGCCTAAGCTTTTCTTACTAATCTATAGGTATCTTTAGTTCTCGACCTAACGAGCCAACTTATCAATTAAAACTTGTCTTTAACTGTCTAGAGTATTTTATAGCCTATACTATATGATCTATACACGTATTTCGTAATATGGATAGTATGTGAACGCCTTAAAACCACTATTTATTGCTGCTGCCTTGGCCTGCTTAATCAGTCCAGCGTGGGCTGAAGATGTGACCATTCATTTAAAGTGGTATCACAAATTTCAGTTTGCAGGGTATTATGCAGCTATTCAACAAGGCTACTTTCGAGAAGAAGGCTATCAGGTCAAATTGGTCGAGGGCGGCCCTCACAGCAACCATTTACACCATCTCATCAATAACTCTAGCCAATATGCGGTACTAGGAAGCGAAGCATTAAGCTCAATTGCAGTTGGCTCGCCTATTGTTATTCTTGCATCTATATTTCAACATGCTCCTGAAGTATTAATCACTTTAAAATCCAATCAAGTTAAGAATATAACGGATCTTAAGGGGAAAGCATTAATGCTTGCAGATGCCTCTATTTCTGGCCAAATTGAAGCCATGCTATCAAAGAATGGCTTACTTCCAGGCAGCTATCAAAAACATAACTACAATGGCAATATCGAAAAATTAGCAGACGGTTCTATATTTGCTATGTATGGCTACATAAGCAATGAGCCTTACCAATTGCATCAACTAGGATTAGAAGTAGATATTTTTTCACCACAAGATTACGGCATTGATTTTTATGGCGATAATCTAGCCACAACTCAAACGGAGCTAGAAAAAAATCCAAAGCGTGTAGCTGCTATTCGCAAAGCTGTCATACGTGGCTGGAATTATGCAATTGAGCATCCTGAAAGTATTATCGACTATATCCTATCTCTTAAATCCAAGAATCCTTTGCCGTATAACCGTGACCACCAAAGGTACGAAGCACAAGAAACCATCAAATTAATTGATACTAATAATTTCCCAATTGGCCACTCTAGCCCAGTTCGATGGGTTGCCATGTTAGATACATTTAACGAAGTAACCGAAGGCCAAGCGGTCTTATCTGAACATTCTATTTATAATGAATTCCATCGTGACACCACCTGGATTAGGAATTTATTATTAGCCAGCTTAATTGGAGTAATAATAATTTTTGCGCTTTATTATTGGAATCGAACACTAAGAATAAGACTGGATCAAGCGGTGGTTAACTTAAATGAAGTCGCATTTGAAGATTCCTTAACAGGCATGCAAAATCGGTCAGCTATGGTACTGCACATTGAAAGGTGTCGAGAAAATCACAAAGAAAATATGTACATTGCAATCATTGATATTTTAGGTCTACAAAAAATAAATCGCTTAAAAGGCTTTAAAAGTGCGGACAATATGATTAACAATGTAGCTACAACCATTACTAGTAGCATGTTTAAAAACAGCAAAAGTTACAGCCTTTACGGTGGGAAATTTGCCATCATTGCCCACGCACAGCGACAAGAAGAATTTACTCAAAAGATTAATACATTAATGGCACACATTTCTAATTTAAATGAAGATATTAAACTTAATTCTGGGGCAATCAAGCTGGATTTCAGTTTGGATAATTCGAGCCTGACTACTCGAGCAGAAATGGCTTTACAACACTCAAAAAACTTAAAATCCCCTTATCTTACCTTTTTTAGCAAGTCATTTTCTGATGAAATTGAAGCTCAAGAAAAAATATTAAAAGAAGTACAAGAAGGCATTAACAAACAAGAATTTATCGCTTATTACCAACCTAAAGTCCACTATGTAACAGGAAAAATATTAGGAGTTGAAGCATTAGTTCGCTGGGATCATCCTACTAAGGGAATCCTACTCCCAGGTAAGTTTCTGCCTATTGTTGAGCGATCTCCTGAATTAATGCTGCGCTTAGAAAACACCATTATTGAAAAGGTTTTATCTGAAGCCAACCAGCTTATTAATTACTTCAAAAGCAATACAGGATTTAGAATTTCTATTAACCTTTCATCTCTTGAATTCAATCAAAAGTCATTGGTTAGCCATTTAGTGTTTATGTGTGAACGGTTTGAAGTAGACCCTAAATTCATTGAGTTTGAATTAACAGAAAGCTCAATGCTTGAAGATTTAGAATCAGCTATCCATATTAGTAACCAACTTCAAAATGCCGGATTTCATGTGGCACTAGATGATTTCGGTACTGGCTATTCATCGCTAGCTTACATTCAAAATTTACCTATAAATGTAATTAAACTAGATTATTCATTTGTAAGAAAGATACCTGCCGATATTCGATCAAGCTATGTAGTTGAACACATTATTTCTTTAGCCCACAAACTGGGATTAATTATCGTAGCTGAAGGTGTTGAACAGAAAGAGCAATTAGATTACTTAGGCGGATTAAATGTCGATTTTATTCAAGGGTTTTATTTTCATAAACCCATCAGTATGACAGAGCTGTTAACCCTACCTTTTTCTGAATCTAACTTTCACCCATAAAAAAAGCGTAACCTTTACGATTACGCTTTCTCCGCTTAACTGTTTATCTCAGTAATCGTTAAATTAGTTAAACAGCTTGCTTAAAATTCATCGCTGTCATCTTCGCTCATTCTTTCTTGTTTTTCTTGCTCTTCAAACAAAGCCGCTTTAATTTCTTCTAAAACAGAGTCTACATCAGCACTGGTATCGTCCTCTTGAAACAATCCGGTCAACGGCGTATCAGGTAATAACTTAGCTTCTTCGTATAAACCCCACATTTCTTTTGCATAAGATGTTTTTAGTAACGAAGGAGCGTATTGCCCATAATACTCCCGCATGTTGTTCACATCGCGCTCTAACATCCTTTTTGCATTCATATTAGCGGCTGCATCGACTGCCTGTGGTAAATCAATGATTACTGGACCGTAGTCATCAACTAATACGTTAAACTCTGATAAATCACCATGCACAATACCCGCACATAACATTAATTTTACATATTCCATCATAGTGGCATGGTCTTCTAATGCTTGTTCCTCATCAAATGCCACATCATTCAATCTAGGGGCAACACTGCCCTCATCATCACATACCAGCTCCATTAGCAGTACACCATCAAAACAACCGTATGGCTTGGGTACACGTACTCCTGCTGCGTCTAGCTTGTATAAAGCATCCACTTCAGCATTGTGCCAAGCTTCTTCTAATTGCTTCTTACCAAACTTACTGCCTTTTTCCATGGCTCGGGCGCGGCGACTGTTCTTTGACTTGCGGCCTTCAACGTAAGTCACAGCCTGCTTAAAGCTGCGCTTTTCAGCCTCTTTATAGACTTTTGCACAGACAATTTCATCGCCTCTGGCAACCACGTATACAGTGGCCTCTTTTCCGCTCATTAACTGGCTTATCACCTCGTCAATGACCCCATCTTCATATAGGGGGATTAATTTTTTTGGTATCTTCATATTGCCATTATCGCCTAACTTCCATAGCTAGGATGTGATAGTAACTTGTGTTTAGCATAGCCAGCACAATCCAATTACTTGCATCATAACTCATGGCCTCGACTAAACCAAAAAAGGGCTGTAATTACTGAGATATTGAACGTTTTTCATACAAATTAACACGTATCAGACACACTTTGATTGATACGTGAGCAAGCATATGATTATAAAGCACTTTGACTTTCTATTAGCTTGCAAGGTATGGCTAAATAACAGGGAAAGTTGATATTTATGTATTGATATATAACGCAATAGAAGAGAATTCAAACATCACTAAAAGTACTGCCTTAAAGAACATAAATTAAGAAGGCTTTTGCCCTTCAGGTAAATCATCAAGCATTTGATGAGCAAGATTCACCCAATCTAACTGCAGGCTTTTTGCAATAATGGCCAACCCCTTATTCGCAGGACTTTCGCCACACTCCATCAACCCTTCAACAACCGCCCTAATCTGAAAAGAGTCTAATGCCACCTTAAAGTAATCAGCGTGCTCATTGCCTTCTTCACGCTCTGACTTAGGCAAAGGCTCACCGTGAATAATATTACGTACTTGCAATGCCAACATAGGGTTTATAGGACGTAAGGCATCAAAGGTTAACTTAAGGCTGCCACGGCTAAACACATCCACTGGCTTGTTATCCATTTCACTTGCTTGATTCATATCACTGCGGCTCTAAATCACTGACTATGTAAAGTATAGTCAGCTTTTTATGATCCGGTGTTTCACGTAATGGATTTTTTCAACAGGCTTTCTTACACTCCCAATTACTTCCCTACCACACCTTTTAGCTAAACTGTTTGATGATCTCTAAACTGCAAATTGGCTAATCGACTGTATAACACAGATGAGGCCATTAACTCATTATGAGTCCCTTTATCAACCAACTGGCCATGGTCAAATACTGCAATTGCATCAACATGCGCTACGGTAGACAACCTATGGGCAATAATAAAAGTAGTACGATCCTTCATGAGTACATCAAGTGCTTGCTGAACTAGGTGCTCACTTTGCGCATCCAATGCACTTGTAGCCTCATCTAACAGCAATATTTTGGGGTTTCTTAATATAGCCCTTGCGATGGCCAGTCTTTGTTTTTGACCACCTGATAATTTCACGCCTTGCTCACCTAAAAAGCTATGATAGCCTTCAGGCAATTGCTCAATGAATTCATGTGCATAAGCAGCCTTAGCAGCGGCTTCTACTTCTTGATCGGTAGCGTCAGGCTTACCAAAGCGAATATTGTCAATAACATTGGCACTAAACAACACCGGTTGCTGTGGTACCAACGCATACATATTGCGCAAATCATGTAGGTTCATTTGTGTGACGTCTTGACCACCAATCAAAATTTGACCGCTATCAGGATCTCTAAAACGTAACAGTAAATCAAACAATGTAGATTTACCTGCTCCGCTTGGGCCAACCAGTGCTATGCGCTGCCCTTCTTTCACCTCTAACGAGAGTGCTTTAATTGCTAACTGGTTTGGTCGCGATGGATAGCTGAAATTCACCTGATCAAATTTCACTAATGCAGCGTACTCTGACGCCTCAACAACAGAATTTGAATCTAAATGAGCAATAGGTGATGCAATATCTGTTTCTGTCGCTAGCAGCTCTCTGATCCGCTCTGCTGCACCTGCTGCACGCTGAACCTCACCGTATACCTCCGTTACCGCCGCCAGTGAACCAGCCACCATAATGGCGTAAAAAACAAACGCAGATAAATCCCCTGCCGACAACTCACCTTTAATCACATCCGTGCCACCGATGTATAACATAGACATAACAGCACCCATAACCATCACCATTACTAGAGCGATTAAAAAGGCTCGATAGCGAATGCGTTTTAAAGCCACATCAAAAGCCGCTTCGGCCCCTTTTGCAAATTGCTTATCGACTAAACTCTCTCGAGTGAAAGCTTGAACCACCTTAATATTAAGTAAGCTTTCACCTGCCCAAGCACCTACACTGGCCACTTCATCCTGGCTTTGTTTAGATAATTGCTTAACTTTTCGGCCAAAGTAAATAATTGGAAATACAATAACTGGGACAACCGCAATCACAACCAAGCTGAGTTTAATGTTACTGATAAACATCAGCGTTAAACCACCAATAAATGTTAGGCTATTACGCAGTGCAAATGAGAACGAAGAACCGATAACTGTTTGCAATAATGTTGTATCGGTAGTCACTCGACTTTGTATTTCACCCGCTAAATTATCTTCAAAAAAACTAGGCGGTAAACTCAATAAGTGCCGATAGAGTTTTTTACGAATATCCGCGACAACCCGCTCACCAATCCAAGAAACCATATAAAACCGAAAATAAGCACCCACGGCTGTTAATACAATAATAGTTAACGTGATATACAAGGCATCCGCCAAACCTTGCTCAGACCCCGCACTAAACCCCTCATCTACCATCAAGCGAATGCCCTGACCCAAAGACAGCGTGAGGCCAGAGGTAAATAGCAAGGCCACTATGGCAACGGTAAGACGCATTTTATAAGGTTTTACAAACTGCCAAAGCCAAGTAAGCATTCAATGTCTCAATTCATTTTTATCAGGTAGCATCATAGTATGGGCTAATTATTTAAATGCCAGCGACAATATTCAAAAGCACTAGAATAAACCGTTCTATCGGTGCCAGATAAAAATCCAAATCCATAATCTGCACGTCAAATCAGACTTATTACGCCTGACATAGGCTGCAAATAAAATGCCTAATAATCAGACCTTCTGGTGATGTATCACACCTCTTAGTGTGTTTAAATCATCGTATCTTTTAAAGCACTGCTCACCGACACTTAATCAATTTAAAAAAGCCTTATGAATCTTGTTCCAAGCTTACAACAGTATTTTTCCTTCGATCAATTTAGACCGGGGCAAGAGCAGACCATTAATCAACTATTAAGTGGCCATAGCTCATTAGCGATATTCCCAACAGGTTCAGGTAAATCTCTTTGCTATCAGTTAACGGCTACTCACCTGCCTAACTTAACCCTTGTTGTGTCCCCTCTCCTGGCACTGATGAGGGATCAATTAGAATTTTTAAAAACCAAGGGTATTGCTGCTGCCAGCATAGATTCAAGCTTAACGCCTGATGAAAACCAACAAGTCATGGCTGATGTGCGTTCAGGAAAAATTAAAATACTCATGATCAGTGTTGAACGCTTTAAGAATGAGCGTTTTCGCCAGTTTATCAATTCCGTCTCTATATCCATGCTAGTGGTTGATGAAGCTCACTGTATTTCAGAATGGGGACACAATTTCCGCCCCGACTATTTGAAGATCCCTCAATACCAACAAGAATTGAAAATACCATTGGTTTTACTATTAACCGCCACCGCCACTAAAAAAGTAAAGCGGGATATGTGCAGCAAGTTTGATATTACAGATCAGCATGTGGTGCAAACCGGGTTTTATCGTGCAAATTTAGATTTGAATATTGTCCCTGTCACTGCCCAACAAAAAGATGTATTACTCAATCAGTTAATTAAACAGCAGAATGGCACAGGCATTGTTTATGTGACCCTGCAACACACAGCTGAATCCATTGCTAACTACTTGTCACAATCTGGTTTAAAAGCCGCGGCCTACCATGCCGGATTTGATAGCGATAAGCGCAAGCACATACAAAGTGCCTTCATGGCTGGCCAATACGATGTTGTGGTAGCCACCATTGCGTTTGGCATGGGCATTGATAAATCAGACATTCGTTATGTCATTCATTACGATCTACCCAAATCTATTGAAAATTACAGCCAAGAAATTGGCCGCGCAGGTCGTGATGGCCAGCCATCCAACTGCTTTGTGCTCGCCAATCTAGATGGTATTAATACCGTAGAAAATTTTGTATATGGCGATACACCTGAACTAAACGGCATTCAAGCTGTGATCAACAACATCCAAACTGAAATGCAAAATGGCCAATGGGAAACTCAGATCATTCCATTAAGTAATGGCAGTAATATTAGGCAACTCGCGCTAAAAACTTTATTAGTTCAATTAGAAATGATGCAAGCCATCAAACCAATGTACAGCTACTTTGCCGAGTTTAAAATTAAACTGCTAGCAGACAAGCATGCCATACTCAGTAACTTCAATGCCGATCGGCAGATATTTTTAAATCAAATATTTGAACACACTCAATTTAAAAAAGTATGGGGCACCCTGAACTTTGATAGCTTGTATCAAGCTTATGGCAGTGATCGCAGCCGAGTCATATCAGCACTTGAATACTTGAATGAAAGAAATCTAATTGAATTAGAAACCAAAGGCATGACAGAGGTTTATCAAGTAAACTCAAATGTCATATCCCCCTCTAGCCTAGTTCCAGTTGATTTACCGAAAAACATATTTAATTATTTTTCTGAGAAAGAAGTCAGTGAGGTTAAGCGAATAGCCGCTCTAGTGCGTTTTTTCGAACTCAATACCTGCTTAAGCTGGAACTTATCACGATACTTTGATGATCAAGCGGCTCCCGAAAAATGTGGGCATTGCTCGGTATGTCGCAACCAAGTGGCTAAATTAGAATATTCAAATACACCAGTATGGCCTGATGACCAGTTTCTAATCCAAAATATGAAGTCAATGAAAGCCGATTTAATGGATAAGAAAGGGTTGAAAGAAAGTGATATTTCTCTAGCGTTGGTCACGCGATTTTTTACAGGAATTTCGGTACCCGTATTTGCTCGTACCAATCTGAGGAAGTTGGCAGGATTTGCAAGTTGTGAGCACCTGAGGTACCAAGAGGTTTTAAGCAAATTGAATCAACTTACCTCATAAATTACATTAATAATTCTTGGTGTTCTCGTTTAGCCTATCACGCACAAGACATACTCATTGAATGATATAACGGAATATTTCAGATGGAATGCCAGGCTAATATAATTCCTTATATTAGCCTGGTGTATATTGTTTCTAACTTATTTTATCTAAAGCATTTAAAGTTTCAGCACACGCATTTGCGGTCTCAACCCCTTTAATTAAAAAGTGCTCTTTAAAGAACTCAGGCTGACCATCACTTATAAAGTCATGTGGTGTTAAAATAGCTGAGAAAATAGGTGTTCCTGTTTCTAGCTGTATATTCATAATCCCATCAATCACAGCTGTCGCTACAAATTCATGGCGATAAATTCCACCATCAACAACTAAGCCTCCAACCACGATGGCTGCATATTTACCAGACATGGCTAAGTTTTTAACAAATAGAGGGATTTCAAACGCGCCAGGCAATTCAAAAGTATCAACCTGTCGGTCGCTTAATACGTTAAATTGCTTTAAGAAGGAGTCTCGAAGCTGGTCAACAATATCTCGGTGCCAACAAGCTTGAACAAATGCAATACGATCTCGTTTAACGACTGCATTTGCGGTACAAAAGGTATTTTGGTTCATGGTCTTATTATTCCAGTAACTGGCTAAATAAAAGGACCAGGGCATAAATATGAATACAAACATGTATTTTCATAGTTAATATGAAAATAAAGAAGGTGATCAAATTTTATTCTCATAACCAGACTGTAACTGTCGGCTTCGGAATCTAACCGAATCTGCTGTCCTTCTATTAATACCATAAATCATTAGTGAAATATTGGTATTAATAAAAGCGCCCGCGGGCTACAAAATAAAATTTTGATTACCGCCGGTGGGGAATTACACCCCGCCCTGAGAATGCTTATAAAATAAGCAGTCAAGATTATAACAATAAATATACCTGTGTGTAATATTAAATATCACACACAGACTTTTAGCCTTCTAAAGAATAGAAACTCTGATTGAAACTGCCTTTAAACTTCACCAATAAACCCACCGGTTTGATGCGCCCAAAGCTGGCTGTATACACCGCCCGACTGCACTAATTCAGCATGAGAACCCTGCTCAATAATGGCACCGTCATCTAAAACAATTAAACGATCCATGGCCGCAATCGTTGATAAACGATGCGCTATGGCTATCACCGGTTTTCCTTCCATTAACGTGGTTAAGCTTCGTTGAATAGCAGCCTCTACTTCACTGTCTAATGCCGATGTAGCCTCATCAAGTATTAATATTGGTGCATTTTTAAGCAACACCCTTGCGATTGCAATACGCTGACGCTGGCCACCAGATAACTTAACTCCACGTTCTCCGACTTGCGCATCAAATCCAGTATTACCCTCCATATCCGATAAGTCTTGAATAAAGTCATACGCCTCTGCTTTTTTAGTAGCAGCGATTAATGCTTCTTCGCTGGCATCAGGGTGACCATATAATATGTTCTCTCGCACACTGCGATGCAGCAGTGAGGTATCTTGTGTCACCATGCCAATTTGTGCACGTAAGGTTTCTTGCTGTACCTGACTAATGTCTTGCCCATCAATTTTAATGGTTCCACTTTCTATGTCATAGAACCGCAACAACAAATTAACCAGTGTGGATTTACCCGCCCCACTTCGCCCAACAAGACCAATTTTTTCACCGGCTTTAATATTTAAATTCAACTGATCAAATACAGTTTTCTTTTCAATATTATCATCTTTCTTTTCATCGTATTTAAAGGTCACATTATCCAGCAAAATATTGCCATCATTCACTTCTATCGGCTTAGCCTGTTGAATATCTTGAACTTCTAATGGCTTAGAAAATGTTGCCATGCCATCTGTTACTGTGCCTATATTTTCAAACAAGCTACTCACTTCCCACATAACCCATTCAGCCATGCCACTTATTCTTAACGACAAGCTGATAGCAACTGCAATGGCACCTGCTGTGATAACGCTATCAACCCAAAGGTATAAGCCTAAACCACCAATAGCCAAAACCAAGAAGTAATTCAGAATGTGTACACTGACATTTAAGCCCACCGCCAAACGCATTTGTTGATATACAGTGACTAAGAAACCATTCATGGCTTCTTTTGCATAATCGTTTTCACGGGCGCTGTGGCTAAACAATTTTACAGTACTGATATTGGTATAGGTATCTACGATACGACCTGTCATATCACTGCGTGCATGAGCTTGTTCGGATGAAATTTTCTTTAGGCGAGGAACAAAAAATGCCTGAACCGCCACATAAAATATCAGCCATACGACCACTGGAAAAATCAATCGAATATCTGCATTACCAATCACAACCAACATACTTGAGAAGTACACTAAAATGTACACCATGACATTCAGCAACTTCATAACACTTTCACGAATTGCTAAAGATGTTTGCATCACCTTGGTGGCAATACGACCTGAGAATTCATTTTGATAGAATTCTAAACTTTGCTTCATTAAATACCGATGCGACATCCAACGAATGCTCATGGGAAAGTTACCCATTAATATTTGATGAATCACCAACGCATGAATGAGCACTAAAATCGGCATGCCAATCAATAACATAAAAGCGATAAAAATCAGGGTTGATCCTTGCTCTTGAAACAGGGTTTCAGGGTCCTTATCAATTAACCAATCTACTAACTGTCCCATAAACCCAAATAGGTAAACCTCAAAAATAGCCAAGGCTGATGTTAATATGGCCATCCAAAATAATGGCCAAAACATACCCGTTGTATAATGTCGGCAAAACGCTAAAAGCGTATTAGGAGGCTGAGTAGGTTCAGTATCTGGGAAAGGACTAATTAAGCGTTCAAAAAACGAAAACATGATTACCGCGTAAATCTATATAAAGAACTCATTGTACTCAGCTTTCACCTTATACACCACGTGCGCTAAGCTGCTTTATCTATTTAGAGAAATGGGTGTTTGTGGCTTAAACACGTATTAATTTGGGTTATGCTGCATGTAAAAGGCGACAGCCAATCATGTACTGATTGGACTGCCACCTATTTCATTCGACACATCTAACTTGAACGCATGATTTCACCCTAAGCAGGCTCCACCGATGCATGCTCTTTCACTTGCTTATTCGAACCTGCAACCGCCTGCGCTCTTAAAGTAGTCGCGGCACTCACCATTAAGGTTAAGGCTTCACGGGTTTCTGGCCAACCCCGGGTTTTTAAGCCGCAATCTGGATTAACCCAAAGTCGTTCAGCTGGAATGCGCTGAGCCGCTTTTTCTATCAACGCTTGCATCCATTCTTGGTTTGGTACGATTGGTGAGTGAATATCATACACACCCGGTCCAATTTCATTTGGGTATTCGAATGCTTCAAACGCGTTTAATAATTCCATATTAGAGCGACTGGTTTCAATGGTAATCACATCAGCATCAAGATCGGCGATAGATGAAATAATGTCATTGAACTCGCTGTAACACATGTGAGTGTGAATTTGAGTAGTATCTTGCACCACTGCTACCGACAACCTAAACGCATCTACAGCCCATTTTAAATACTCACTCCAATCGGCGCGCCTTAATGGCAAGCCTTCTCTTAACGCTGGCTCGTCCATTTGAATCACAGTGATACCTGCATTCTCTAGATCGGCAACCTCTTCTCTAAGCGCCAAACCAATTTGATAAGCCTGTTCTTTTAAGGAAATATCTTCTCTTGCAAACGACCAACACAACATGGTTATCGGGCCAGTTAACATGCCTTTAACCGGTTTTTTGGTGAGGGATTGTGCGTATTGAATCCAGTTAATGGTCATTGGGGCTGGTCTACTTACATCCCCTGCAATAATAGGTGGCTTAACGCAGCGAGAACCATAACTCTGAACCCAGCCATATTCTGTAAAAGCGTATCCGTTTAACTGTTCACCAAAATATTCAACCATGTCATTACGCTCAGCCTCACCGTGAACCAAAACGTCTAGCCCAATAAGCTCTTGCTCACTAATGGCTTGACGAATGGAGTATTCCATCGCGCTGTCGTATGCAATTTTAGGCAACTCACCTTTTTTATATAATCGGCGAGCCGATCTTATTTCTTTTGTTTGCGGAAACGACCCAATCGTTGTAGTTGGATACAAGGGTAAATTAAGAGCGGCTCTTTGCGCCAAACTTCTTTGAATATATGGACTATGGCGATTTAACAAGCCATCAGTAACGCCATCAACCTTGTCACGTACTTGCTCATTATGAACCGTTGTTGATTGTGCTCGGGTCTGTATCGCATGATTTGCGTCTGTTATTTTCTCAGACACATCCTTTCCATTTAATGCCGATGCCAGTGTGGCCACCTCTGATATTTTTTGAACCGCAAAAGATAAAGCAGGTTTCAAGTCATCTGTTAACTTTGCTTCGCTGCCTAAATCAACAGGACTGTGCAGCAATGAACAACTGCTGGCCACCCAAAGTCGATCACCCAAGGCATCACAAAATGGCTGCAATAACGTTAAACTTTTAGATAAATCATTACGCCAAATATTACGTCCATTTACTATTCCCAACGACAACACTTTATAGGTTGGTAGCTTATCAAGTACATTAGCAAGATCACTGTGCCCTGCTACACCATCTAAATGAATGCCCGCAACTGGCAGCGAACAAGCAAGAGCTAGGTTTTCATTCAGTGGGCCAAAATAGCTGGCTAATAATATTTTTGAAGAAGTCTTAGTAATTTGAAAATAGGCTCGCTCAAACGCGCTTTTCCATTCAATTGATAAATCCAATGAGAGAATTGGCTCATCAATTTGAATCCAATCCACTCCTTGTTGTGCCATATCATTAAGCAATTCGCTGTAGGCATTCAGTAAATCGGGTAACAAATCAAGCTTATCCAGAGTGACCGCTTTATTACTTCCCTCTTCAGCCTCTACGGCCTTTCCTAGCCATAAATAACTTAATGGCCCAATGATTACGGGTTTAACACCCAGCCCCTGCTTACCTGTGGCTAGCTCCTGAGCCCGCTTAATGTCTTGTATCAAGCTGGCGCCATTTACATTAAAAGACTGGTTAGTGCTGAACTCAGGCACGATGTAATGGTAATTTGTGTCAAACCACTTAGTCATATCTGAAGCTGGGGCATCTTCTCCCTTTACTGACCGGCCCCGTGCGATTCTAAAATATGTATCTAAATCCACCGGAGCGCCCTGCTTGTGCTGGAAGCGCTTAGGTACCACTCCCAAATACGAAGACATATTCAATACATGATCGTAAAAAGCAAAATCTCCCACCGTTACAAAATCTAATCCAGCTTCGATTTGAGTCAGCCAATTTTTTTGCTTTAAATTATTAGCCTCTTGAATCAACTGACCCTGGGTAATCTTTTTAGACCAGTAATCCTCTAAAGCCCACTTCAATTCTCGGTGTGCCCCAATTCGCGGAAAACCAAGAATATGACCTTTCACATTTTTTAGATCTAACAGGGACTCTTTATTAGTAAAACTCATGTTTATTATCCTGTGCATGAAATTAACTCACGCATGATCCATAATACTCTAGCTTGAATCAAACTCATTATTTTCAACTTTTACTTGAAATTTGCTAATAGTAAGACTTTAATACGAAGAATACTTTCATCTGAGTAATCGGCATCAAATATGAATCTTGAGCTTAGGCATTTAAAAACACTGATGGCACTTCACCAAACAGGGTCATTGGTAGAAGCGGCTGCGCATATTCATTTAACTCAATCCGCTTTAAGTCACCAACTAAAAGAGCTAGAAAGCCGACTTGATCAGCCTTTGTTTTATCGTAAAACAAAGCCCGTACGTTTTACCCCTGCCGGCCAAAGACTTTTAGATTTAGCTCATCAGGTTTTGCCACAAATTGAATCAACCGAACGAGACCTATCGCGCATACGCCAAGGCCGTAAGGGTCGTTTAAACATCACCATTGAATGCCACAGTTGTTACGACTGGTTAATGCCCACACTAAATGAGTTTCGTGGCCACTGGCCTGAAGTTGAATTGGATATGTTAGGGGGATTTCATTTTGATTCGTTAACCAAATTAAAAAATGGTGAACTGGATTTAGTCGTGACATCTGACCCTAAAAACAATGATGACATTGAATACCTACCTCTATTCAAATATCAATCCATGTTGGTATTGGCTCCGGATCATGCACTTGCAGACAAACCTGTCATTGAACCTCACGACTTAAGTAAGGAAACATTAATTACTTATCCTGTTGATTGCTCAAGCCTAGATATTTTTCAATGCTTTTTAACACCGGCAGGCATTGAACCAGGGCATTTAAGAAAAGTTGAACTGACCATGATGATGGTGCAGCTTGTAGCAAGTGGCCGCGGAGTAAGTTGCTTACCTAACTGGGCGGTACATGATTACGTGAAACAAGGATTTGTAGTTGATAAACCCCTTGGTAGGCACGGTGTTTGGAGAACCCTTTACGCAGCAGTAAGAGCCGAACAAGCCGACAACGCATTCATTCAAGATTTTAAAAATATTGCACAGCGCGTTTGCCATCAGCATTTAGAGGGGGTGAAACCCGCATAAAGAAAAAACACTATTGCTTATTAATAGTGCTTAAATTGATGTGATCAATCATAGGATAATCAATGGTAATACCATTGATTATCCTATGAGGCTCAATAGATCGACTAAAAAACCTCTTAAACTGTGGCCAGACTTAGTTCGCCACTACAACCTCCAAATTAACAAAAAATCCGCAAACAAAAATATTCAACTTAATAATCACGTACAAAAAAAGCCGAGTCACATTTCACAATACGAATCGGCCTTTATTATCAATACAAATTAGAAGTAGATTAAACCTAGCGAGCTTGCATTCTAATGGCTCCATCTAAGCGAATCACTTCGCCATTTAAGTAATCGTTTTCGGCCATTTGAACCACGAGCTTGCCAAACTCTTTTGGATCGCCCAAACGTTTAGGGTATTCAACACTGTTACCCAATGCTTCCACTACTTTTTCGCCTAGACTTTCGGCTAATGGCGTTTTAAACAAACCCGGTGCAATGGTATTCACACGAATGCCGTAACGGGCAAACTCTCGGGCGATTGGCAGTGCCATACCCACAATACCTGCTTTACTGGCGGCATAAGCAGGTTGACCAATTTGTCCATCAAACGCGGCCACTGACGCTACGTTAATCACAACTCCACGGCCGTTATCATCATTGATTGGATTTTGCTTTGCCATAACAGCAGCGGCTTTGCTTAATACGTTAAACGTACCAAACATGTTTACATCCACAATGCGCTTAAAGTTTTCTAATGGCAGTGGCTCGCCTTCGCGGTTGATCACTTTTTCTGGTGGACCGATGCCTGCGCAGTTAAGTACCACATGCAGTTCATTAAAGGTTTTGATGCAATGATCAATGCCTGCTTGTACTGATGCTTCATCTGTCACATTCACGGCTGCAAAGGTTGCGTTTTCAGCACCCAATTGCGCCACGGCTTCAGCGGCTGTTTGTTCATTAAAATCAAAGATGCATACTTTTGCACCCTGCTCAATTAATGCGGCACTGGCTGCTAAGCCTAACCCAGATGCACCGCCTGTCACGATGGCAATTTTGTTTTGTAAATCCATGGCTTACCCTGCTAATTAACTGTTTTGATTTATATCCATAGCATAAATCCATAAGTGGATTTACACCATGTGTATAGTGATCAAAACATGTGTGATTAAGCGACTTGCGATGATTTAATCAGGCTTAATTTAACTGGAACACCATTCACAGCAGCATTGCCACTCAGCTCATCCAATAGGTTTTCATCGGTTAAGTCATTCACACTGACACCTGCATGCGCTTCAGCTATTTTCATTGCTGTGCCTTTTCGGTTATGCCCAAACCCATGCGGGATACTGACAACCCCTGGCATGATCTCATCACTGATTTGCGCCACGATCTCAACACTGTTGACGGCTGATGTGACCTTAACCATATCTCCCTCTTGAATCCCCACTGCCACTGCGTGATCAGGATGCATCAGTAAGGTGCATCTGTTTTTACCTTTGACTAAGCGCTTACTGTTATGAAGCCAAGAATTGTTGCTGCGCACATGACGCCTGCCAATTAGAATACCTTCAGACTCTAAACTGATAACAGCCTTACTTTCAAAGTGCTGATCCACTCTGGATAAGTCTGAAAAATAGAAATCTGTGTGCAAGTGAATTTTTTTATCTTTGTTTTTAATGCCTTTGGGGAATATGGATTGCAATGGCCCCAGATCGATACCGTGCGGTGCTTTTTTCAATGCACTTAATGACATGCCTTTATAGCTACTACGTTTCAACAATACATTCAGCATAAAGTTAGGCCCATTTAACAGGGTAATCTTACGTATTATTTTTTGTGTTAAAGGTACTTTTTTATCTAGGTGTTTCACTAAATTTAAAAATATTTGCCAATCGTGTTTACTGCCTTTTTCGGGGTAAAAAGCTTTTGAGAATTTAGCCGTATTATGTACGGCTAAGTTATGAAATGCTAAATCATAGTGGTCACGTTCAATGGCTGATACTGGCGGTAATATAATATTCGCATGGCGACTTGTTTCATTTAAATAGCCATCAACACTGACCATAAAATCAACCGATTCCAATGCCGTATCCAGCTTTGTACCATTTGGCGTGCTTAATACTGGATTACCTGCCACACACAACATGGCTTTAATTTGACCCTCACCTGGCGTGAGAATTTCATCGGCCAAGGTAGCCACAGGAAATTCACCATTAAAATCGGGTAAATTTCTTACACGACTGTGTCGCTTAGCAAAGTAACCCGGGCCGCTTACCGCAACGGGATCAGCTGCTGGCGTTGCAAACATCATCCCACCTTCTTCATCCAAATTACCCAGTAATATATTCAGTACCATGATTAAATACTGGCTGAGTAATCCAAACTCTTGCACGCTTACACCCATGCGACCATAGATAACGGCTTTAGGGTTTTCACTTAACTCTTTAACTAGCTGCCTAATGACACCTGCTTGTATTCCAGTGTGTTGCTCAGCATATTCACAACTGTAATTCTTAACCAAAGTTTCTATCGATTCAAAACCTGCTGCCAAATCAAGCATTCTATTTGGCTTAATTAATTTTTTCTTAAACACTTCATTCGTCATAGCCAACAATAATAAAACATCAGAACCCGGCTTTATAAAATGGTGCTCTGATGCAATTTGAGCTGTTTCTGTTCGTCTTGGGTCGATGACGACAACTTTACCGTTTCTTTTTTTGATGCCTTTTAATTTATCTTTTACACCCGCGACCGTCATGATACTGCCATTTGATGCGACAGGGTTTGCACCAATTATTAACATGTAGTCAGTACGGTTTATATCTGGCACAGGTATACGTAATTGATGGCCAAATAAATGATGAGCAATAATATGATGGGGTAATTGGTCTACTGAGGTGGCGGTAAATCTATTTTGAGTTTTAAAGCCGTTAAGTAGCTCTTTCATGGTTAATGAACTACCCAGGTTATGGGTATTAGGGTTGCCTAAATATATGCCCAGTGCATTTTGACCGTGCTGCTGTTGAATTCCCTGTAAGCCTTTTGCGGATTTTTTAAATGCCTCTTTCCAGCTTATTTCTTTCCAACCGTTTTCGGTTTTTTCAATCGGTTTTCTTAAACGATCAGGGTCTTCGTAAAGGTCTTGTAATGCGGTGGCTTTTGGACAAATATGGCCTTTGCTAAAGGGATCTTTTTCATCCCCTTTAATAGACAGTATTTTACTGCCTTCATGTTCAATTTTTACGCCACACATGGCTTCGCAAAGATTACAGGTTCGATAGTGTGTTTTTATTTTTGTCATACAGCTCCCCTCAATACAGTCAGGTTACACAGCTTATACAAAAATAGAAAATGAACATTTATTATGGATATGTATGAACCATATCCATTTCAAGAACAAGATTAGAAGGTCTAAATTGGGTTATGAAAAAATATGGTGTATTAAAGAGTATAAATGTTCTTTATCGACAGGTTTCACTAGATAGCCATCTGCTCCTGCATCTAGTGATTGCTGCTTATGCTGAGTATCTACATGCCCTGTGATCATATAAATAGGCGCTTCAACCCTTAAAGCTCGCAATTTTTCGGTGGCTTCTAACCCTCCCATAACCGGCATTTCCATATCCATAAAAATAAGATTGACGGTGTGCTCCTCACACACCTTAATCGCTTCATAACCATTATCAGCGGTCAATATCGTCACTTGTGGGTTCGCTTTTTTGACTAAGCGCTGCATGATCTGTTGATTAACTAAATTATCTTCAACAATTAATACTGAACCAATGCCTTCTTGTGCCGGTAAGTATAATTGCATAGCTGTATATAGCTGATCATGAGAGATCGGCTTTTCGACTACCTGATTAAAACCGTTTTCAATATACTGATCCACTTGGTGCTTCATAACATTTGCAGTGAACGCAACCAAAGGTGTTTGTATGCCTTTTTTACGCATTTTCTGAGCGGCTTCTTCACCTCCCATATTGGGCATTTGCATATCAAGAAGTACGAGATCAAATGACTCCTTTGCAATCTTATCTAGAGCTTGCAAACCATCATCTACAATCACTACTTCTACACCGGCGGCATTAATCAATCGCTTAACCAATAACTGATTATCTGGATTATCTTCAGCCAACAGTACCTTACCGGTTAATTTGGGTATGAATTGTGTTTTTTGTTGCGACTTATACTCATCCATTAATTGAGTGAGCATGCCTGCTGTTTGAATATAGGAAGAGGATGCATTCTCACCACCGCCAATTATTAGGGTAAAGCAACTACCGATCCCCTTTTCGCTTTCAACTGTTAGTTCGCCACCCATCAAATGGGCTAGGTTCTTTGAGATATACAAACCTAAACCAGACCCACCAAATAACCGAGTTGTAGACGTATCAGCTTGGGTAAAAGCACTGAACAAACGACTTTTCTCTTCTTGATCTAGCCCTATACCGCTGTCTTCAACACTGAAAATCATTTTTTCATAAGCATACGAAATTTCAATTTTAACCCAACCATCTTTGGTAAATTTAACCGCATTATTGGTTAGATTAAATAAAATTTGTTTTAATCGAGTTGGGTCTGCCTGCACCACACTGGGTAATGGGTATTGTATTTGTAATTGGTAGCTTAAACCCTTCTCTTTAGTTTGCTGCCTAACGTAATCATCTAAATCACTGATGATGGTCGCCATTTCAACATCCATAGTTTCGACATCTATTTTACTGGATTCAATTTTAGATATATCTAAGATATCGTTAATTACCGTTAACAAGTGTCGACTGCTTCTAATTATAGTATTAGCAAATTTCTCTCTATTACTCTTAGTCAACGACTCATCTAGCATGGCTTCGCTGTAGCCAATTATGGCTGTCATGGGTGTTCGAATTTCATGACTCATATTCGCTAAAAATCGGCCTTTGGCCTGCTCGCTTTCTTCGGCTTTTTTTCTCGCTTGTTCAGCAATTTCATACATTGACACATTTTTTATAGCCGTTCCTACTTGTACTAAACATTCGCTAATTAATGTAAGATCAGCTTCTTTAAGATCAAAAGATTTTTGATAATTTATAAAAGCAACTCCAGCTATAACCTGCCCGCCTACCTGAACAGGAAAATAACAAATAGATCGGCTAGGCTTGATATTATATAAAAGTTTATCAAGCTCAGAACTTGATTCGATTTCAGCAGCTTTTAGCCTTGGTATATTAATAATACGATTTTGTTCGATACCAGTAACAAACACACTATTAGCATCTTGCTCTATGTCCAGCTCTAACTCTTTAAAGGTTAGCTCTTCATAATCTGTTACTGCACTGCCATATGCGCCCACAATTTTATACGTTCTATTATCTGGCAACTTTGAAATAACATACAGGGATTCAAACGGATACAAAGACTCTAAGGTCTTCATCAACCCCTTCATGATTGTATCTAGATCTAATGTACTGTTTACAGATAAAGCTAGCTCATTCATTCGCTCTAAATAAGCTTTTCTATCTTCAAGCTTCTGCTTGTTATTACGTAAACTGGAATTTATTCGACTGATCACCAAGCCTAAACTGCCGGTATAGAACAACAGACCTACCGTGGTAATTGCCATGCTAAAATTTGATAACTCAGGACGATAATACAGACCGGCAACTATGCCTCCGACAAGAAAGCCAATAACTTGCAATATAAGGCCTTTAAAGAACAAGGGGCGTCCACCAGCCGATAAATTACTCATATTTGACGTACTGATAAATACGGCTAAAAGAAAGAAATTAAACCCCCAAATTGCGCAACAAAAGGCATACAAAAAATTATCAATTTTTATGTTTCGAACTTCATCTGATGCGGTAGAGGATAGGTAATATACAACCGTGGGATACACAAGACAGTGGAAGAGAATGATGACCCAAAGACCATAAGGAAGGTTATTATCTTGCCAAAGCAAACTCATGTGCAAAGCAAAAACTACCAAACAGGCAACTGTACGCAATAGGTAATTAGCCGCTACGTCCCTGGATTTTTTCGATCTGTCGAAAGTATTTATTCTTGAATGGGGGCTAGCCTTGCCCATTTACATCCTACTTAACTGTTTTCAGTACTGAAGATTGAATAATATAGTATAGCAAAGCAGCATAATTACTAAACGAAAAAGTCTATATACTTGTATTTAAATCAATCTTGAAGCAGCTTCAATGCAAACTTTGATGATGCATTGGCTTGGCTTTGAACACTAATAGCTACTCGCTCTAAAATATCCATCTTTGTTTTTTCTGACGTGGCCTGAGCAAAGTCTGTATCCTTAATTCGGCTATTGGCAGCCTGATTGTTTTCGCTTTTGAGCTCAAGAAACTGAACATTTGAAGATAAGCGGTTTTCGGTAGCGCCTAGTTCACTTTGACGACTTCCAACTTGGGCTAACGCTTCATCAATTTGTTCAATTGAAAGCACCGCACCCTCTGTTATGCCCAGCGATTCAAAACTTGATGCCAAATCCTTAGTACTCAAGTCTATTTTATCACCTGGATTAGGCCCTGTTTGAAAACCTAATTCACCGTCTTCAAATACAGGCCTTTGATTAAACTGGGTATCTGAAAATACACTTTTAATAGTATCGGTTCGCTGATTAATTTCGCTTTGAATAGCGGCTTTATCTTGATCATTTAGTATGCCGTTACCTTGCTGGACTTTGAGCTCCCGTATTCGCTGTAAATCTTCGGTTACTGAAGATAAGGCACCACTTTCAACCTGAATACGAGACGTGCCATCTAAGGTGTTCCTTAAAGCCGCTTGCATTGATCGATCTTGTGTTTCCAGCTTTGTACTAATGGCTAACCCTGCAGCATCATCTTTTGCACTGTTAATACGACTGCCACTGGCCAGTCTTTCTAACTGAGTACCTTTACCTGATTGCGCCTGATTTAAAGAACTCGATGCATTAATTAAAGGACTAATGTTCATTTTGTAATCGCCTCAGGTTCGTTAATTCTTTAAAAAAACACGTAGCATGCATAATAACCAATCATAGCTTTTTCACTGAGGACATCGCCAATAATTAAAAGCAGCTAGACTGATTGGAAGTCAGATCGTTATTGAATATGGGCAAGCATCAAGTTTGCGCAGTTTAATCAGTGAATTGCGCTGCTGGGTCATTTACGTTAAGGGCAATGGCCCTTATATTTGCCCTATAACAAAATGAGAGTGTTTTAATGAGCCAATATCCAAACTTGCTTGCCCCACTAGACCTTGGGTTTACTACCCTAAAAAACCGCGTAATGATGGGGTCAATGCACACTGGCCTTGAGGATCGCCCTTGGCACTTTAATCAATTAGCCGAGTATTTTGCTGAACGTGCTCGCGGTGGCTGCGGACTAATGGTTACAGGTGGCTTTTCACCTAACCGTCGTGGCGAACTGGTTGCACTAGGCTCTCGCTTAAGCAGTTTTTTACAAGTATCTATGCATAAAAAAGTGACCACAGCGGTACATGAAGCTGATGGCAAGATCTGTTTACAGCTTTTACATGCTGGTCGTTATGGATATAGCCCTTATAGCGTTGCTCCTTCTGCCATTAAATCACCGATTACACCATTCAAACCAAAAGCATTGACTACTAAGGGTGTTTACAAAACCATTCGCCAATATGGTAAAAGCGCCAAGCTTGCTCAAAAAGCAGGATATGACGGTGTTGAGATCATGGGCTCTGAAGGCTACTTGATTACTCAGTTTTTGAATAAACGCACCAACCTTCGAGATGATGAATTTGGCGGTTCTTACGAAAATAGAATGCGCCTAGCACTTGAAATTGTGCGCACCGTTCGCCAGCAAGTGGGCGAGAATTTTATTATCATCTTCCGCCTATCTATGATCGACCTTGTTGAAGGTGGCTCTACGATGGAAGAAGTGATTCTTCTGGCTAAAGAACTAGAAAAAGCAGGCGTCACTATTTTAAACAGTGGTATTGGCTGGCACGAAGCTCGCGTTCCAACCATCGTAACATCGGTGCCTCGCGCTGCTTTTACAGACCCTACTGCGAAAGTTAAAGCCGCTGTTAGTATTCCTGTTGTAGCATCTAACCGCATCAATATGCCCGATACCGCTGAAGACATCATTTCAAGCGGCCAAGCCGATATGGTTTCTATGGCTCGCCCTTTTCTTGCAGATAGTGAGTGGGTAAATAAAGCAGCTGAAGGCCGTGCAGATGAAATCAATACCTGTATTGCTTGTAACCAAGCGTGTTTGGACCATACCTTCCAAAATCAACGTTCAAGCTGTTTAGTAAATCCGCGTGCTTGCCATGAAACAGAATTACTATACACACCAACACACATGGCGAAAAAAGTTGCCGTTGTGGGTTCGGGCCCTGCTGGCTTAGCCGCTGCTACGGTTGCTGCTAAACGTGGCCATAATGTAACCATGTTTGAAGGACGCGACACCATTGGTGGCCAGTTCTTATTTGCATCAAAGATTCCAGGTAAAGAAGAGTTTTCTGAAACTATTCGTTATTTCAAAAAGATGATTGAAGTACATAATATCGATCTTAAATTAAACACTTGGGTAACAGCTGACGATTTAAAAGATGCGGGGTTTGATGAAATCATTATTTCTACAGGGGTTGAGCCTCGCGTTCCTAACATGCCTGGCATTGACCACGAAAAAGTAGTGACTTACCAAGAACTACTAGGGCAAGACCTAAAATTAGGCGGTAAAGTAGCTGTTATGGGCGCTGGCGGCATTGGCTTTGATGTAAGTGAATACCTAACTCCTCAAGGCGAGTCTTTAACACTTAATAAAGAAGCATGGTTCAAAGAATGGGGCGTGGATATTAACAATACTTCCGCTGGTGGCCTTAAACCAATGGAAATAGAACCATCTCCTCGTAAAGTTTATATGCTTCAGCGTAAAACAACGTCTTTAGGTCGCGGCCTAAATAAAACGTCGGGCTGGGTACACCGTGCAGCGGTTAAAATGAAGCAAGTAGAAATGATTGCTGGTGTAGGTTACGACAAAATTGATGATGAAGGCCTACATATCACGATCAGCGACAAAGAAGGCGCCGTTATTGAGCAACGCGTTTTGGATGTTGATCACATTGTATTGTGTGCTGGTCAAGTAAGCGTGAATAAGCTGTATAAAGCATTACAGAGCGATAGTGACCAAAACTTTGGCCTACATCTTGTTGGTGGCGCTGAGTTTGCTGGTGAACTAGATGCTAAGCGTGCCATAAAATTAGCATCTGAATTGGCTGCAAGCCTTTAAGTTGCAACCCTAATTTAAGCAGACTCATTTATTGATCTGCTTAAATGGCTTTTAACAAAAGCAGTAAGACTTCTTTTTCTCATTTGTCAGGTGATGGAGAGAAGTCTTTTTTATTTCTATGATATTTTTAACTCATTACTTACCAATTAAATCCCGCGCAATAATTTCCTTCATCACCTCTGATGCACCACCATAAATACGCTGTACTCGCGCATCTAAGAACGCTCTCGCAATTGGATACTCTTCCATGTAGCCATAGCCACCAAACAACTGCAAACAATCATCAGCCATAGAACATTGAAGTTCCGTAGTGGAAAGTTTTGCTTTCGAAGCCATCGCAGCGGTCAATTGTTTTTTTTCATAAAGCTCAATGCAATGCTTTATAAATGCTTGATTAACGCTTAATTGGGTATCTTGCTGCGCCAATACAAAACGGGTGTTTTGCAAGCCACTTAAAGATTGCCCAAACATCTGCCTTTGCTTGACGTATTCAACCGTCATTTTCATCATTCCCACACAGGCGCCAATGGCACCAACAGACAAAATCAAACGCTCTCTAGGCAGTTCATTCATTAAATGGACAAAGCCTTTATTTAATTCGCCTAAAGGCTCATCTGTTATGACATCGCTGAAAAATAACTCTGAAGTATCACCCGAATGCTGCCCTATCTTTTTTAGGTTAGTGCCAACGTCATACCCAGCACTTTCCTTTTCTAATAAAAATAAGCTAATGCCTTTTGCACCAGCATTCACATCTGTTTTTGCCGCGACAATACATACATCGGCATGCTGACCATTAGTGATAAATGTTTTTTGACCACTGATACTAAAACCAGCATCAACTTTTTTAGCTTGGCATTTCATGCCCTGTAGATCGCTACCAGCACCAGGCTCGGTCATGGCAATTGCACCAACTGCTTCGCCACTGGCCAGTAAAGGTAACCATTTTGATTTTTGGGCTTCACTACCAAGATGAACAATGTAAGGTGCGACAATGTCACTGTGTACCGATACGTTAGTAGCCAGCGCAGCGTATCCACGCAATGAAAGTACCTCGATCACGATGGCTGACATATTAAAATCACCACCACAACCACCGTATTCCAATGGCATATCCACACATAAAAAACCGGCTCGACCAAAGGTTTGCCATACACTTCGAGGGATTAACCCTTGCTCTTCCCACTGATGATAATGGGGAGCCACTTCTTGATCTAAGAAACGATGGAGTGATTGCTTAAATAGATCTAATTCTTGGCTCATGAACGCCTCATATTTATTATTGTAATGTTTGTATTTAGGCAGGTATTTGACCCTATAATCTTATGCTTGGAAAGCACATAAAAACTCAAAGACATTGACTAATTATTGCTGCTTTTAATCAATTTATGACACCCATTATAAATGTCTAGTTTTAGAGGTTTCAAACAGCCATATAGAGACAAATTACTAGAGGATCTGGGTAAACATCTGTATGCTCGCCGTAATTTAAATTGAGGTAGAAATATGATCCGCTTAATACGTTATATATTATTATCGATTCATTTTGTTATCGGCTCCCTTGTAGGCGTGATAGCTGGCATTTTACGTCCGTTCAACCCTTCCAATAGCCGCCTAAGCTCTCAGGTCTACTCAATAATAGGCTTGCCTATTATTGGTATAAAAGTGCACCACGAAGGCAAAGAGAATTACCCTACCGATAAAAACTTTATTGTGATCTGTAACCATCAAAGCAATTGGGACCTGTTTGTAGTAGGTAGCATAGTGCCTAAACGCACAGCAAGCATCGGTAAAAAAAGCTTAAAATGGATTCCTCTTTTTGGCCAACTGTATTGGCTTGCCGGTAACATACTGATTGACCGCGGCAATGCGAAAAAAGCCATTGAAGCCATGGAGATCACTAAAACTGTGTTGACTAAAAAAGACACCAATATTTGGTTTTTTGCTGAAGGCACACGCAATCATGGTAAAAACATGCTGCCATTCAAAAAGGGGGCATTTGTAACCGCTATCAATGCTGGCGTACCGATAGTACCTGTTTGTGCCAGCGCTTATTTAGATGACTTTAGCTTTGATCGCCTAAAAAACAATGATGCGTATGTAAGAGTATTACCTGCCATTGAAACCGCAGGAATGACTAACGATGATATTCCAGAGTTAATGGAAAAGTGTCACAAAGATATGCTTGCTGTGATCCAAGAGCTAACTGCGAAAGCAAAACAAGAGAAAGCATAACCTTTTTTGCATCTAGCCATATAATATACACGCTAATTTATGGTGCCTCTGATCTCTAACACCACCTAATCACAAGATTCAGGTGGTGCACCTCTCTTCTGCTCGTTATGCTTAGTTTCATTACTACCTTCTAGGTTACTAAGTGAAAAACCGATCGACAACTGTAAACACACCCTCAGTAATAATTGAGAAAACACGAGAAGTGGCTCTTATAAATAAGGGGCATTACGAAATATGCGCTGACTGCATAGCACTTTTAACTCGCTCCTCTGCTCACTTACATTTAGAACAACCAATTACCCACACTCTTGAGCAACTGGCTCAGCGCTATAAATTGAGTCCAGCTCATTTTCAAAAGATATTTAAAGCTTTAGTTGGAATTAGCCCAAAACAATTTCAACAGGCATGCATAGTTAACCACTCAAAGCCGCTGCTGATCACACAATCCATTGAACAAACCACACTAGATTTTGGGTTAAGCAGCACTTCTCGCCTACATGACTCATACGTATCTGTAGAAGCCCTTAGCCCAGGTGAATTTAAATCAATGGGGGAAACCCTAATATTTAACTGGGCTATTGAACCCAGTATCTTTGGCCCATTAGTTGTCATCGCTACGGCACGGGGCTTAAACTATTTAGGCTTTTATAGCGACAAAGATAACCTATCACTAACACTCAGCAAACTTCAGCAAGAATACCCAAAAGCCCACATCAAACAGGCTGAACACAATGAAATTTTAAAGTCGGACCCCTTTACTCTTAAGCACCCTATTCACATTTGCGTAAATGCCACTAATTTTCAAGTTCAAGTCTGGCAAGCCCTACTAACCACTCAATGCGGTGAATTACTCAGCTATAAAAACATAGCAGAAAAGCTGAACCGCCCATCAGCCGCCAGAGCTGCTGGCCGCGCAATTGGGAGCAATCCGATCGCATTCCTCATCCCATGCCACCGAGTTATTCAACAAAGTGGCGCACTTAGCGGCTATCGGTGGGGCGTTGAACGAAAGCAACAACTTATCACATGGGAGCAAGCAATAAAGTCTAAATGACCCAGCTATACACCTGCCTATATGACTTGCTATACCGCCATTTGCAACCTTAACTCTAAGGTAGAGATTGTTAATGGATAGAAACTGCACATGACAACTAAAGTGCTTATATGTGACGATTCGAACATGGCTAGAAAGCAGATGTCGAGAGCCCTTCCAGATAGCTGGCCCACAGAGGTCACCTTTGCTAAAAATGGTGCTGAAGCCATAGAAATTATAAAGCTAGGCGGCCAAGAACTAATGTTTTTGGATTTAACTATGCCTGTTATGGATGGCTACGAAACCCTTGAAGCCATTCGTAAAAATGACATGCCTATCTTAGTTATTGTGGTTTCTGGCGACATTCAGCCAGAAGCAAGAGAACGAGTAAAAAACCTAGGTGCCATTGAATTTATTAAAAAACCAGTAGACGAGGGGAAAATATTAAATGTCCTCATCGAATATGGCATGGTTGGAGGCAACAATGAGTGAAATCATTGCTCTCACCGAAGATGAGCGCGACTGTTACCAAGAAATAACCAACGTTGCCATGGGACAAGCAGCAGATCGACTTGCAAGACTGCTTGGTGTTTATGTAGTACTCCCAATACCCAACGTTAACATTATCGAACGCAATGAATTTAAAATGACTATTAAGTCACTGGAAAATGCACCTACAGTCAGCGCTGTCTGCCAGGGGTTCATTGGTGCAGGTATAGCTGGTGAAGCGCTTCTTATATTTAATGACTCAAGCTTTTCGGATATTGCACAGCTGCTTAAATACTCAAAAGAGCTGAACCCTAAAGAAGAGTTAGAAATGCTAATGGATGTGGCTAATGTTTTAAACGGTGCCTGTATACAAGGAATTGGGCAGCAGTTAGACATTAACTTTAGTCAAAGCCACCCTATCATTCTTGGGCAGCATCGCCCAATCAGTGAATTACTGGATGAAAAGCATGTTACTTGGCAACGTACAATGGCCATAGAAATAAACTATACAATTAAAGACCACAACATTAATTGCGACTTATTACTTCTGTTTACCGAAGAAAGTGTTATTCACATGAACCGTTTGATTAGTTTTTTATTGGAGGATTGAAATGTCTGATTCTCAGCTAGAAATGACCGAATTCCATTGGCTAATGGATATCCTTCAAACGATTGATGTTGGCCTTGTTGTATTAGACCGTGACTACTCTATTAAATTGTGGAATGGATTCATGGAAAATCACAGCGGTGTGAGACCCGATCAAGCTAAGGGACAAAACCTTTTTACATTGTTTTCTGAAATAGATGAAAGTTGGTTTAAAAAGAAAGCCGAGTCCGTATTTTTATTAAATACCCGAGCGTTCACTATAAGCGAGCAACGGCCTTATCTTTTTAAGTTTAATAACAATCACCCAATTACTGGCCGAGCCGACTTCATGTATCAGAATGCAACCATCATCCCCTTAAATAATGTAGACGGTTCAACTGACCATATATGCCTAATTGTCTACGACGTAACAAATTCTGCCATGAGCAATAAAGACCTATTAGGTATTAAAGCATTGCTAAATACCTGACACATCGGGCTAATACAGGAATAGATTAGGGTTATAACAGACGGGAAAGCAGGGGCTGAGGCAGATAAACACCGACAAAAATTAACAACTATCTCTGTCGGCTTTTAATTAAATTTTGTCAAGCAGACCGCCTATCAAGCAACGCCTATTTCAGGGTCAATATTAGCAACCGACTGTTGTAATTTTTCACCTAGCCTTACGTTCTTTTTCATTTCGCACAATAAGCGTTCTAAATTATGATCTAGTACTTCTAATTCTTTAACTGGTAACCCAAAACTCTTGCTCAGGTCTTTATTTTCATTTAAGTCTTTCGTTTTATTTAATATATTTTTAACTAAAACTAATTGTTGAGACAAAACCAAATTGGCTTTTTTTGCATTACGTTCAACAATCATTGATTGCTTATATAAGGCTTCCACATGAGTAGGATTAACAGAACTATTTGATTCTGGCATGTATTCCTCAGTATCTTTACTCTTAGTAGTGAACACATAAAAATAAAAGAAAGCAAAACACACAACATAAGTAATAAGCCAACTGATCCAGTTGATATCACCATTACTAATCAGGGCTTCAAAATTGAAACAAAAACCAATAATAGTTGCCAGCAAAAAGGAAAGCTTAGCCAATTGATTCATAGTAAATATCCTCCCTTCAATTTAGTGACTAAAACTTAAGCAGTGGAAATGCAATCCAGCCTAGGTTATAAATTATGGTAATTCCCCATACAAAAGCCACTTGGGCCAGAGAGAAAAAGACTGCGGCACTGGCTATGTCTTTAGAAGCGCCTGATAAATCATGCTTTTCAGAACCAATTCTATCAATTGCATACTCTATAGACGTATTCAAAAGCTCTGTAATCACAACGATAAATAATGACAGTACAAGCAGCACCACCTGCGCAAGGCTTTGAGCGATTAAAAATGCAATTGGCAGCATAATCAAAGCTAATACAAATTCTTGTCTAACTGCAGCTTCGGTTTTCCATGCTCGCTGGATGCCTTTAAAGCTATAACCGGTAGCATTAAAAATTCTTAATAAACCAGTGGTTGTAAATTCTTTCTGTTCCATGCTTTTTATAATCATCTAAATTTGAACAAACAAACCTTACCCTGCCCTTGCGCCTTTAACAAGATAAAGGCTTAACTTTTGAAGGATCGAAACTGTTTGAAGAGAATTCTCATTACAGTACGACAGACCCCTTATAAAATATCCACTACCAACCTGCCAAGAGGACGTACTAACCTCTAAAAATCTAAATACACAGCCAAAAGATAACGGTATAAAACAATTAATACTTGACGCTTTTTATGAAACCCGCGACCCTAGCAACTTATATAAAACCAATAGAATCGATCATTAAATGCTCAATATAAAAAATTTTACTCAGCCCCTAATTTTTGGGCTTTACTCAGTTAGCAGCCTAATCTGTGCGCTGTTTTTAAGTTGGGTCATTTGGGCCAGTATTGACTTTGCATATCCTGCATTACATGACTTTATGGATATAGAACAACACACTGTTAAATATGGCCCGCAAAACCGGTACAGAGATCATTTTGAAAATACAGATCGCGAAGAACGTATTCGTTTATTTGCATCTATCAATAACGCCATACACAACCACGGAAATGGCCTTAAAGAAATTGAATACTTTGACCAAACTACTAACAAAAAAATAAACACACTATTGCATACCAGCGAAATCCTTCATTTGAAAGACGTAGCTAAATTGATTGATGTATTTAGGATTACCGCATTTATTTCATTAATAATACTATTAAGCATTGTTATTTATTTTTACAAGAGAAATCAAACCCCACCAAATATCAAACAGCAATCATTATCCACCCTACTCATTATCGGTTTATGTACGATTACTGTTTTAATTATTGGTCCTGTAAATGTATTCTATGCCTTTCACGAATGGTTTTTTCCTGCCGATCATAAATGGTTCTTTTATTATCAAGAATCATTAATGACTATTTTAATGAAAGCCCCATTCTTATTTGGTTATATTGCCATTCTAATTTTACTGCTTGCCATACCAATTTATATTGGAATCAACATTGTTGGCAGCAAACTTTTAACATTTTTTAATATTAATAAATAGCGAGTACGCGATATGTCTTGGACAGTATATTTATCAGGTGAGATCCATACAGACTGGAGGGATCAAATTAAGAAAGGTGCTGCAGCCCTTAATTTAGATATTGTATTTGTATCTGCCGTGACTAATCACGAAGCAAGCGATGCTGCTGGTGATCATTTAGGAGAAGAATCAGTTAATTTTTGGCGTGACCATAAATCATCTAAAGTGAATGCTATACGCACTCAAACTATGATTGAAAAGTGTGACATGGCTGTTATTCGCTTTGGCGATAAGTACAAACAATGGAATGCTGCATTTGATGCTGGATATTGTGCTGCGCTTAAAAAGCCGTATATCACCTTGCATGATGAATCCATCATCCATCCATTAAAAGAAGTAGATGGCGCCGCCATGGCATGGACACAAACGCCCGAGCAAGTAGTTGAAACTCTTAAGTATATTCTGACAGCATAAAACTAAAAAACGATTGTGTTAAATATAAAAAATGCCAGAAAAACTGGCATTTTTTATATTATAAATTTTTAAAATTACTTTTCAATAATAGCAACGACACCCTGCCCACCTGCTGCGCAAATTGAAATCAACCCCCGACCTGATCCTTTTTCATCCAATAATTTCGCTAAATTCCCGACGATACGACCACCCGTTGCTGCGAATGGATGCCCCGTAGCCAATGAACTACCATTTACATTCAGTTTGGCACGATCTATTTCACCCAACACACTATTAAGACCTAAACGATCTTTACAAAATGGTTCGTTATTCCAAACTTTTAGTGTTGCTAATACCTGAGCAGAAAACGCTTCGTGTATTTCATAAAAATCAAAATTTTGTAAGTTAATATTGTTTCGCGCCAACATTTTAGGCACTGCATACGCTGGAGCCAACAATAGCTCTTCTTTGTAATCACTGTCTTTTGCTAAAAAGTCCACAGCCGTAGTTTCATAATCTGTTATATACGCCAACACAGGAAGACCTTGTGCTTTTGCCCACTCTTCACTTGCTAGTAATACAGCACTGGCGCCATCAGTTAAAGAGGAACTATTACCCGCTGATAATGTGCCGCCATTTTTATCGAATGCAGGGCCTAATGAAGCCAGTTTTTCTAATGAAGTTTGTGGGCGTAAAAGATTGTCTTTATCCAATCCTTTAAAGCTTGAAATCAAATCATCCATGAATCCAGTTTCATATGCTTTTGCTAATTTCTGATGACTATCAAAGGCAAGCTGATCCTGATCTTCGCGTGTAATATCCCAACGCTTAGCAGTCAACTCTGTATGCCCCCCCATGCTCAATCCTGTTCTTGGTTCGCCATTACGAGGCAAACTAGGCGCTAGAAAGCCAGGACGAAAAGAGGCTAATATTTTAAAACGCTCTCCTGTTGTCTTGGCTTTATTAAGTTTCATTAGCATCGATTGAAACTTATCATTGATGGCAATTGGTGCGTCGCTGGTTGTATCTACACCGCCAGCAATACCCGATTCTATTTGTCCTAAAGCTATTTTATTCGTCAAAGAAATAATAGCTTGCAGGCCAGTACCACATGCTTGTTGCATATCAATACATGGTGTTGATGCACATAGATCTGTATCTAAAACCGTTTCACGAACAAGATTAAAGTCACGGCTGTGTTTCATAACAGCACCCGCTACAACCTCACCAACAGCTTTACCTTGTAGGCTCGCTTTCTCGACTAACCCTTGAATCGCCGCACCTAGCATTTCTTGATTAGAAACACCAAAGTAAGCAGTGTTAGATTTTGCAAACGGTATGCGATTAGATGCAACAATTGCAACTCTGCGTGGAAAAGCCATTACTATTATCCTTTATAAATTTTATTCAATTCAACGTTAAATTTATGACTGTTGTTAATACATTCATACTCGATGAGTTAATAACACATAACCATCAATTCAAATCATTACTAGGGCCAGTTTAACAACCATGGTGACCCCCAATCACCCATAGCAGACATGAACTCTTCAGTCTCAAAATACAGTCCGTTATTTGGTAATTCCGTAAATTCAAAGTTTTTATCGGCATATTGAAATCTAAGCGCATAAGCATGTAGGTATAAACGATCCGATTTCGGCCCTGAATACCGTTCATCACCCAATATTGGCGACCCCAATGATTTCATCATAACTCTTAACTGATGGGTCTTACCTGTTTTAGGCTTCAATAAGCACAGCCTAAAACCGGGTATTAAGCTTTTAGATACAAACTGTGTAACAGCAGGGTTTTCCTGAGTTTTTAGTAATTTGAAGCTACCTCGTCTAGCCTTAGCCATATCACCAATTACTTTTCCTTGTTTCTTTTTAAGTACATTAGAACAAATAGAAAGATAAAACTTTTCTATTTTTTTATCTGCAAATAGCTTTGATAAATCGGCACATGCTTGCTGACTTTTCGCTAACAAGATAAGTCCCGATGTGGCTTTATCTAAGCGATGCACAGGCCATAAAGGCATTGACGTTTGACTACGCATAATTTCAACAAAACCAGGTATGCCATCTTCACTATGAAAATTTACACCGCAAGGTTTATGGCATAGCAACCAATCGTCATGATCGAAAACAATACGTGATTTTAAACTGGAATCTTTCAATTTTACATTTCTCTAAAACTAAAAAACCGCGCAGTTGCGCGGTTTTTTATCAGCAATACAATTCTATAGCTTTTCGGCAGGCAATACATTGCCATGACGCGCTTTATGTTTCGCAATAATTGACTCAGGTTTCAATATGAATCTTGATAAAGCTGGTAACAATATTAAGGCACCAATCATATTCCAGATAAACATGAAAGTTAACAATATCCCCATATCTGCTTGGAATTTAATGGGAGAGAATATCCATGTTCCCACACCAATTGCCAGCGTTAACCCTGTAAAGCTTACCGCTTTACCTGTGGTTTTAAGTGTTTTAAAGAACGCATCATGAAGACTTAAACCTTCTATTAATAACGCTTCTAAACGACTATAAATATAAATACCATAATCAACACCAATACCAACACCAAGCGCAATTACAGGTAGAGTTGCAACTTTAACACCAATTCCCATTTGAGCCATCAGTGCTTGACACAATATTGAGGTTAAAGCCAATGGCGTAATAATACACAGTACTGCACGCATGGATCGGAAAGTAATGAAACACAATACCGATACAACAATGTATACAAACACTAACATTAAGTTTTGAGCTTTTGCGATCACTTCATTAGTTGCCGCTTCAACACCTGCGTTACCAGACGCTAATTTAAACTGAATAGCATCGTTATTCTCATAACCTTTTGCAAATTCTTCAGCAGCTTTCACAGCATTTTCAAGTGTTTCAGCTTTGTGATCGTTTAAGAAAATAATCACAGGAGCCATTGAGCAATCTTGATTTAACATTCCTGCTGGAGCACGCTGTACACTTGAGTTCAGAATATTTTGATTACGAGACAAAGCTGACCACTTAGGATTACCCTCGTTATAAGCTTTACCCATTAATTTAGAAACAGAAACAAGGGAAACCGTTGATTGCACACCCGGTACATTCTCCATTTCCCACATCAAGCGATCCATAGCATCTAGTGCTTCAAATGTTGCGCATTTTTCAGCAGGTGTTTCAGCCATAATAACTAACACATCAGAGCTAGTTGAATAATTTTCTACTACAAATGCATTATCTTTGTTGTACCGACTGTCCTGACGAAGTTCTGGAGCACCTTTATCAAGATCGCCAATTTTTAAATTTTGACTGCCAATTACACCACCAACCGCTAATAGAGCCCCAACTATAATCGCAACTGAAGCCATTTTAGGCTGGGTGAATTTAGCAACTGCCTTCCAAAGTTTAGGTTCTGCTAACTCCACTTTTTCAGCATGATTAATACCTGACTGACTAATGCCGACATAAGACATCAACAATGGCAACAATATTAAGTTTGTTATGATAATGACAGCAACACCTATAGATGCAGCTACCGCTAACTCTTGAATCACATTGATTTCAATAAATAGAAGCGTTAAAAATCCAATTGCATCTGACAATAGAGCTAACATGCCAGGTACATACAAACCTCGGAATGCCAAACGAGCAGCCATTTCTTTATTAGATCCACGCCCAGACTCAATCGCAATGCCATTTATTATTTGAACCCCATGACTAATACCAATAGCAAAAACTAAGAAAGGCACCAACATTGAATATGGATCTATTCCGTAACCAATTAGATTAAGCACACCTAACTGCCAAACCACTGCAACAACCGAGCAAATAACAGGAATTAATGTTCCACGAATACAACGTGAGTAAACATAAAGAAGTATCGTAGTGATACCGATAGCCATTAAAAAGAAAGTTGCTACATTGCCAGCGCCTTCAATTAAATCCGCCATTTTTTTCGGGAATCCAATAATATGTACAGCGATACTATCACTATTATATTTATTGCGAATTTTTTCCTCTAAAGCATCAGCTAACTCTTTTGGGTTTAATGCTTTATTGGTTTCAGGATCTGTTTCATACAATGGAATATCAATCATGGTTGACATGAAGTTATTAGCGACTAATCGACCCACTTGACCCGACTTAAGAATGTTTTGGCGTAATTGCTCAATACTTTCTTCATCACCATTATATGTTGCTGGTATAACCGGACCGCCTTGGAAGCCCTCTTCAGTTACTTCAGTCCAACGAACATTAGGCGTCCACAATGATTTTAATTTTGATCGATCAGAGCCATTGATGAAAAATACTTCATCATTAATTTGACGTAATGTCTCCATATATTCTGGGTTAAATATATCGCCAGATGTACTCTCTACGACTATTTTAATATTATTTAAACCACTACTTAAATCACCAGCATGACGTAAATGGTTTTTTATATATTCATGCTCAAGAGGAATATATTTTTCTGAACGTGAGTCTAATCCCACATGTGCAGCGTTATAACCAAGAAAAACAGTTAACGCTAACAATATAACTAGGAAGAAGCCTCGACTATTGAAGAATAGTCTTTCCAGTACTGGCTCTGCATCAGGTATTAGAACATTATGTTCTGGTTCTGAATTAGGCATTTTGATATCTGACATGTTTATTTCCTAATCCTTAAATACTTTTTATTGTATCGGTCAGCTCTTCGCCTTCTTGGTTAAATAGCTGTACGCCATTATCCCCAACAACAACAAAGTGTCCTGACAGTGTTTCAATAATCGCCGCTGCATTTGCACGGTCAACACGAATGTCACTTTCCCATTTTCGGGCAAAATCAAACCCCTTCAAGAAAGCACCACCATTACCCACTACAAACAAAACTCGTCCAACGCGATCAGTTCCGCCTATTAATGTCTGCTCAGTACCAGTGTCAACTAAACGCCAGCTACTACCAAAATCATCTGTACGAGCTAAATTACCTCGTAAGCCATAAGCGACCTGGATACCCTGTTTACTTAAACTCGTAATCCCAAAGAACGAGCCTTCGTATGGACTAAACATTTGCTTCCAGTCATTACCACCATTTGTGGTGCGTAACAAAAGCCCTGCTTCACCAGCGATCATTAAGCGACCGCCGCTTATTTGCTCAATACTGTTTAAGTGGAAACGATCTGGGTTCTCAACGTTTACACTCCAGTCGGTCCAAGTTTCACCTGAATCAGTTGTTTTAAACATCATCCCATATGCGCCGATAACAAACCCTTCATTCTCATCTTTAAACCAAAGGTCTAGTAGTGGTTTTGTGGAACGTTCTTCAAAGTCTATCTGAGCGTCTTCTAGTGTATAAGTTGCATTCTCAAGGCTTTCTTCAACATCAGATATGCGAGAAGAGTTTCCCATCACTTTTACTTTGCTTAATTCAGCTTCTAATTTTTGCTTATTTTTCTTAGCTTGCACCAATACCATTTCATTCGCTTTAAAACCATCAAATTGCTTTGTCCACGTAAGGCCTGAATCAGTTGTATGCAATACTACTGCATCATGACCAACAGCCCACCCTGTCGTAGTACTAACAAAATACACAGATGTTAAAGTGGTAATAACAGGTACCGATGCTTGACTCCATGTATAGCCTTCATCATCACTAAAAATAATATGTCCACGCTCGCCTACCGCTACTAAACGCTCGCCTGCAGAGGTTACGTCTAATAATAATGATGAAGCAGCTTTAAATGTATTACGTGCAGGGGTATCTAAAGGGTCCTGCCACCCAGCCTGAGCAGGCAAAACTGTTAAACTGATGGTCGCAACTAAAGAGATGCTTTTCATAAAATGAAAAGCACTCTTCATGGTCGCGCGCACTGAAAGCAGTGATCGCATCAAAAATCTCCAGGATCTAAATTAAAAAGGTTTTATAAAAGGAGCTTAGCTCCTTTTAATCGATTTATTATTGTTATTAGCGTCCGCGACGTCTTAGTTCTTGAGGGGTAAAATAACGTGTACCTGGAGATGCCTGGCTAAAATCCATAGCTGAGCGTTCTTCGTTCTCCAGTCCTTGTACGTGATAACGACGCGCTTGTAGGTCGTGATAGACATCCATAGAGGTCCAAGTAGCAGGGATTTCATAGTAGCTCTTTAAGTAAGCCATACTTATACGGTATAACTCATTTCGTTCATCGTACATATCTATGATAGCTGCACCCCAGCTATCCTCATCGAGATAAAAACGACGTTTACGGTAAATATGACGAGAACCTTCTTTTAAGTTAGCTTCAACCACCCATACACGATGCTTTTCATAGCGTGTAAATTCAGGGTTTAAGTGACCTGGAGTCAGCAGTTCTTTATAGGTAACATCAGGTGATCCCACACGATAATTGTTATATGGAATGAAGATTTCTTGCTTACCAATTAATGTCCAGTCATAGCGATCTGGGGCTCCGTTATACATGTCTGTCTCATCAATAGTACGCAGGCCATCGGCTGCGGCTACTGGTGTATCATATGCAAGATTGGGTGCTTTACGAACACGACGCTGACCTGCGTTATAACCCCAGGCACGACGTCCTTCTTTGATTTGGTTTAGCGTTTCATGGGCCAAAACCGCACCACCCGCTAATCGAGCAGGCGCCTTGGTAAATGAAAGATAGTAAATAGCCACATTGTTTAGCTCTTCTAGCGTCATATCTTGACGGTAGTAGTTATATAAAACTTCTGCTTGTGTTGTTATTAAGCTATAACCGCCATCACGCTGAACAGCTACTTCTGATGCTCTTCGAACGCCGTATTCACCCCTCCAACGTAAGTTATGATTCCAAATAGCTTCTAAACCATTAGCTGGAATTGGAAATGGGATACCACCTATTGCTCCTTCTAGTCCATTACCACCTTCGACTAATGTAGCTACTTTGGCATTTTTGTAAGTATTATCGTAAAGCCATTGAGGTGCAGCGCCTGTACGACGTGTTTTATATATAGGCATCTGAAAGGTTTCAGGATACGTCTTAAATAACGCTTTTTGGCCTTCGCTTAAGTGGCTTTCGTACTTACCCATGTTTTGAGCGGTAATAATAAATAGAGGTTTGTCACCAGGGAATGGGTCAGGGTGATGTTGTCCTGGTTGCTTGTAAGAACTAGGTGGAAACTGAATACCACCGCGCCACTCTGGAATCGAGCCATCTTTATTTCCAGCACGTATTGCACCCATAGGTGTCAAAGTACCGTTTAACTTTTCAGCAGCGGAACTACTTACTTTTGCGAATGCTGCTGAACTGAATGCTAATGCCACGCATAATCCAGAAACAAATAGACCTGTCTTTTTCATTTTTTATTATACCTTCGATCAACGCAAGGATACGCCGACATTCAGAACTGACTAAAGCCAGTACATTAGTACCATTAACGGCACATTATTTTTGTTATAGCGCTAGCATATAAAATTAACCAGCAACGTACAACCATATACGCCACTAGTTTAAATAAAATAGAGTAATTGCTTAACTATTAGTCTACTAAACTTTTATTAACTACTTCATAGACATCTTTAGACAGATTATCGCTGTTACCAATTTTCTTTAAAGCTTTTTGCATAAGCTGACCATTTTTCACATCTATACGCGACCATTTGGTTAAAGGCCCTAATAGCCGTGATGCAATTTGGGGGTTCGCTTTATCCAATTTGATCACCTGATCTGCTAGCCAATCGTACCCTTTCCCATCTTTTTGGTGGAAATGCCTTAGATTCTGCCCCGCAAAAACACCTACAACAGAGCGTATCTTGTTCGGATTTTTAAAGTCGAATGCTTCATGCTCGAGTAACGCTTCAATCGCCTGCAGACCATTAATTTCATCACTGCCTGCTTGTAAACTGAACCATAAATTAACCACTAATGGATCATTCTTCCATTGCTCATAAAATGCAGCTAAGCAACCTAATGCTTCTTGTTGATAAGAACTATTCACTACAGCAGAAAGCGCTCCGCTTTGATCTGTCATATTATCAGCCGATTTAAATTGTTTAATGGCAGATACAAGATAACCATCTTGCCCACTAATCAACATATACTGTAAGCATAAATTCTTTAAGCCTCTTTTCGCCATAGCATCAAAGTTCGGTTTATAAGGCCCATTATCCAAGCAATTCACATAGCAATCATTGAATTGAATGTGAAGCTGCTCTGCTAATGTAGTTTTTACAAATTTATGAGCTGCATGTAACAAGTGAATATCCGCCTTGTCTTGTTGCTCCATCAAGAATGCCAAGCTAGGCAGCATTAACATCTTAGTAATAATGGCATCATCAAGTGACTTATCCGTAAGCAACCCCTTATACACAGTTATTAACCGTTCATCTAAATGGAACGCCTTACCAGTTTCGTAATCTTTCGCTAATTGGAGAATAATATCAGTCGCCAAGGTTTGACCTGCATCCCAACGATTAAACCCATCACTGTCATGAGCCATTAAAAATAACAACTCATCTCTTGTATACGAATAAGATAATTTTACTGGTGCACTAAAACTTCTCAGCAGTGATGGAATAGGCTTTTCTTTAAACCCTTTAAACACAAACGTTTCACTGAATGCTTTCAATCCGATAACAGATCTGGAAGCATCAAATTCACCACGACTGATACAATCTAAATGTGCATCTTGCCCATTCGATAAAAGCAAACCTATTTCCACAGGTATGTGATACGGCTTTTTCTCATTTGTTTCAGGGGTTTTACGGCAAGTCTGCACAAGAGTAAGACTGTACTCCCCAGTACTTTCATCAAATGAATCGCTCACTTCAACTTCTGGCGTGCCAGCCTGACTGTACCAGTTTCTGAATTGAGTTAAGTCTTGGTCACTGGCATCTTCCATTGCCTTAACAAAATCTTCTGTTGTGACAGCCTGCCCATCATGACGATCAAAATAAAGATCCGAACCTTTTCTAAAATTGTCACTGCCCAACAAGTTATGGATCATGCGTACAACTTCACAGCCTTTTTCATAAATGGTCAGCGTATAAAAATTTGAAATCTCGATAAATGAAGCTGGACGTATTGCGTGAGCCATAGGTCCTGCATCCTCTGCAAACTGAGCAGTACGTAAAAGCGTGGCATCTTCAATTCTTTTTACAGATCGGGATCCCATATCAGATGAAAATTCGCTGTCCCTGAAAACGGTAAATCCTTCTTTGAGACTCAGTTGAAACCAATCTCGACACGTCACTCGATTACCACTCCAATTATGGAAGTATTCATGAGCGACAATGGCTTCTATTCGCTGAAAAGTGGCGTCCGTTGAAGTCTCTGGGTTGGCTAATACACATGAAGAGTTGAATATATTGAGGCTTTTATTTTCCATCGCCCCCATATTAAAGTCGTCAACAGCCACTATATTAAAAATATTTAAATCGTATTCTCGACCATATACGTCTTCATCCCACTTCATAGAGCGCTTAAGCGCTCCCATTGCATAGTCACACTTATCGATATTTTGCGGTTCAACGTAAATTCTTAACGTCACATCAGTGCCCGTCATGGTGACAAATGAATCTTCGATATGCTGTAAATCACCAGCAACCAAAGCAAACAAATAACAAGGTTTTTTATGTGGATCATACCAAACTGCTTGATGGCGGCCTCCTGGTAAATCGTTTGAAGATGTTAAGTTTCCATTTGATAACAAAACTGGATATTTAGACTTATCTGCCACAATAGACACTTCAAATACGCTCATGACATCAGGGCGATCTAAATAGTAAGTGATTCGTCTAAAACCTTCGGCTTCACATTGAGTACAAAACATATTTGACGATTTATACAAGCCTTCTAAAGCAGTATTTTTTTGTGGTTTAATCTGCGTTGTAATCTGCAATCTAAATGTATTTGGCAAATTTCTAAGAATTAAATACTCATCATCCAATACGTATTCTTCCTCAGATAACAACACACCATCAATCGCAACCCCTAGTAACTCAAGCTCATGACCATTTAAGGCTAAACTTGAATCATTATTTTCTGTATTTATTACAAGAGAAAGATCCGATCGGACAATAGCTTTATCTTCGAATAGTTCAAAATCCAATTTAGTACTTTCTATAAAGTAATTTGGTTTTTTGTAATCTTTTAAGTAAATGGCCTGAGGCTGAGCTTTGTTCATTTTCAATATATCCTTAAATTATTAACACTCAATAGACACATTATAAGATGTGTACTTACGCAAATTAATCACACCTGTATCCAATATCAGATACTGCCCTTTAATCCCTTTTAAAATACCTTCTGCGATTGGGTTCTTATCTAGGTTAAAACTCACTATTTTAGTTGGGTATTCTGTAACAGGATATTTATAATTATGCTGTTCAGCATCGTAAATCAGACTCACTGCTTGCAAACCATAGTGGCCTTGCAACTCTTCAATTTCTTCATGGCAAAGCTCAAATAATTCATCACGTTTTACTGATAAATCTAAGTCTAATGCATCTTGTTTCAACAATGTTCGCCAATTCGTTTTATCGGCAACGTGCTGCTTAAAGATGACCTCTAATAGACCGGATAACTGTCGAGTTGCTACTCGAGCAATTGGCAACGCTTGCATTGCTCCCTGATCCAACCAACGAGTGGGGATTTGAGTGTGTCGTGTTATTCCCACTTTAATACCGGACGAGTTAGCCAGGTATACGATATGATCTTGCATACAAAATTCGTCACCCCAATTTGCATCACGGCAAGTACCTTGATCATAATGGCATTTCTCAGGGCTCATAATGCAAACATCGCATTGTGGTAATCGTGAAAAACAAGGGTAACAATAGCCTTGGCTAAAACTTTTTTTGCATTTTCGTCCACATTCAATGCAATGTATTTCGCCTAAACTCTCTATACGTATCGGCTGACCAATCTTTTCATTGAGCGGAATAGATTGATCATCTAAGCGAATCTGATAATTTGCACAACTTTCATCATGACTAATGGTCATCTTACGCAAATGACCTTGGTATTTTTGTGTACTCATAGCTCTACTTAGCAATCGATATATTTATATTTAGGCATTTAAGGCTTAATCAATGATTTTTATATTTTGTGTATCGTTATCATCTGATTTTTTCTTGTTCATTTTTTTACTTGTATCCACATAACCAACACGCTCTGTTTCAGCAATACCTACAAGGTGTTCATATCGAATCATAGCTTCTAAGCTAAATTCTTTTTGCTCGGATGTCATTGTCCGACCATCCCCCCATCGTCCAAGCTCTACTGCGTCCTTCATGTTTTTATAAATTTCAGGGGTCATGCTAGCGATCAAATCATCTAGGTTCATGAGTACTCTCTTTGTTCGTCATAATTTTGTACACCGCAAACGTTGCCAAACCTGCAAGTAAGCCACTTAAGTGTGCTGTATTAGCCATGCTGCCAAAACCTATGCTGGCTAAAATATCAGTCATACCTAGCAGCATCCAAACCACTGCAAATATTGGTAATCCTTTAGGGATATTTAAATCTTTAATAAATTTTTGATATAAGAATATAAAACCAATAAAGCCATACACCACACCTGATAGCCCACCAAATAATGGACCATCGGATATTAACTGAGACACATTACTGATACTGGCCAATACAACAATTAATCCCAAAAAAAATAGCCTTCCTGTATTCCGCTCTAACATCGAGCCCAAATACCAAAAAGAAAGCGAATTAAATATCAGATGTTCAATGCCAAAATGCAGAAAAATAGGACTAATGAAGCGCCATATATTGATAGCACCATCGTAAAAGAACCACGACCTTGGATAATACTGAATTTTGGCGATTAAAAACCAATCAATCCATTGCTGACCCAATTGAGTAATAACAGCCGTAATAAAGGTAACCAGTAACACTGCTGTGGTAATCGGGGTATTTTTTAAATTATTAATACTCAACCGGTTTTGATATTGATTTAGATACTGCTCATAAAAGTCAAATACAGGCCCTACAAGCTCTTCCTCTTTTACCCATAACTGGACTTGATCCGAATCATCAACAACTTCATAGACGATATTTTGCTTATCCAATTGAGTTAAAATAGGCTTTATGGGCACAGCCTTATGGCATGTAAAAACTAAATGCATATTAAATTTAAAAAGAGCTAATCCTCTTTTCTATCCACTCTTATCCAGCAAAATTTATTAGGATCAAGATGGGTTTCATCATCCATTCTATAAGCCACTAAACGCCCATATTTAACAGCACTGTAATCTAAGCAGGCTATATTGGGTTTAATTGGACCTGGTATCCCTTTCATCCAGTAATGACCCATAAACAATATCTTTTCATCAGGGCCGTAATATAAGAGCTCTTTTCGATCTTCACGTGATATCGGTTTTTCTGCTATGTCTTGAGGCAACGGATCTGGCTGAAATACGATTTCATCGTACACTTCTGGTAATTTTTCCCAGAACTTTGTTCTAAAGAAATGACGAACAAAACCGTCTTTTGCTGTAATGCTGCGGCCATCAGGTAACTTTAACGCGGTACCACGAGTCAGACGATCGACAAATTGCCCTTCGAATGACTCACGATCCATTGATGCGTGTAAAAAATCTTCATCAAGGTGGTTACGCCCATAGCGTATTTCCATCTCACGAATTAAATCCCGATCCCAACACGCATGAACCACTCTAAAATTATCAAATTCCATATACAAAGGCAGTGTCGTAAACCACGACAAATAGTCACGCCACTCTTGAGGGTAGGGTTCAAATTGCCTTAAAGTTTCTTCAACTATGAAAGTATTACGGGCTGAATGCTCTCGCAGAAAAGGGTGTGCAGCCCCCTCTCTTGAGGGAGTGCAATATGCCAAAACATTATATTCATGGTTTCCCATGATTAAATGAGCATGCCCATTATCAACCATATCCCTGACTACTTTTAATGCTAAGCGGATATTCGGCCCACGATCAACAATGTCACCAATAAATACAACCTTTCTGGATTTGTGCTGGTAAACACCGTCTTTTTTGCTGTAACCCATTTGTTCTAGTAAATGACAAAGGGTCTGCCCACATCCGTGAACATCACCGATTAAGTCATACCCTTGAGCAGCCATGATTAGGCATCTCCGTGCTGACTAGCCCAACCCAACTTGGTGCGGCAGGTTTCATAAAAATCATGATCCATTGGATGAATCAGTCGAGCCTTATGAGCCATTTTACGAATAGTAACGGTATCGCCTGGCGCAGCAGTCAAATGCACCTGCCCATCACAACTTATTTGCGGGTAGATATCGATATCGCTACTAATGGTAATTTTAACTTCGCTGTTTGCATCAACCACAATCGGCCGACTGCTCAATGTATGCGGAAACATAGGCACTAAAGCAACCGCATCTATTTTAGGATGCATAATCGGACCGCCACCGCTTAAAGAATATGCTGTAGACCCTGTTGGCGTTGTAATAATAATACCGTCGCTGCGTTGATGGTAAACAAACTGGCCTTCGATGCTTAAATCAAATGCGATCATTCGAGCCGATTTACCTGGGTGTAAAATGACATCATTCAATGCTTCGCCATACCCAATTGGCTCACCGTTACGCTTCACTTCAGCTTCTAGCATAAAGCGACGCTCTGTAATGTACTTTCCCTCAAGCACTTCCATTACTTTTTCTTCTAAATTATCAGGATTGATATCCGTCAGGAAGCCTAAGCGTCCACGGTTAACCCCTAGAATAGGAACATTGGACTTAACAAGGGCACGTGCCGCACCTAACAAGCTGCCATCACCACCCACTACAATCACAAGATCGCAAATTTCACCCATCATTTTAGGGCTACAAACTTGCAAACCATGACCCATCATGACATCTGCTATTTGCTCTTCTAAAATGATGTTGATACCTTCATCACTTAATATACGGCGTAATCGCTTAATGGTTTCGATAACTTTGACACTATTTAAGCGACCAATAATGCCCACATTGCGAAATTCATCCATTTTGTTTACCACGGTAATCTTTAAATATGGTGGGTTTTATACCACAGATAAGATGGTTATTGGACTCATGAGTACTCTGAATACACAATTTACTTCTCCAGCTGTACGCCATTTAACCTGGTGTTTATTAAGCCCGCCTCTGGCCAGCTTAAATTCAGTACCAAGCCTTAATATTACAAAGGATGATTCCCTTCTAGTATGGCTAGATAAACTGGACAACAATCCATCACATTTATTAGAGTATATACAAGAAAACAACCATAAATTACTCGGCAGTTACTTTGAGTGTTTATGGCAGTATTATTTTCTGTATGGCCCTGGCGTTTCTCTGTATGCAGATCACGTACAGATTAATGACCAAAAACAAACATTAGGCGAGTTAGACCTATTAACCCAGATAAACGGACACCCCTATCATGTAGAGCTGGCTGTAAAATTTTACTTACAAAAGCCCAATACTACTGGTTCTGAACAGTCTGACTGGGTTGGCCCTCAATCTCGGGACAGGCTTGATATTAAAATAGACAAATTGATACATAAACAATTCCCGTTCTTAAGCCACCCTGCCACCACTAATCGCTTAAAAGACCTAAATCTACCAAATACTTATCAGCAAACGCTTGCCCTAAAAGGGTATCTATTCAATCAATTTAAAATGCACTACACCCTGCCAGACATATGCGAAACAGGACTGTGTATGGGGAACTGGCTACACGCCTCTAAAATTCAATCTTTGATTCAATCGCCACAGGGCACTAATCGTCAATGGTGCCTGCTGCCCAAGCATGAATGGCTAGGCGACTTTAGCGCCGACCAGAGGGCTACTGAATCAGATCTACAACTCATGGATTCATGTACTCTTGAGATACTCATCCACCAGCACTTTTATCAAAACGAGAATCCTAAAAAAATATACGCTTTAATGGTTGTTTCACTGATTAAGAACGGTGCATCATACATAGAAGATCAGCGCTTTTTTATTGTTCACGACCAATGGCCTGAAACGCTGTAAATAGATGCTTAAATTTAAAAGGATAAGCTTGGGCGCAACACAAATGAGGTAGTGCTTTCATTCACCCTAAGTGGCCCGGAGTATTTATTTGCCGTGTCCCTGACAAAACCGATCCCTAGGGATAACACCCAATTTTTCGATTTAATGGGGATTTTTTTATCTATGATTAATTGCTGACCAATCGTATCTCCCGATGATTGATCTAAGCGAATTTTTAATTCGATCCCGCCATTTTGAATCCACGAATAAATATCTCCTGTTCGCTGAACTCGCTCGCGTTTAATGGCCACATAAAATTCATCAGTAATATGAGGATTATCATGGTATTTTAATCCCACTCGAAAAGACCAGCTAAGATCCCTATCTTCTAATATTTGATCGCCTTTTATTTTCCATTCGAACTCTCCCCACCGATCATCTATCAATTTATTATTGCGGATATGCAAGTGACCATAACTGGCTAAGTACCCCATAAAGCCTTTACTTTTTGTGCCACTACCATCCATTGCATCGTACTTAACCATATTCCCTAAAAAAAAGGATATAGCATAAGGCTCTTCAAAACCTGCGGTGGCTATTTCTACCAAGTTAAGATCTTTGGTGACGTTCATATCAGCATAAAACCTTTCACCCTCCTCACTTTTGAAATACACACCCAATAACGGAAGCGGATTGATACTGGCTTCAACTAAAAAAAAACGAGGCACGTAAGAGCGATAAAATAAGTCTTTATATACCTGAACTTCAGACACCTGACCCAGTTCAGGAATGGGGCTATCATCTAACGTTTTAAAGTAAGCAATATTGGTATAGTAGGGATCAAACTCATGCTCCCAATCACCGCTACTTGCGTAAGCAGGTGCAACCAACATAAAAAGAACAGTATTGACCAAGAATACAAAAAGAAAGCGCCGTCTGAGCCAGATAATAATATCCCTTTTATATACATATTTAAAAAATAGATCATCAAGTGCAGACACATAAAGAATGTAATTTCTTGATCATTTACATATTGATTACTTCGATATTCTTATAATTAAAAGTGTAGCTGGAATCAGGTTTCTTATTTAAGTTTTCCACGATAATTGATGAGCACTGATAAAATAATGAGCAAGCCACATAAACCACCGATGAAATGGGCATCTACCGCTACATTCCCACCAATCATGGCACTTACTCCTTTATCGCTATACCAAGTCGTTTGCTCCCATACTAATTTAGCTAAGATGGCTAAAATCATTAACGCTTTACGCCATGGCTCTAACCAATAACTGTAAAAAGCCGCTAATATCAATAAGCCATGCAATACACCAGAAGCCCCTACATAAGACGATATGGTACTATCAAACAACAAGAAGCTAGAGATACAAACGCTAGCCACACAATAAAAGCCTAACCACATTAGCCAATGCCCTCTAGGGTGCATCCAAGCTACCAATGCAAACCCACCAGCATTTAATAAGCTATGCGGCCAACCTAAATGCACCCAATGTGCGGAAAATATTCGCCACCACTGCCCCTGATCAGTCAGCTGTAAATCTAACTTTAATGCATTACGAACATCAGGCCCCAGCGCCGCTAATATCAGGACGAAAGCAGCGCATAGTAATGGCCAAAATGAGATAGGATAACGCTGAAAAAATGATGCCATGACAATGGTTTTGTACACTATTTAATTTAAGTTTATCTGCTTAGAATAACATTGATCACTGACAAAGGTGATATAGAAAAGTACTGTGTGGCCATTACAAAAATGAAAATAAAACAAGGCCGACTATCGAAATTCCTGACCTTGTTTTATACAGAATTAAGTGGTTTTTAGGCACTAATCCTTACTTGAATCCTAGCTAGCTTTTTCTTCTGTGCCAGAAATTCAGTATAAGTTGTCGGCTTTGGTCTCAAGCCAATACACCAGTAACTTTACCGTTAAAACATGTTATTTAAATGCTCGGTCCTGACTGGCCGCCAATGCTTTCTCTAATCCACCAAATGCTTTTAAAATAGATTGGCACAATGGCACAACCCAGTTACAGCTAACCGCAAACTCATGGGCAAATCGGCCCTCTTCTGTCTCGGTTGCTTCATACGGTGCATCGTCTTCCAATAATAACTTAGCACGCTTAATTGCTAGGTCGTCTTGCACAATGATGCTGACCTGTTCACGCCATGTGAGCGCAAGCTTAGTAACAATCTTTCCTGCATCCATATGCACGCTTAATTCTTCGCTAAATAGGTCCTGATTTTTAACCCTTACTACCGCGTCTTCAGCATCTTTTAATTCAACTTCTTCTCCTAGCACCCAGTCTTCAGGTAATTTACTTGGATCTGATAGCCACTGAGTCATAATACTGCTTGGACTTATATCGGTATTAACCAATGAAATAGGCAGGTTACCAACGCTTTCTCGCATAAAGGCCGTTGTATCATCAGCCGTTTTAACGCTACCGCCTAATACTAACAGCCAACCTTGACGGGGAAATATAAGCACAGGGATTCTTGATACCTTTGTAAAAGCTTTTGGCAGAAGATCCAAGGTAATGTCTTCTTTCATTTGGGTCCGTATTTTACGACTGGGCGAATACCCTTCTGCCGCTTCAAACTCTTCTACTTTTACTTGCAGGTAATCGTTAACCACTGAAGCTGGCAGCAAGCGCTTCTCTTGCTTTAAAGTGCATAGCTGAGCTCCATGAGCTTCGTATACATAACCTTCACCATGTAACGGTGGCACCCAACCTTGTGACGATAACTGAGTTAAGCCACAAGACTCAAAGGGATGAGCCTCTAGCTTCTCAGCTAAATTCTGATCCAGTGGCTTATTCAATACATACCAATAAAAATTTCTAACCTGCATACCGCCTCCTCCCCTGCGAACAATCGGGGGGTCGCATTATGCTAAGACTAAGCTCATCAAACAAGCGCCTTTTATCTACCATTTTAGCCAAGGCTACTGTAGGCCTTATATCATGGTCTAAATACAATGATATTGCCGTATAAAATTTATTTACTCTGTTTTTAAAGTGATCTTGCTCACAAGTACTTATTAACTGAAAACCGCCCTTAAAAAACATATACTAATAGGCTTGACGATTAACACTTTATTTACAATCAATATGTATTTACTGATTAACCAAGGCTTCAATCTTTCATGACGTATATCCTTCAAACCATTTCTGACTTAAAGCGAACCAGCCCATCTCAGTGCGAATTTTACCAGGCAGTCGAAGATGTTTTGCATTCTATCGAGCCCCTACTTGAAAGTACTCCCTGCTATCAAAAACAGGCAATTATTCAACGCTTAGTCGAACCCGAGCGCCAGATTATGTTTCGAGTAGCTTGGATGGATGACAATGGTGACATTCAGATAAACAAAGGCTATAGAATTGAATTTAATTCAGCTCTTGGCCCTTACAAAGGCGGCTTACGTTTTCACCCCAGTGTAAATGCTAGCATTGTAAAATTTTTAGGCTTTGAGCAAATGTTTAAAAATGCATTAACAGGACTACCAATTGGTGGTGGTAAAGGCGGTGCTAATTTTGACCCGAAAGGGCGATCAGACGCAGAGATCATGCGTTTTTGTCAGTCTTTTATGACAGAGTTATATCGTCATATAGGCCCAACAACAGACGTTCCCGCTGGCGACATCGGTGTCGGCGCACGTGAAATTGGTTATATGTTTGGTCAGTACAAACGAATTACAGGCCGGTTTGAAGGTGTATTAACCGGTAAAGGTTTATCTTGGGGCGGATCTCTCGCACGCAAAGAAGCCACCGGTTATGGCGTTATTTATTTCGCTCAATACATGCTTGAATCTCGCGGCGACTCTTTAGAAGGAAAAGAATGCCTTGTATCTGGTGCAGGCAATGTTGCGACCCATGCCATTGAAAAGCTTTATCACCTAGGTGCCACCCCCGTTAGTTGCAGTGATTCTCGTGGTACGATTTATCATAAAAAAGGCATCGACCTTGCCCTCTTAAAAAACATTAAAGAAAAGCGCCGCCAAAGCTTATCAGAGTACCTAAACACCCACAGTGATGCTCAATATATTCCTACCTCTGAATACCCAGAAAACGGTCATGCTGTTTGGCGCTTTAAAGCGGATATTGCGTTTCCTTGTGCCACGCAAAATGAATTAAACGTAGACGATGCTCAAGCCTTATTGACTAATGGTTGTAAGGCCTTAATAGAAGGAGCCAACATGCCTTGTACACAAGCTGCTGTTGATGCATTTATTACTGCAAAAATCGCCTACGCACCAGGTAAAGCGTCTAATGCCGGTGGTGTGGCCACCAGCCAACTAGAAATGGCACAGAATGCCAGCATGCAAAACTGGACCTTTGAAAAAGTTGATAGCAAGCTAAAAGAAATCATGAAAAATATTTTCAACACAGCAAACGATACGGCCGCTGAATATGGTGAACCGGGTAATCTTGTTTTGGGGGCAAATATAGCCGGATTCAAACGCGTTTCTGAAGCCATGATAGAACAGGGTGCGGTTTAGTATTTAGAGCTAAAGGTAAGGTATAAATAATGTTTGTACCTTACTTGATTTGCACCTAATTAGCAGTCAAAAGACCTAGACTCGAAATACAATCCAAGTAATAAATGCAATGCACCTAATTGCACACATTCACCCTCAAAATAGCAATAACCCTCTATAAGAAAGCCTCATCAATATAACTTTGTCATATATGACCCACTTAAACCTTGTTATTAGTAAGGTAATATTGATAATGCCCTTTCGCCAAACAAGAGTTTACTCAACTTGTTAACTTCATTACGGACGAGCTTAAATAATAAGAATGAAAATTAACGTAATAACCCTTCTAATCCTGTTTTGTTCACCATCTGTATTTGCACTGCAAGTCTCTGATGCCGACTTCCCCAATATTCTACCTGCATCCACAAACCAGCCAGAACTGACACTAAATGGCGCCGCTTTACGCGAATTATATTTGTTAGTTGATAGCTATGCGGGCGCTCTATACCTGGAACAAAAAAGCCAAGATGCTGAAACCATTATCAACAGCAACCAACATAAGAAAATGCTCTTTCATGTATTAATGAAGCGTGTCAGTGCTCGCAGACTCTCAAACGCCCTACAAGAAGCATTAGTACTGAATATCAGCAAAGAACAGCATTCTAAACTTCAGCCAGCCATTGACACCATGCTGAGTTTTTTTGAAGGCAATCTTTATAATGGCGATCAGGTGGCGTTTATTTATACCCCGAACAAGGGTACTGAAATAATCATTGGCGGCATCTCAAAAGGCATTATTCCTGGCAAGGACTACTTTGACTCCATGCTGAAAGTTTGGATTGGCGACAGTCCAGTTAACCGCAGCTTTAAAGATCAAGTATTAGGGTTAATCGCGCCCTAGTTGGTACGTATGTTTAATATGAGAACTTGAGTATCAAATATTTACTAATGTTTACCGAAAACGCCACTCAGTTCACAAAGCTAAGTTGAATCAAATCACACTTAGGAGTATAAAAGGTTAAAGCTTAAACAATTATAATAAAGAGCCTATCCATGAAAAAACTCATTATCGTTACTTTTATTTTCTGCTCTGCATTATTCGCAAGCTCAACCCATGCTTACAGCGTATCTGATGTAGCATTGCCAGAAGTAGTGCCCGCCAATGCTGAGCGACCGGAACTTCGACTGAACGGCGCATCTTTACGAGAGCTTTACCTACTGATTAAAAGCTATGTAGGGGCACTGTATCTAGAAGAACATTCAACAGATCCACAAGCCATACTAAACAGTGAAACCCACAAGCGTATGGTATTTCATGTGATGATGAAACGCGTTGGCGCTCGCCGTATAGCAAACGCATTACAAGAAGCTTTAGTGGTCAATCTTACAGAGGATGAACATAGAGACCTTACCAAAGAGCTAGATCAAATGCTGAGCTACTTTAATGGAAAAATGCACGCTGGCGAAGAAGCTGTTTTTGATTACATTCCAGGTACTGGAACTCGTGTCACCATAAACGACGAAGTAAAAGGCATTATTCCTGGTAAAAAATATTTCAAAGCCATGCTGTCTATATGGATTGGTGAAAACCCAGTAGGCCGAAGCTTTAAAGAGGATATCCTAGGGTTAAATGAAGAGGGCAAACAAACTATAATTGCAGGCCAATAACTCAAGCCATATCACTATTTATCCAAACGACCGTAATGGGCGAGAAATGTTTCTCTGCCCATTTTTTTTACCTGCCAATCAATCATCGCTTTAAAAGGCTTAAGCAGGGGCGAATAGCGCTCTGATCCAGTTAAATAATTACAAGCGTGCATGACCGCCTCAAGGGTAGAAACACCACCCTGAACGGTAGAAGACCTAATCACGTATTCGCTGCTCGGCAACCCCTGCAAAGCTACTGTTTTAAATTCATGCAACCATGGATTCATATGCCACAAAAGCTTAGCCTTACGCCAAGTACCATCCAATACAATCAATCGCTTAGGCAGTCTATGATTAGGTTTAATGCCATTAGCAGACTTTATACCCCAATGCTCTGATTCATCAGTAGGAAAAATTACCAACGTACTTTCTGGCTCATCTATCAAGGTTTTAATAAATGTATCCTGGCTTAACTCCTCACCCACTACCACCGTTAAATTAGTCATACATGCCTGTAAAATAGGTACGGTTGCTAATGCCTGTTTTTGCTCCGTTGGGTGCTGTAATATAACTATCTCGCACGGGGCTTCTAGTGAAACAAGATGCTCGCATATACACACTGAAATTGGGCGCTGACAGTTCTCACATATTTTTCTAGACATTGGCTTCGTGCAACTTTTTTACAGGGCAATTACATGCCACATATTCTAACTGGGGCCGTTTCAATATTTACCCCAGATTCATTAATTAATTAATTAAGTTATAGCTTCATGCAAATTTTGTATCAAGACAAGCATATGCTTGTCATCAACAAACCCAGCGGCCTATTATCACAACCGGGTTCTTTAACTGACAGTGCCTTGCATCGATTAGAGCAGAAATTTTCTTTTATTGGACAAGTGCACCGACTGGATCAATTTACATCTGGCATCATGGTATTTGGCTTGAATAAAAAATCACAGTCAAATTTGTCTATACAGTTTCAAGATAGACAAACATTTAAAATTTATGAGGCCCTAGTCTATGGCGTAATGCCCTGCCCTAAAGGCCATATTGATCTACCACTGCAATGTGACTGGCCTAATCGCCCAAGACAAGAAGTGAATCACGAAGGCCGACAATCGCTTACTCACTGGCAGTATGTAGACAGCTTTACTGCACCACCTAGATTAAATTATGAAGCTGACCAATCAAGTTCAATCAGTACCAATATTGATAATCAGGTTAGTATATTAGAACGTGACACCTTCACTGACCGCTTTGTTTACCCATACAATCAAGATCAGCACAATAATACACAAACCATTACTCGTATTTTATTAATCCCTCACACGGGGCGCAGCCATCAATTAAGAATCCATATGTCTGCCATTGGCCACCCTATTATTGGCGACTATTTTTATGCTCACGACGCAGCCTTTAATATGGCTAGCAGGCTCAACTTACATGCTCGATCTCTATACTTAAATCATCCTGTTACAGGACAGCGCATGCACTTTGAATCGCATGCGCCGTTCTGATTGAGCTCTGGCTGCGATTAATACTCGTAGCCTTGTGAATCTAAAAAGTCTTTCGGTAAAACAGGTGTAGGCTTTCTATTCTCATCAATCGCTACAAAACTAAAGTTACCTGTAATTGCTTTTTCACAACCATCTTTATACATATCTTCAACATACATATCGACACGCACTTTAATACTTGTTCGGCCTACCTCAATTACATCAGCGATTAATTCAACCACAGACCCTGCTGGAACAGGGTGTTTAAAATCAATCTTATCAGAGCTGACCGTTACGATATTCTGACGAGAAAAACGGGTAGCCGCGATGAACGAAACCTCATCCATCCATTGTAATGCGGTTCCACCAAATAAGGTGTCATGATGGTTGGTTCGATCGGGAAAGACTGCCTTAGTAACGCGGGTTTGGGAAAGAGATTTACGATTATTGATGATTTGCTCTAATGTATTCGCCATACATACTCCATTCGACACAAGGCTAGTGACCAATAACAGCGCCACACAAGTTTGTAGAGTGAAACATTTGGCACATGATTACCAGTGAGTAATTTTCACAGTAAATGTGAATTCTGTTAATTCTAATGATGTAGCAAAAAAAAGGGCTATTACTCACCGTAACTTACCACAGTAAACAACAACCCTAATTTAAAACTAAAACAATAGATTTAAGATAATTCTATTGTTTTCATCAATACAATTTACATCACAGTAACGACATAACTTCTTTACGAATTTTGCTCATATCCTGCTTTTTAAAACCAATATGAACACTTCTAATTTTGCCTTTTCGATCAATTAGGTAAGATGTTGGCATTCCTGGTAAGTCATATTTTTCTGGCACTTTGCCTTTAGCATCTAATAATACAGGGTAACTAACAGGAAATTGCTTTAAAAATGCTTTAGCATCAGATTTTTCTTCATCCAAATTTACCGCAAGCACTTCAAACCCTTTTGACCTTAGCTCTTTACGCAAGTCATTCAGTAAAGGTAAGGACTGTCGGCAAGGCCCACACCATGACGCCCAAAAATCCAAGTACACAACTTTCCCACGTAAGCTTCTTAAACTCATCAAATTACCCGTCTTAATTCCAGGTAATTTAAAATTTGGGGCTGTCTGCCCTTGTGATGCTGCTAGGGACCCTTGAGATATAACAAGCGCTAAACATAAAACCATCAAACGAAACATAAATACTCCTTATACTTTAATATATGTATTTTAAACTATTTTGAGAGGAAATTAGCCAATAAATGCTCTTAAATTTTGAGCAATACGTTGCACATCGCCATCCATATGAAGATGATGCCCCCCATCCATCCACAATAAATTATAAGGATTTTGAATATGTTTCCAGCGACTATCAATATGTGCTTCTTTGAACAAGCCATCAGTGGCAAAAATCCCCAGTACTGGACAAGTTATTTTCTCGATAAACGACACAATAAACGATTCAGGTAAACGCACCATAGACGTATGACGTAATCGCTTATCATTTCTCCAGCTAAAACCCTGCTCACTTTCAACTACAGACCTATCCATTATTAATTTAGCAGATGCCTCACTCAGCTTTAAATGGCCATTTAATCGCGCTTGCACAAATAAATCCAAGCTTGGCTTGAACGGCTGGACTGTACTATGCGATTTCATTTGTTCAATGGCTTGTGCAACACGCCCAGGAGTTCCGTCAGCGTCTCCAGCCAACGGTCCTATAGCTTCTATCAGGGTAAGTGTTTTTAATCGTTCCGGAAACGTACCTCCATATAACGTCGCCATTGCTGCACCCATTGAATGCCCAACCATATGGCAACTATCCCAGCCAAGTTCATCCATTATTAATTCAATGTCTTCAATACCTGCCCAAAAATGATAATGACTATGCTCTGGAAAATGTCCACTTAAGCCATGCCCAGGTAAATCGACTGCAACCAGATTATATTCGGCTAGAAAATGTGACAGCGGCTCAAAACTGGCCGAGTTATCTAACCAACCATGTAGCATTAATACGGGCTCTCCATCAGGGTTACCCCATTGAGCACAGTGAATATCAATACCTTTTATCTTGATAGTTAGATCTTTTACCATTTTGATAAATGCTCAATTACTTGATGAATTTTTTCGGCAGATTTCTCAGGGCACTCAAGTGGATACAGATGAGATCCCGTTAATTTATCAATATACATTCCCACTTTGTTCTTCATATAAGTGAGCTGCATAGGCATTACAACATTACTGTCTGTGCCATAAATCATTGCCGAAGGTATCTTTAATTCTTTGGATTTTTTATGTAAATTATGTGGCAGTGTGCGATATATTTTAACTTCAGTGTGAGCACAAAATGTTAAACGAATACCATTATCATAAGGCTCTGTACCGTAACGAATATAATCTTTTAAACACCGATCATCCACTTTTTTAAATAACGACTTACCCTTAAAGTATTCAAGTGCCTGTTCAGTATTATCCCATCGATCTTGACGACCCTCAGTTCTACCTGCTGGTGTAATATAATCAACAAATCCTAGGGTCTTAGCCAGTCGAACAACCACAGAACCAAGCCGGTCTAGAACTGGTGCATCCAATAAAATAACCTGTTTAACTAAATCAGGCCGCGCTTTTGCTACCATAAAACTCAACACACCACCTAAACTATGCCCCACTGCTATTACAGGCCGATCATAATTGGATTCAAAATAATGGATTAATTCATCCATTAGATGAGGCCAATTATCCGTCACAGGGTAATCTGGATGATGAGCCATTTTATCGACCCACCTAACATCATAATGCTCGGATAGCACATTCAACATTACTTTATAGCTTTGCGAAGGAAACCCATTAGCATGGGAAAAATGTAAGATATCTTTTTGCATAGTTACTTGTTTAAATGTATTTAATGAAAGTTTACCACGGACTAACCTGAATCGTAGGCGGGGTCACGATATAGCCTTGATCCCTTAATAACTGTAGCAATCCTTTTTTCCCTGGAAGATGCAAAGCACCAACCGCAATAAAAGCATCGCCTCTTTCTAATACTGCCACCAATCTTTTGGCCATTTTTTCATTGCGCCGATCAATAAGACTCTCTCTTAAACGAATGGCTAACTCACTATTACCACCTTCCATTTCCAAGCTCTGACTATAAATTTTATCTAAATTACCTGATAAATAAGCGAGTATCAGCTCTTCATTTAAATCTTTTAACTCTGGTGCATTATCCAATGTATCTCTTAACAAGGATATCTGATCATTATGATTAAGCTCATCAAAAATAGACAACTGCTCCTCCAATGATTCGAGTGCACATAACCGCTTATACTGATGATTACCCCAATGATAAAGCTGCTCATCTAACGCATACCCGCCAGTACTAGTTGGCCTACTTAAAACAATCATGGCAGCCCACGGCTTTAGGTGAATGGTTTCTAATGGACTCATGCCTAATCGGTTTAACGCTAAGCTTACTTTTAAGAATAAAGCTTCACCTATAATCTCATCAAGCAGCTCGCCTTCAGGTAATAGCATAGCCAAGCCAATGCCCACCTGAGTTTCTCGATCAGGCAGTATTTCTAAACAAAGGGTTTTAGATTCATCAAAGCGACGCTTAATTGTAGGGTTCAACTTCTTTACACGCTTATCATCAACGTGAATGGTACCAAATAGATAGCTTACTGGGTGCTGAGGCTTATGGATTCGCCACAGTAATCCACTGCCCACCTCTCCATAACTGTGAAAGGTAAATAATAAGAATAAAAGGAAAATACTTAATTTGGATAGATATTGATTAGCGTGCCACATTGACCAGCAAACACCTCTGTCTCGATATGCAGTATAGCGGCCGTATCAACATGAATGCCGTGTTTTGCCCCCCCACACAAATGTGTTGCAAGGCGTCCTGCAAATGTTTGATGACACACAAGTAAAATAGATAAGCTCTCACCTTCAAGCGCTAAAAGGTGATCTAATATTGGTTGTGTGTCCACATCTGGTGTTACCCAATCTACCGTTTGATAAGATTTAGATTGAACGTTCTGCTTTGACACTATTTCCCACGTTTGTTGCGCCCTCAAATAAGGACTTACAAAAACGTAGTCGAATACTTTATTAGATAAAAAGGACTGGCTATTTGATGAAGCTTCTTTAATGCCTAGTTGCGTTAAAGCTCTCAGTTCATCAGAGGGGGCCGACGACTCCGCCTGCCCATGACGCATAACATACAATGAATGCATGTTACTTTGATTGGTCTTCTAGTGTATTTTCAGCATTGATATTAGCAGCCGGCCAATCACTAAAAGGAAATGGTTTTTCTTCACTGGAATAACTTAAGTAACGGATGATTTGTGCCACGTACATTGCTAACCCACTTGAAAAACGACTCAAACTTGTATTAGCATCGCCCGTCAATAAAACATAAAACCACTGACATACAGCAACCAGCAACACGACTAAATCAACAATTCGATAAACAATAAAAAATAACAACATAAACAAACTCCTAAGCCAAAACGATTCCGACTTAAGATTATCTTTCCAATTATTTTCCATTATTTATGCACCTCTGGGCAACGAGAATTCTACATCAGTATTTAACTCACCAGTCATCAATGACGAAGCTAGCTTGGTAACGTCTGCTCCATTAAATAATACTTCATATAAAGCATTCACTAATGGCATATAAATCTCAGTATCTTTGGCTTCGTTATAAATGTATTTTAAGGTGTTAATGCCTTCGGCAACTTCACCTAAAGACTCAATGGCTTCTTCTAAACTTTCACCTTTACCCACGGCATAACCGACACGGTAGTTACGGCTTAATGGAGAAACACAGGTTGCTACAAGATCACCAACCCCTGCTAGACCAAGAAAAGTCATCGGATTAGCCCCTTGTGACACTGCAAAACGGCTCATTTCAGCAAGGCTACGAGTAATCAACATGGCTTTCGTATTCTCTCCATAACCCAGCGCTGCCGCCAAGCCTGAAATAATGGCGTAAATATTCTTTAATGCACCACCTAGTTCAACACCATACATATCGGCATTTACATAAATACGGAAAAAGTCACAGCTCAAGCTTTTTTGAATAAAATCTCGCAAACGTTTATCTTTACTTGCTATAACGGTAGCGGCTAATTGACGCTGACCAATTTCTTTCGCTAAGTTGGGACCACTAATCACACCAACCGGATTAGCTGGGAATGTCCCTTTAAGAATATCGCTCATAAGATTAAAACCTTCTGGCTCAATCCCTTTTGTTGTACTAATTAACATTTGTTCTTTTTGGACATGGTCTTTTGTACGATTAACCAGCTCTCTAAATGATTTACTTGGTACTGCAAAAAATAGCACCACAGCATCTTTAATCGACCCTTCAAGGTCATTAGTGGCTGTTATATTCTCATGTAGCTTAACACCTGGTAGATACTGCTTATTCTCACGAATAGATGCTATTTCGCTTATGGTATTTTCATTTCGCATCCACAAGCAAACTTGAAAACCATTTTCAGCTAAAATATTGGCTACTGCAGTACCAAAGCTACCACCACCTAATACGGTGGCTTTTTGTCCATTTAATTCTGAAGCCATTATTTAAAATTCTTCTAAACTGTTTACTAAATCTTGAAACGCGTCGCGGTTATTTTGGTTCATATCCATTAAAAACTTATGCGCTTCAAGTACTCGACTTTTCATTTCACCTTCATTCACCGCCTCAACAGGCAGCTCATCTAGGTATTCAACCTTTGAAACTAATTCATTAACGATGTGAAAAACACTATCGAACCCCATACTGCTTAAAATCCGATTAATATCATCACTGGTTGAAATAATAGTAGGCACTTGGCCCAGCTTCTCTTTATATAAAATTGAAATTTTGGCCAACTGACCAAGAGAAGTACTATCAATACATTGTGTCTCTGATAGATCGATAATCACCGTTTTAAACATGTTATTTTCAAACATTTCATCGGTGTATTTATCTAAAGTACTGCACAAATTCAAACGTACATCGCCCACAAACTTAACGATGTAAATACCTTGGCTTTGTGCAACGAGAATTTTCCCCGCATCCATATTCATTCTGTCCTAGAAAGTGTCAGCAAAGTAATATCATCAGGGATTTCTTTGCCATCTTGAAAATTCAAAAGTGTTTCCAAGTTTTCTACTGTCAATACACCCTGCTCAACCCATGAAAGCAAACGTGATTCTTTTTGTGCCAAACTTGATTCGGGCATAACTTCCAAAATCCCATCAGAAACCGCGATCAAATCAAAGCTCCGACCAAGCTCTACACTGTACGTAGTGTACTCAGCTTCAGCAAACAATCCCGCTGGCTGACTACGACCGTCTAAATAACGAGCACCCAAATGGTTCTTCAAAATGGGCATTGGAAACTGACCAGCAACGCTATAAGACATCTGGTATGACGGTAAATCAATCATACCCCAGAATAAACTCACATGCTTACCTAGTTTAGCGTCAACCAGCTCTTTATTAATACGATTAATCACCTTATGAGGTGTCATTAGATCATCACTAGACTGACGCTTTAAATTTCGCCTCAATCGATTACATAAATTCTTCAATAAAACGGTAATAAATGCCGATGAAGCGCCGTGACCACTTACATCTGCAACATAAAAGACCACTTTATCAGTGGCTATTGGAAAGTAATCTACAAAGTCGCCACTTAAATATAGGCTAGGAATGATGTGATAGTTGAATTCTATACCATCTATTTGTGCTTGGTCTTCTGGCAACATGCGCTTTTGCACTTCTCGACCAGCTTGCTGGTCTAAACGGAGCTCTTTTAGTCGATGCTCAAGAACAGTGTTGTTTTCTTCTAACTGATGGCGATAGGCTTGGTTTTCTTCGATTAAGCGTAATTGTTTGAGATTCCTCAAAATGCTGTGTTCGAGTACTTCTAGGTCAATAATAGGCTTAATCAGGTAATCGCTGGCACCTAAACGCAATGCTTCTACAACATCAGCCATTACACCTGCACCAGAAACAACAATAAAGGGGGTACCAGGATTAGACTCATTAATAGCCTTTAAAACAGCAAGACCATCCATTGCAGGCATTCTGAGGTCGCATAGCACTATGTCAGGCTGCTTGCTATTAAAGCAAGCGATTCCTTCAAGGCCGTTTTCAGCTTCTAATACATCAAAGCCACTGTCTTCTAGGTAGGCTACGATACTGTCCCTGACAATAGCTTCATCATCAATGACAAGGATTCGACCTGTTAATTTATCCATTTGTCAGGATCACATATTGTTATTTTTAGCTCGGCCACCTTACATGGCCAATTGGTTATTCGCAATAGTATTTCATAATGTCCGATAGTTAAGCTGATAGAACTGGTTTCGTTCTTTTTATGTGCAACCTGTCACAGTTTTTGCTTGTTATAATTGTACAGTTGAAATATTAACCAATCTTTGACAAAGTGAGTTTGCAGGATTAAACCTACGGTCACTGGAAGAGGAATAATAATAATGAACCTAGCCGCCGCCTACGATGAGAAACGTGACTTCATAAGAATGCGCGTAGAAACGCCCTTAACTCTTACACTTAACAACCGTACTATCTCATGCAAATGCGTTGATTTAAGTGGCACTGGGATGTGCTTAGAAACAACTGAAAAACTGGATATTGGTGATGAGGCAGTAGCCTATTTACCATCGTACCAAAATCAATTCGAGCCATTAAATGCATGTATCCGAATTAAACGCGTAATTGAAGACAACAAGCTATTTTATTACGGGGCTGAAATCATTGAGCTACTTAGCTAACGCACAAATATTCACGTTTTTAATCACTTAAATGAAGTGATTAAAAACCCTCGTCTTCAAAGTCATCATCAAACCCAGTATCAGTTATCTGACCGTCATTAACTAAAAAGTCACGCCTTTGTAAAAATAAGCTGCGAATAAACGAATAACGATCACCTGATATAATGCCTTCTGCAGGAATTAAATCCGCTCTCACGTCTAGGTACTGCGCATAAACCGTTCCGTAATAAGCCCTGCTATCCTTAATAGCATGAACCTTAGGATCAGCATCTAACAAAACAAAAGTATCAACTGCAAATCCACCAGCATCACGTACTGTGCTTGGCCCCAATATTGGCAACATAACGTAAGGACCTGATGGCACCCCCCAATAGCCTAAAGTTTGACCAAAATCTTCAGTGTGTTTGGGTAAGCCAATATGTGAAGCCACATCAAATACACCCAACAAACCAATTGTTGAATTCACTAAAAAACGACCAGTATCAGACAATGCCTGCACAAACTTACCCTGTGCTAAATCATTAATCACAACAAAAGGCTCACCTAGGTTGCTGAATACATTTGTCACTACATCATCCACAAACACAGGAGCCACATTGCGATAGGCTTGAGCAACAGGCTTTAGTGCAAACTTGTCTAATGTTTCATTAAATGCAAATACATCTCTATTCCATTCTTCCCATGGATCTTCTTCTGCTGAAAAAGCCGAGAAAGAGCAAAAAACCGCCAATAAAAGTATAAAACGCATGAAATAGATTCCAATGATAAGCCTGCACATTAAATCAGCGAGGTTATTGAAACTCAACGGCTTTTTGATCTGCGTTTTCAATATGCATAAAAAAAGCCCCAGAAGGGGCTTTTAAAATAGTACTTATTACTTAAGCTTGCTTAGAATTTATGCTCTAGGCCGAAAGCCATAGTTGTTACATCTGTATCATCAGCATCAGTATCAGCTAAGTTAAAGTAAGCAAATGCTTTAGTGCTTTTCGCTAGCTTATGATCAACACCAAAGGTTAATACTGTCTCACCTAACTCAGCTTGCTCATTGTCATCTTTAGTTTGATCACTTGATAAAAACTGTACTTTAGCTGTGTTTTTGCCCATTTTTAAAGAAGCGTTCACACCAAAACCCAATTCTGCATCTGCGGTATCAGATTCATCAACACTGTTAATCAATGCACCAAAACGCATATCTCCCATTGTGTAGATAGCTGTTGCACGAACTGTGGCTGTATCCGCATCTTCTGTTTTATTGTCCATCGCCACTGCGGCATAGATATCGCCAGCTTTATATATTACGTTAGCCGAAACACCATCATCTGAACCGTCTTCCATCATTATCAATGAAACAGACGCTTGAACATTGCCCATTTTTTCAGTTGTGTAATTAAGGCTATTACCTAAACGTTTCTCACCATCCAAAGCAGATTTTATGTCGAAAACGTCATTAAAAAGATCAAATTTACCTTGAGATTTTTTAAGGGGTGTATCCATGATGCCCATTTTAACAGTACCCATGCCATCATAAGCTAAGCCAACGTATGAATCTCGCTGCTTTAATATCTCATCATCACCAGCATCGATATCAGTTTGATATTCAGCCTGATAAATAACGGTAACACTGCCTAAATCATCACTTCCTTTAACGCCTAAACGGCTAGCATTACTATTTAATTTCAAAGCTTCTGAAGCATCATCATACCCAACTGATAAATTCATCTTACCGTAAAACTTAGTTTCAGCTTGCGCACCTGCTGCAAGGGCCATTGTTGCTACTGCTAGGATTAGGGGCTTTTTCATAGTATTGCTACCTTTTTTGTTTTGTTTAATAAGTGACAGAAATATTACAAAACATTTGTGACACTTTTATTACATTCCTGCACTTTAATGACATATTTATGAAGTTTTTATTAATAAAAATATAAAAAAATCAGCTATATAACATTTACACCCGCTTAATATAGTCTACGAATGTTTATTTGCACACTTTCGGCGTGATTTAACTATATGTTGCACCAAAAAATACCGAGACGTATCTCGGCACCCTATTTACATTTAACCCTAGCCATCTCAAAATATGTTCAATTACATAAATTTCTTATTAATATAATAATCAAGACTAACGAACTTACCTGCTCCCACAAAGAACAAAGATAAGCACAGAACAAAATACGTGGCAGCCCATTCAATGCCGTTATTACTGATCACGAAACCGCCTTTTTCGGTTAGCCACTCATAATTACCATGTTCTTTAAGGATGTCTTTGGCCACATTTAAGCGACGAATAGCATCACCCGTATCTTCGCCAGCAAAAGCAGACATAGGATCAACTACCGCTTGCCACCCGTTATGCCAGTGCACAGAAACTACAGCTACTAACATGGTGACCATTAGCGGAATACTGACCCAGCGCACTCCCAAGCCCACTAGCAGTAATACCGCCCCACCTAACTCCGTAATCGTTGCCATCCAAGCTAATAATTCAGGAAACGGCAAACCAAGTCCGTATTCGCTATCGCCAAACCATTGAATCACGCCATCCATACCCGACACCTTATTCATACCAGCCACCCAAAACACAGGAGCCAGATACAGACGTAAGCATAATGGTAAAATAAAATTTAATTTTTGTGTTTCATTTAAGTAGGTTTGGGATGTGCGAAAAATATTGATAAGATTAGTCATAATAAAAACTCTGAATACAATTTTCTAAAATAGGATACCTAAAAAACACTAGCAAACCTTGAGTAATCCAATCAAGCCCCACTGGCGAATAATATCCAATCCACCTTGCATAATCACATCAAGGCTAATATCTTGCTGCTCTGAAATGTCACGCAACAGATCTTGAACAGACGTATTTTCATTATTTTTCAATTGCTCAAACAACAGCATACTTAATGGGTTTATTTCAATAAAGCCGACACTTAAATCAGAATCTCGGTGAACGATTAAAAAAGTTGCCTCTGCTTCTTCAGGAATATAATCGGAAGATATTTTGTGTACGCTAAAATCGTAGCCCACATTCCAGGTACAATCATTTGTAGTTACAGTATCGGTTAGCGTTATATTGGGAAGCTCTTCAGATTCATCCCCTGTCTCTGCCACATCGGCAAATAACTCCATCCACTCCCAGTGCGCTAGCTGATATGAAAATACTGGTAGAAAATCAAGTTTTGAATACTCTAAGTACTGTAAAAACTCTTCGCTTATTTTTAAAAAATACGGTGTATCACAGGGGTGAGTGACAAAAAAATCTCTTACCAACACCTCCCATTGGTCATCATTTAAAATCTCATTCAATACAGGAAATGCACTCGATACAAATCCTTCTACGTTGTTAAAAAATAATTCACGATAAATTTTTAAACGCCTATCTTCAAGATTGGATACAGCTGAAGACAGCGTTGTAGTACGAATATATTCAGAAAATGCCTGCTGATGCTGTTTGAATTTATGCAAGCTGGCGCTCATAGTTAACCTCTTGCTGATACAGCTTAATCAGATTCACTTCGGCTAACAGGTCCGATACTGAAGGTATATTAAAATCCCGCTCTAAAAGCGTTGGTAAAACACCATGACACTGGTAGGCATATTTCAATAGTTCCCATACTTTTGGCTTTACATCAGCTCCATGAGTATCCACTAACAGATCCTCTGCTTCATCAAAGTGCCCCGCTATATGTAGGTACTCGATACTTTCACTGGGTAAACTTTGAATGTATTCATGAGGATTAAAACTATGATTAGTAGCATTTACATAAACATTATTTACATCTAATAACATCTTACAACCTGAACGATGAATCACTTCCTTCATAAATTCAAGCTCACTCATACCATCACCCAACATAACGTAAGTTGATACATTTTCTAAAACAAGTGGTCGCTGAATAATATCCTGAACCTGCTTTACACGATCAGCAACATACTGTGCAGCATCAAGAGAAAAAGCAATTGGCATTAGATCGTACATGTGTCCGTTATCACTGCAATAACTTAGATGCTCGCTGTAAGTATCGATTCCATGTACATCTAAAAAATGCTTAACGGCCTTCACAAATTCAATGTCTAATGGATCTGCACTTCCAATCGATAAAGATAAGCCATGACATGAAAACGGAAAGCGCTCGGTAAACTCTCGAAACGCTTTGCCGTATCGCCCACCAACTCCAATCCAGTTTTCAGGAGCCACCTCTAAAAAATCCACATCTTTAGGCGTTAATGCCGATACATCATCCAGCATTTCCCTTCTTAAACCTAAACCAGAGCCTTTAAGCGCCATGACTTTTCCTTTTTAAGGTAAATTACAGATTATGATTTCCCACCACACTTACCTTCACCACACTTGCCTTCTTTGGCTTTTTTCTCTCCGCCACACTTCCCTTCACCGCATTTCCCTTCCGTTGCTACCTTATACCCGCTTTCTAAGGAATTAGAAGTGAAAGGGTTTTCAGCCGCAAATGTAGATGTGGCTACGCCCATTGATAATGCTGCGCCAAGTGCTAATGCTAGTGGTTTCATTTGTGTGTTTTTCATGATCAAGTCCCCTCAGACTGTTACTTTAAAAATAGAAATACAAAGCTAATGATTTCCATTGATAAATTCGAGTATTCCCATCAAAGATAGTTCATTTAACGCATAAAAAAAGAGGCATAAAGCCTCTTTTTTAAATTAACATAGATAAAAACGGCCTATGAGGCCCTAACAATGAGGTTATTAGATTTTTTTAATGATCACACTGCCAATAGAGTAACCTGCTCCAAAACTACAAATAACGCCTATATCGCCGCTTTTAATATCTTCTTTATGCAAGTGATAAGCGATAATTGATCCTGCAGAGCTGGTATTCGCATAAGTATCTAGTATTACAGGGGCCTCTTCTACTTCAGCTGGACGACCCAAAACTCGCTTAGCAATCAATTGGTTCATACTTAAATTTGCTTGGTGTAACCACATGCGTTTTAAGTTATCAGCACCTAAATGAAGCTCTTCAAGGTGTGCCGTAATCTGCTTAGCAACCATAGGGCAAACTTCTTTAAATACTTTACGACCATTTTGAACAAATAACTTATCTGCCTTACCTAGGCCTGATTCATCGCAGTGGTTTAAAAAACCGGCATTGTTTCGAATATTATTTGAAAATACTGTTTGTAGCTTGGATCCCAATACTTCGTATTGTTGCTCACTGGTGGCTGTTTCAGCACTCTCTACCACTACCGCAGTACATGCATCACCAAATATAAAATGACTATCACGATCACGGAAGTTTAAGTGTCCACTGCAAATTTCAGGGTTTAGCATTAACACACAGCCTGCTGCACCACTTTGAACGGCACTTACTGCTGACTGAATACCAAATGTTGCAGAGCTACATGCCACGTTCATATCATAAGCAAAGCCAGTAATACCCAATGCCGTTTGTACTTCAACAGCAATGGCTGGGTATGCGCGCTGAAGATTTGAACATGCAACAATAACTGCATCAACATCTTCAATTGTTTTACCCGCTTGAGCCAATGCTTCTGTCGCAGCGGCTACAGCCATGTCACATTGAATAGAAGGCTCATCATTTGAACGCTCAGCTAAAAAAGGCTTCATGCTCTCAGGGTCTAAAATACCGGCTTTATCCATTACATAGCGACTTTTAATACCCGATGCTTTTTCAATAAATGCACTTGAACTTTCAGCAAGCGCTTCCAATGTACCTGCTTGGATTTCAAACTTGTGTAATTCATTGTAAGAATTTACGTAACTATTAAAAGACTCAACCAATTCATCGTTAGAAATTGACTGAGTTGGGGTATATAGACCTGTACCACTTATAACTACTTGTTTCATAACTCACCCCTAAAATAAGCTTTATATATTAAAAATTTTTATTGATGTATCCATATAACTTATTAAAGTCAATCCATGACCAAGGGCAAAACTATAATGGAAAGCCATTAATGATTCCACCCGCTAACCCTTTAATTATAGGCACTTGTAACAATATTCACGTCTAATTGTAGTGCTTGCTACATAATTGATACAAATAGTTAAACCCTACTGCTCAATGCTGGCTTTTGCTATCTGCAGCTGAGCCTTCCACCTTTTGTCTGAAACAGGAATACTGGTTCCCAACTCTTGTGCGAATAGCGAAACTCGATACTCTTGCATCATCCAGTTCAGAGGTAAAACCTCAGGAAAGCAATTAAGGTCTGCAGGCAGTTGATTTAATAATGCCTCATATTGTTCCTGCCATCCCATCACTTTCAATTGCAGTAATTTGTCTTTTTGTAAATTCCCTTGCAACTTATCTAAACGAACAGCCATAGCCTTGAAATATCTTGGATAATGCTTCAACCATTCTAAAGGTATAAAACCAATAAATCCTTTTGGCATAAGCTGATCAATTTGATGCTTAATATCTGACGCTGCAAAAGCAAAAGCTAATTGATTGGATTTTTTAAGTTTTTTCATAAGCTGATGGTACTGTTGCATAATCAGTTTTATTACTGGAATAACATCATCAAATGTTTGTCCGATATTTCCTCGGTGAGCTTCTCTCAATTGCTCATATTGCTCTTGAGTTCTTGGTAATCGCTCCAAGGGAAAACAGGATTGAAAAACTTGCTGAGTCACGCCGATCAACAAATCAGATTTATTACCGATATTACCAAAGTAAATCATTTCTTGAACCAAGCGTTTTTGCGTTTCCTTATGAATCCAGCTGACTTGCTCTGATAGGTCCAGCTGGAGCAATCGATAAACACCTTGCTGACTTAACCAAGTGGCCTCGTCTTCGCGTTGTATGAGTTTCAACGACACCGTATTGGTTTTATCTACCAACGCAGGATATAAAGTAACCTGTATGCCAGCCTGAACTAGATCGTAAGTGCTTGGTAATTCGCTAAAATCCCAGCTTTTTATATCATCTCTTTCAAAATCGTTACCTTCTGACTGAACTTGCACATTGGCTAATTCACCAACCTCATCAAGCAACTGACGCCAGTCACGACTCTGTGCAATCACGTGATTTCCAGTATCGACAACCTGAAGGTTCATTAAATAGTGCAAGTCAATTTGATCATCGTTCCAATCTTCTTCGCTGACTTTAATTCGTCGGGTATCGTAGATATATTTGGCAAGCTCAGATTGTAGCGATTGCTCCATATTAAAAGGCTTACCCAAGAAACCTTCAGCAAAATCCGGTACTGGAACCAGTTGTTTACGGACCGCTTTATTTAAACTCTTCAATGAAGCAATTACTTTTTCACGTAACATGCCTGGCACAAGCCATTGCAACCTATTAACAGGTAGTTGCTTCAACATAGAAGCAGGCACCCTGACAGTAACACCATCTTCTTTGTGATTAGGCTCAAAACGATATGTCAGCGGATAAATAACGGACCCATGACTAAAATGATCCGGAAATTGAGCTGCTGTTACGTGTTCAGCCCCATGCTGCATTAAATATGCTTTAGTTGTTTTAAGTAAATCTGGTTCTTGTTTTTTACGCCAAGTTTCAAAACTAGCAGTATCTGTTATCTCATTCGGAACCCGTTCAAAATAAAATTGGAATAAACGCTCTTCATCTACCACAATATCTCGGCGACGACTTTTATCTTCAAGTTCAGATATTTCGTCAATTAAATTCAAATTGTATTTAAGAAAATCCCCTTTGGTTTTAATGGTTGCTTGCACCAAAGCCTCTCTAACAAATAAATCATGGCTGACCTGCACATCAATCTTGCCATAATCCATGGCCCGACGCGGTACAATCACCAGGCCAAACAAAGTGACCTGCTCGTACGCCATTACTTGACCGCGCTTAGTTGACCAATGGGGTTCTAAATACTTCCGTTTAACTAAATGTTCAGCTAATGGCTCTAGCCATTCAGGCGCAATACGCGCATTGGTTCTTGCATATAGTCGCGAAGTTTCTACAAGCTCTGCTGAGACAACCCACTTAGGGCGTTTTTTAAATATTCCACTGCCAGGGAACAGCATGAACTTTCGATTACGAGCACCGTTGTAATCACTCTCTTCCGTTTTTTGACCTACGTGACTCAAAAAACCCGCTAAAATTGCTTTATGAACCGCTTCGTAACTGGCACCGGATTGGTTCTCAGTTAGCTTTAAATCCTTGCATTGTAAGCGAAGCTGATAATGCACATCTCGCCACTCTCGCATTCTCATGTAATTTAAAAAATTCTTTTTACAGTGCTGCTTTAATTGGCTACCTGACAGTTCTTGTCGGGCTTCTTCAAAGCTATTCCAGATATTAAGTAATGTTATGAAATCACTTTCTTCATCACGGTATTCTGCATGTTTTTGATCTGCCTGCTGTTTCTTCTCTGCTGGGCGCTCTCTAGGATCCTGAACACTTAATGCGGCTGCGATGATCAACAATTCTTTCAATGATTGTTTTTTGTCGCCTTCTAATAACATTCGTCCAATTCGGGGGTCTACAGGTAACCGCGATAAAGACCGTCCAATATGATTAATTTCATTGTTTGCGTTAACAGCACCAAGCTCTTTTAATAAGTTGTAACCATCTTTTACAAAGCGACTATCTGGGGCATCAACAAACGGGAATTTCTCAACATCACCTAACCGTAAAGACAACATTTGAAGAATAACAGCAGCTAAGTTAGTTCGCTGAATCTCAGGATCACTGAACTCAGGGCGAGCATCAAAATCATCTTCGCTGTACAAACGAACACAAACACCTTCACTGATTCGCCCACATCGTCCTTTTCGTTGATTCGCACTGGCTTGCGAAATAGGCTCAATCGGTAAACGCTGCACCTTAGACCGATAACTGTAGCGACTGATACGCGCAACACCGGTATCAATCACATAACGGATACCTGGTACAGTAAGGGAAGTTTCAGCTACGTTAGTCGCTAGAATAATACGCCTACCACCACCGGTAGGATTAAATATTTTATTTTGCTCACTGCTGCTCAATCGAGCATATAACGGCAGTATCTCGGTATTTCTAAAGTTGGCTTTTTTAAGAGCAAGAGAAGACTCTCTAATCTCTCGTTCGCCACTTAAAAAAACTAATACATCCCCTATTTGACCACGCTTAGCATCTTCGATTTCTAACTCTTCAACAGAATCTACAATACCTTGTATCATGTCGCCTTCTGTCAAATCATCAGGCTTTTCATCACTTCCTTGATCATTTAAATCGATCAAAGGTCGGTACCTTACTTCTACTGGAAAGGTGCGACCTGAAACTTCGATAACAGGAGCATCATTAAAATGCTTTGAAAAGCGATCAACATCAATGGTCGCTGAGGTTACAATGACTTTTAAATCTGGACGCTTAGGTAATAATTGTTTTAAGTAACCCATCAAAAAATCGATGTTTAAGCTGCGCTCATGAGCTTCGTCAATAATGATAACTTGGTATTTATTTAAAAAACGGTCGTGCTGAGTTTCAGCCAGTAATATCCCATCGGTCATTAATTTAACTAAGGTTTTTTCATTGCTTTGATCTGAAAAACGAATTTGATAACCCACTTCGTTACCGAGCTCTACCTTCATCTCTTGTGCAATACGCTGAGAAACCGATCGTGCAGCAATTCTTCTAGGCTGCGTATGGGCAATTGTGCCAAATTGAGCTAAACCAAGTTGAATGCATATTTTAGGAATTTGCGTAGTTTTACCTGAACCGGTTTCACCCGCAATAATGACAACTTGATTATTAGCAATTTTTTCTGCTATTTCATCTCGCTTTGCCGAAACAGGAAGTGAATCATCAAATGTTATTTTATCAGCGGGAAACGAACGATCAGAAGCTTGTTGTAAGCTTTTTACCATTAACTCTTGTAATTTTTCTAGGCTTTTATCAAGTGGTTTATTATCTTTTATTCGTTTTCTTAACGTGGCGATTTGTCGAGAAAAACCAAATCGGCTATGCCCCATACAACTGCTTAAAGAATCTTCTAACTGCTTTAATTCATCCAGCACTGTTTATTAACCTATAAGACTAAAAGATATTTATGTTTTGAAACTTCTAAATAGAACGACGCAAAACGCCCTCTAACGAGGGCGTTTATGTATTTTTCAATAAAGTTAAACTTTGTTAAAAATTACAATGCTTATGCTGTTTCTTCATCACGTAGTTCACGACGAAGTATTTTGCCTACGTTCGTTTTAGGTAGATCTTCGCGGAATTCAACCATCTTAGGAACTTTATAAGCAGTTAAACGCTCACGACAGTAGTCAGTCACGTCTTTAGCAGTAAGCTGAGGATTACTGCTCACTGCAAATACTTTAATTTGCTCGCCTGTTACATCATTTGGAATACCAACTGCTGCACACTCTATGATATCTGGATGACCTGAAATCACGTCTTCGATTTCATTAGGGTAAACATTAAATCCCGATACAATAATCATATCTTTCTTACGATCAACAATCTTCATGTAACCGTTTTCTTGGATAACAGCAACATCACCAGTTTTCAACCAACCGTCTTCAGTGATTGTTTCAGCTGTGGCTTCAGGGCGCTGCCAATAACCCTTCATTACCTGAGGACCCTTAACGCACAATTCACCAGCCTCACCTACTGGCAAGTCATTACCGTCGTCATCAATCACCTTACATAAGGTATTAGAAACAGGCATACCAATTGTTCCTAGTTCAGTGTGACCAGGTGGATTAAACGATGCAATTGGAGATGTTTCTGTCATGCCGTAACCTTCAGACACTTCACAGCCCGTCACTTCCTGCCATTGATCAGCGGCATTTTTAGTTAACGCCATACCACCAGAAATGGTTAGCTGTAGATTACTAAAATCTAGCTCACAAAAATCTTTGTTATTACATAAGCCTACAAATAAAGTATTTAGACCTAAAAACGCATTAAATTTCCACTTTTTAAGTTCTTTAATAAAACCAGGCAAATCACGAGGATTCGGGATTAATACGTTATGGTTACCCGTTTCCATTAATACCATACAGTTAACTGTAAACGCATAGATGTGATAAAGAGGTAATGGTGCAATTACAATTTTAGAACCTTCGTCTTGCCCACTTTTGTTCAAGCCCATCATAAACAATGGGTGAGCCTGAGACATATTTGCAACAAGATTACGGTTAGTTAGCATGGCGCCTTTAGCAACACCTGTTGTGCCACCGGTGTATTGAAGAACACAAATATCATCTGATTCTATGGCCACTGGTGAGTATGTAGATTTAGCGCCTTTCTTTAATACGTCTAATAATTTGAAGTGGCCAGGCAACGAGAAAGCCTCCACTTCTTTACGTACATTTTTAATAACGAAGTTCACTAACGTGCGCTTAAGAGGACTACAAAAGTCACCTGCTTGCGTCACGATAACAGTTTCAATTTGAGTTTTTGGAATCACGCGATCCGCTTTACCAGCCATTTGAGCCAGAACAACCAATGCTTTAGCGCCTGAGTCGTTAAACTGATGCTCCATTTCACGTTCTGTATAAAGAGGATTGGTATTAACGACCACTAGACCAGCACGCATGGCGCCAAAAACAACCACTGGATACTGTGTAAGGTTAGGAAGTTGAACCGCAATACGATCGCCTTTTACTAAGCTTGTTTCGTTTTGTAGATAGGCTGCAAAGTTAGCAGACAAGCGGTCAATTTCACCATAGGACAAAGTTTGACCTAATGCGGTAAATGCTGGACGATCCGCGAATTTTTTTACACTTTGATCAAAAACATCGACTACGTTTTTATATTGGTCTACATCAACGTTTGCTGGTAAACCTTCAGGATATTTGTCACTAAAAAAAGTATCGTTCATACCGCCTCCACGAGTTTATTGCCTGAGCCGTTCTATTTATTATTGTATATAATATGTACAGCAGGAATTTGGTTAGTGGGGCAGACTACCAGTTTTATAATCACTCGCAAAGCTCAAAATACCGACTTGATTAGCTTCTGAGCAATTTATAGCCTATCTGCCATTTTTTTGCATATATGAGACAGGTTAAGTACTCTTGACTGTCAATTTTGCTCATAACTAAAATAATTATAAAGGCTATATTCATGATTGAATCGTATATAAAAGCCCCTGATGGACACAAAATACAAACCTATATTTGGTCAGTAGAAGGGTCAAAAGCATGGGTGCATATTAATCATGGAATGGCAGAACACGCTGCTCGATATCAACGCCTTGCCCAGGCATTAAACAAAGAAGGCTATTCTGTCGTTGCACATAACCACAGAGGTCATGGAACGAGTTCTACCACAGTACTTGGCCACTACGCTGATCAACAAGGTTGGCAGAAACTACTCAATGATATCGACACTGTAAGAGATGCGACCTGTGATGCAGCTTCGCCTTATTATCTACTAGGACACAGTATGGGTTCCTTTATTGTTCAGTCTTATATGGTGAACACAAAACGCAATGTGGATGCGTTGATTTTATCAGGCTCTAATTATCAAGCTGCTGGGCTTGCCAAAGCTGGACTGGCTGTCGCTAAATTCGAACGCTGGCGCCTAGCGGCTAATAAGCCAAGTAAAGTATTACAATTTGTTTCATTTGGTTCGTTTAATCAGGCATTCAAACCAACCCGTACTGACTTTGATTGGTTAAGTAAGGACGATACTGAAGTTGATAAGTATATAGCCGACCCATTGTGTGGCTTTGATTGCACAACACAACTTTGGATTGATATGCTTTCTGGCTTAATTGAATTATTTACCCCTGCCAGTTTCAATCAAATACAAAAAAATCTGCCTATTTATATCTTTGGTGGCGAAAAGGATCCTGTTGGTGAAGCAGGAAAAGGCCTTCCCAAATTGCTAGCTGCGTATAAAAAATCAGGCCAAAATAACGTTTCCATGAAACTTTATGAATCAGGCCGACATGAAATGTTAAATGAAAATAACAAAGAAGAAGTGATAGAGGACACAGTTAACTGGATTAAATCTCTTTAAATTCAATTTTCGTAAGACATAAAAAACGTGGACTAATCCACGTTTTTTATGTCTGCACATCTTAGAAAACTCCCTTTATCAAATCAATAAAAATATGATTAAGGGAAGAATGCCATTTGATATTCAAGACGATCACTTGCTGACGCTGCTGTAAAAGATTGCATCTTACAAGTAGATGCCATTCGTTTTAGTGCTTTCTTATCCATAAACTCTTGAGAACTTACAGTACACGCTGTCACGTCACCATTCTTAGAGATAGATATATCAAACGCTACAGACCCTTGCAGGGTTGGATCTGTACGAAGTGCCTTGCGATAAATACGGTTATAGCGAGATTTATTCTGTTCAAAAACCCTACCAATTTGCATTTGAGTTCGAGACAATCCGGCAACTTTTGTATCTTTTGGCTCGACCATAACGTCTTTTGGCAACTCCTTAACCTTAGTCGTGTTGCGATCGGCAGCTGCTAATTGATCCGCTCCTGTTGCACGAGTTAACTGAGATTCATCAATCCCACCAACACGATCCACAGCTGCTTGATCAACGACAGAGCCAACTGAAGTCTCAGATGCGCCAGCAGTTGTCAATAATGAGCTATCAGCTGTTAGAGTCGACATATCGAGCATACCTTGCATATCTGCTAGGTCATTCGAAAAATTACTAATCAATTTTTTAGCTTTTTCTTTAGCAGCCTGAATTCGCTCTGGTGTTCGCTCTTTCTTAGCCACCTTTTTAGGTTTTGGCTTAGGC
>JAWUVN010000064.1:0-30741 GCA_034112345.1 Bermanella sp. | reverse complement strand
TTTCTTAGGAGCAGCTTCTTTCTTAGGTGCAGCTTCTTTCTTAGGAGCAGCTTCTTTCTTAGGAGCGGCTTTCTTAGGAGCAGCTTCCTTAGCAGGAGCATCAGCTTCTTTAGCAGCAGGAGCTTTAGCACCAGCTTCAGCTTTACCTTCGATACAAGCATCAGCTACAGCAGAAGTGAAGATTTCGATCGCACGGATCGCATCGTCATTACCAGGAATGATGTAATCAACGCCATCTGGGTTACTGTTTGTATCAACGATACCGATAACTGGGATACCTAGCTTGTTAGCTTCTTGAATAGCTATACGCTCATGATCAACATCGATAACGAAAAGTGCGTCAGGAAGACCACCCATTTCTTTAATACCACCGATTGAACGCTCTAGCTTGTCCATTTCACGAGTACGCATTAGCGCTTCTTTTTTAGTCAACTGCTCAAAAGTACCGTCTGCTTTTTGAATTTCAAGGTCACGTAGACGCTTGATAGACTGACGAATAGTTTTGTCGTTAGTCAACATGCCGCATAACCAGCGGTGAGCAACAAACGGCTGGTTTGCACGAGCAGCTTGATCTTGAATAACTTTAGATGCAGCACGCTTAGTACCAACAAACAATACTTTGTTGTTTTTAGCAGCCATACCTTTAACGATATTCAAAGCTTCGTTAAACGCAGGAACAGTGTGCTCTAGATTGATTATATGGATCTTGTTACGAGCGCCAAAGATGAACGGTTTCATCTTAGGGTTCCAGTAACGAGTTTGGTGTCCAAAGTGAACGCCTGCTTTTAGCAGGTCACGCATGCTTACTTGAGCCATGATATATATACCTTTATATAGGGTTAGGCCTCCATACGTCCCATTATCCAATCTATTTCAGGGTTAAAACCTTGAGAATAGACACCCAGAATAACGTGTCGACATATGTGCGGATTTAGTAAATTCACTTGTTTATCCGCCATTAGCGAAAACAAGCGCGCGCTTTATACCATATTTCAACCTCAAAAGGGAAGTTTTTTAGAAGATTATTCCCTTATATCAAGGTGGATTACGGGTTCATCTATCAGTCATAAATGCGTACAATGGACCGTAAATTACATGACTATAGTGAAGCCCGAATCATGGCTGTAACCATAAAGACACCTGAAGAAATCGAAAAAATGCGCATCGCAGGCCGGTTAGCTGCTGAAGTGCTAGAAATGATCGGTGAATTTGTTAAGCCCGGCGTAACCACCGGTGAACTTGATCGCATATGTCACAACTATATAGTAGATATTCAAAAAGGCATTCCAGCGCCTTTAAATTACGGCAACCCCCCTTTTCCAAAGTCTATTTGCACATCCGTTAATCACGTGATTTGTCATGGTATTCCTACCGATGACAAAGCCTTGAAAAAAGGCGACACAGTTAATATCGACGTAACCGTAATCAAAGACGGGTATCACGGCGATACCAGTAAAATGTTTTTTGTGGGTGAACCCAAGCCTGCCGACCAGCGCCTAGTTGATATCACTCAAGAGTGTATGTACAAAGCCATGGCACTTGTTAAGCCTGGCGCCCAACTTGGTGATATAGGCCATGTTATTCAACAGCACGCTGAATCAAATTACTACACCGTTGTACGCGAGTACTGTGGTCACGGCATTGGCGCTGTATTCCATGAAGAGCCACAAGTTATGCATTATGGTCGACCAGGCACAGGCATGGCACTTAAAGAAGGCATGTGCTTCACAATTGAACCTATGATCAATCAAGGCAAACCTCAAAGTAAGCTATTGGGCGATCACTGGACTGTTATTACAAAAGACCGAAAATTAAGTGCTCAGTGGGAACACACCTGCTTAGTAACGGCAGACGGTATTGAAGTACTGACTCGCCGTAAAGAAGAAACATTCCCGTGGGAAAAATAGGCTAATCATTACTATGGACCAAGGTTTATTGTCTCGTATTTTTGATACCCAAGCATTCAGCGCTGACCTTGCCTCTGGCAAACCTGTCATCCCGCTTTTTAAATCTGCGATTGCCCAATCGCACGAGGTAATGAACGCCGAGTTTCGTACCTCACTGGATGCAGTGACTCTGGTTCATGCAAGATCCTGGTTTATGGATCAATTATTACAAGCAGCCTGGGATAAGTTCTTCCCGGCCGACACCCAAAATATCGCACTACTGGCTGTAGGTGGCTATGGCCGTGGTGAGCTGCACCCAAAATCCGATATTGATATATTACTGCTCAGCTCTGATGAAGCCGCCTTCTCTGAGCATAGTGGGGCCATGCAAGATTTTATAACCTTCATGTGGGATATAAAATTAGATGTTGGCCACGGTGTTAGGACACTAGACGACTGTACTCGCGAAGCTAAAAAAGATTTAACCATCGCGACAAATCTAATGGAAACAAGAACCCTTGCTGGTTCAGACACCTTACGCAGCACAATGGCTACCGCCACTAACTCTGATCACATCTGGCCCAGCGATGAATTCTTTAAAGCTAAATGGCAAGAACAAACACAACGCCACGAAAAGCATCAAGACATTGATTACAACCTAGAGCCCAACATTAAAAATGGCTTAGGAGGACTGCGTGACCTACATACAATCGTTTGGATACTGCAAAGACACTTTGGCAGCAACCAACTCGAAAGCCTAAGCACCCAAGCCATTTTAGATGACTTTGAATACGGCATGCTGATTCGTTGCCGCAACTTCCTTTGGCAATTACGCTTTGCGCTTCACATGGTTACAGGCCGAGAAGAAGATCAACTTTTATTTGATTTTCAAAAAGAAATTGCAGAAGTGATGGGCTTTGAAGATCAAGATGACAAGCTAGCAGTAGAGTGCATGATGCACCAATATTATCGATACTGTTTAGCCCTTGCTGAAATCAATGATTTATTAATGACTCTATTTAAAGAGATCATTGTAGACAGTAAAACAACCGAAGTGATTGAACCTATCAACCAGCACTTCCAGCGTCGCAATGACTATTTAGAAATCATTGAACCGGACTTATTCGATCACACTCCCAATGCCATGCTCGAAGTTTTTTACACCATGGCATCGGACGATACCTTAAAAGGTGTGCGCGCCAATACCGTTAGAGCCTTGCGCGATCATCGCCACTCAATTGACGACAAATTCAGAGCCGACCCAGATAACACCAGAACATTCATAGCGATTCTTCGCCACCCAAACCATGTGGTACGGGAACTCGAACGCATGATGCACTATGGAATACTTGGTCAGTATATCCCCTCTTTTGGTGACATCATTGGGCACATGCAGCACGATTTATTCCACAGCTACACCGTGGATCAGCACAGCTTTAGAGCCGTTAAATTTATACGTCACTTACGCTTTGGGTCTGAAAAAGAAAACTTCCCAATGGCGTCAAAACTGATTCACAACATCCCTAAAAAAGAAATTCTTTACCTTGCCGCTTTATTACACGACGTGGGTAAAGCATTACCAGGCGAACATGAAGTAACGGGCGCAGAGATTACAGAACAGTTTTGTATGCAGCATGGGTTCAGCCAAAAAGACACAGACCTAATTGTCTGGCTTGTTCGTAACCACTTATTATTCTCTCAGGCATCCCAGCGCATTGACATTGCTGACCCAGATGCCATTCACCATTTTGCTACCTTGATCGGCGATACCCGTCACCTAGATCATTTATATGTACTATCAGCAGCGGACATTTACTCTACTAACAAACAGCTTTGGACCACTTGGCGCGCAGAACAAATGCGAACGTTATATAAAGAAACACAAAGCGTTCTACGCAGAGGCTTAGACAACCCAATCAATAAAGATGATTGGGTTAAAGAAACCCAAGACGCAGTAATAGAACGATTAAATGAGCACGGCTACACTACCGAAGAAATCTTAAAGTTATGGGATAACCCAGGTGACGAATACTTTTTAAGAGAAAGTGTTGATACACTTGTTTGGCAAGCGCTTGCGCTATTCAAGCATGGTAACTCTGAAGCTCCAATGGTTTTAACTAGCAATACAAGTAACGAAGCAAACGAAGGCGCTACGCAAATATTTATCTTCATGAAAGATCAGCCTCATCTATTTGCCGCCATGACGGCTGCACTGGATCAGCTACATTTAAATATTCAAGATGCGCGAATTATAACATCTGCGAATAACAATGCTTTGGATACCTATATCGTACTCGATGAAACGGGCAGTCCAATTACAGAACCAGAGCGCCTAGAAAAAATCAGAGAGTCACTCTCCTACATGCTATCGAATTCCGCTGACTTTCCAGACTTAATTCAAAGACGCACATCTCGACGCCTTAAACAGTTTGACTTCAAGCCCTCTGTATTTATGAGTAACGACCCATTTACAAAGCGCAGCTTACTCGAAGTAATTGCACCAGATCGCCCAGGTCTATTAGCGCGCATGGGGCAAATATTTGTGGACTTTGACCTAAGTCTTGAAACAGCAAAAATATTAACGGAAGGCGAACGTGTAGACGATTTATTCTATCTAACGGATAAAGATGGCTTACCCATTAGCGACCCAAAGGTATGTACTCAGCTTCAATCAACCGTTATTGCAGAGCTAACTGAACAAGTTGAATTACAAGCGAGCATTTAAGAATTATAAAACCTACTACCACTTAAATCTTATGGTGGTAGATATGAATATCTTTATGCTCATCAAACCCACCAATGTTTGGCTGAGTTTGAGCCTGATAAACCGCCACAGGCCCCCTGTGACTCAATTTGGTTTGCGCCCTGCTTTCAGCCCATATCACAGGTAAATTTTGATTAAACAGGGTTTCTGCTAGCTTGTGATTTCTAGGGTCATACAAAACATCCCCCACAACCAATATATCCAAATCCGGCACCTGCGATATTTCTTCACACACAGATACAACCAACGAATTTACCTTGGCATTTTGTTGACAAGATAGCAGCGCAACAGAATCAATATCACAAGCCCAAGCGGATTTTGCACCGGCTTTCATTGCGGCCAATGCCACAACTCCACTACCAGAGCCAAAATCACAAACAGTCTTATCTTTCACCAACTCAGGATGATCAAGAATATATTTGGCCAACGCTCGACCACTGGACCAAGTAAAAGCCCAGTAAGGCATGCTCCCCCAAATTTCATCAACTTGCTCAGGGCTATACTGCCGCGCCTCGATAGAGGGGTCCATTAAATAAAATTTAAGATCTAATTCAGGTATTTTTGTTAATTGAATACTTGCATTAAAAAGACCCTGCACATGACGCTGCATAACATCTAGATGCGTGGTATTGGACACATTATTCATAATTTTTTTGATTCGCTAATACTTTTTCTACATAGCGCCTTGCTTCATGGCTAGGCTGTTTTTTTCTAAGACGCCACAATACATCTTCTGGGTTTAACTCATTAATACGTTGCACCGCTTGCTTACGATCTGGATGAAAGGTTTTTAATACATTACCCGCACCGCCATTATACGCACTAATAATGCAATATAGCTGGCTAGTAGGGTGCTGAACCCCCCTAAGGTATCGATCTCTTAGAATAGCTAAGTACGCACTGCCTACCATAATATTATTTTTTGCATCAAATAAGTATTGTCGACTTGGCTGACCTGGTTTTTTAAACGTTTTTTGAAAAACGTCAGCACCCGCTGTTGAGGGAATAATTTGCATCAACCCATAAGCATTTGCATGACTCACAGCAAAAGGATTAAAACTGCTCTCAGTTTCAATCACCCCCAAGATAAGTGATTCCGGTAAATTAAATCGATCACTGGCTTGTGCTACCCAGGCTTTCACCCCTTTTGCAGCCACCTGCTTTCTATCATTAACCAGATTAATACTAACCTGATATAACACACCATTTTCAGATGAATGAGTGATCAGTGAATGCTGAATTAAATATCGAGCATATTGCTTTGCTCGCCACTCATAGGCAATTGGCTGATTTGCTTGATCTAATACCTGTCCTAATAAAAATGGAGTGCCATTTGCTTCTATTTTTGTAGCAGAATATATATCAACACCATTAGGATCATCTGGTGTTAACAGCGCCGTTACAATGGCATTCTCTAGCTGCTTTTTAGGTTCACTTACCGCTAGTGTTTCAACAATCAAGGTACCCTTATCAAAATCAATTCTAGCCCGACTTAAGTAATCATCTAAGTATTTAACATACGCTTTCTGACTTGAAAAGCTGGCTTCGCCACCCCAATGAAGATTCACCTGATCATTAAAAAAGGCATACTCTAATAACAACGCCTGTACATCATCCGGCATTGAGGCAAAATTCTCAGGCAAACCCTCGCCTAAGGTCTGCATACTTAAAGCCATAAATAAAACAGCACGTAAAAACAACTTATTCAATCAGATCTCTCTAGATATCCTAAAACGGATATAGCTATTTATTTTTTCTATTCTTTAGGCAAAAAAAATGCCCTTCATTTGAAGAGCATATTTTCATGTTCAATAATTTAAAGCAAGCTGACTACTTCGCTTCACGCCTAAGCGAAGATGATGTGAACTCTTTACGCTTAAAATTAACATTTGTCGAAAGTGGTAAACGCTCATTATCTAAACCTTCTACATAATAACGCTTATTTTCTAAGTCATAAGTTACTTCTAAAGTAGAGTACACCATAGGTATTTCATAATAATTAATGGTATGTGCTTCTGTGGCTTGTATTAACTTACCACTCTCATTGTATTCTTCAGCCAGCACAATCTGCCAAGTATCTTCATCGAAATAATAGCGACGTTTATGATATTTATGCTGAATGCCCGTACGTAATTTAGCTTCTACTACCCATACTCTATGTGGCTCGTAACGAATTAGATCAGGGTTAACATGATAATTACCTGTAATTTCGTTACTCGTTAACTCCCCTTGGTGTACCTTGTAAGAGTTGTAAGGAATGTATTTCTCAGTTTTTCCAATTAACTTCCAATTGTAAAGATTTGGTGCACCATTAAACATATCAACTTGGTCCACTGTTCGAATACTTCCGCTATCCCGATCCATCGTGTCATAAGCAAGATCAGGGTTTCGACGAACACGGCGATTACCAGGATAATAACTCCATGATTTACGTGGAGACATGATCTGATCCAATGTTTCATGAACCAGAGTCATACCACCTTTAAATTTAGCAGGAGCCAAAGTTTTACGCTTTAGATAAAAGATCTTATTGTCGATCTCATCTAGCGTAATACCCGGTTCACTGTAGGCCCAATAGTACTTATATTCACCGGTTCTGAAATTGTTATCACCGTTCGAAGTTGAGCTCATTGTGTCACTCACCACCTCCCAACGAAGACCGCGATATCGCAAAGTGTGATTCCAAAGAACTTCTACTCCTGTGGCAGGAATTGGGAACGGGCTAGACATAATCGTATTATGTACGCCACTGCCGTATTCTTGAATCTTTGCAGTCGTTGCATTGGCTTTAACCGCATCGTATACAAACTGCGGATAAGCCGCTGAGCGATGGCTTTTATAAACGTTAATTTGATAGCTTGGGTACTGCTTCAATAAAGCAATTTGACCATCAGTTAAAAACGCTTTGTGTTTTTCTACGTTTTGAGAGGTCACTGTAAATTTAGGTTTTTCATTAGAATAAGGGTCTGGATGGAACGCCCCCTCGTAATAACTAGGGATAGGCTTTTTAATACCACCCGTCCAAGCAGGGATAGTACCCGACTTATTACCGGCTTTCTCTGCACCCATAGGTGTTAGGTCACGGCCTAATCGATTTGCTTCTTGCTGGGAAACTTTTGCTATGCCTTCAAGTGGAAGAAGGACACACAGAACCAGCGCTGACCACTGTACGGAAAATTTCACTCAATACTCCTATCAACAATTTATATGTCGGATCCTGTCCAACAATCATGTAATTTGGCCAACTATAACACAGTTAATACTAAGGAATTAGACAAATAGCGCACAGAACGAGTGAAAATAATCCTAAAAAGCTCGCTATTAAATAGCTTACTCAGCCAACAAGTTAAATTTTCTCACACCACTAGCTTGTTATGCCTTTAAACCCAGTACCCGCCTATAAGAAGCGGAACTATCTATGTACACCCGATCAAGCGTTTGATGGCGTAAATTGGCAATACAGTAAGCGATTTTAGGCACGTTTAACGGTGTATTAATTTGACCTTTGGCAAACGCTGGAGCCATATCAGGGCTGTCAGTTTCTAGCACATAACCATTATCGGGTAGATAGGCCACTAACTTGTGCATGGCTTTGGCCCGATCATGAGTCAGCGCACCTCCCAATCCCAAAACAAACCCTGCATCTAAATATTTTTTAGCTTGTTGCTGACTTCCGGAAAAAGCATGGATAATACCACCGTGAGTATATCCATTAGAGCGGCAAGCCTTTAGAAGCTCATCGTGTGCTTTTCGGCAATGGATAATGACAGGTAAGCGGCAATTCTTGGCGATAACCAATTGCCGCTCAAAATACTCAAGCTGTAATTCGTATGAGAACTGCGACAACATCAAATCTAAACCAATCTCACCAATAGCCAGGGGGGGATTGCTCACAATATAAGATGTTAAAGTATCTAGATCATCAGGCTTATGTTGATCTAGAAAATATGGGTGCAGCCCTAAAGCCACATCTATCATATTGGGTTTTAGTTTTTGAAAATTCAAAACACGGTCAAAATACCGAGCTGAAATAGCAGGCACCATTAATCGCTCACAATCCGCATTAATAAGCCTATTTATAAGCTCTAATGGTTCTGGGAACTCATCAAAATCAAGATGACAATGACTGTCAATCCAACTCACTCTCTATCCCCTTTAATAGACAGGCTAATAATCAAATTTAGTTAAGCACGGCATAAACCAAAGTACTAAAAGATTATTACCTACTTAAGTATAGTCGGATATAGCCATCAATCTAAAGACTCATGAACTGTTAGTGATAATTACACTCTATAATTAATACACATTAAATGCTAAATGCTTAGCTAAACCGGTCGATAACTAAAATAGAACGACTCATTTACAGATAACGGCAGTCTAGGCAAGGTTATTGCCTTATAGATTATAATTAGTCAAAAAGCAGTCCATCCAGGATGCCTAGGAGGTAAGCCATGGATATAACAACTGAAGAGTTGCGTGAACAAATCATTCATCCAACTTTAGAATATTTAGGTAAATCTGGATTAGGCGCCGAAAATGTTTTAGTAGCCATCGTGGCTCAAAAGCAAAAACTGACGTCGCTCCAACAAAAAACATCAAAAGGCCTAGGGCCATTTGATATAGACAGTAACACCCATCAAATCGTATGGGATAAGTACTTGGCATTTCACCCAGAACTGGCCAGCCGCATTAGAGGCCTTGCATCGCAACGCGCTTTTTTAGAGGACCCTCATAGCGAGCTTGCCACCAATCTTTGTTATGCGACTGCCATTGCATGGGTAGTGTATATTCTAAGACCTCAAGAAATTATCTCGTCTGCTGCCTAGTTTCATTACTGCCTATTTATCTAGACAGAGACTGGGCAAACACATCACCAAATGCAACAGCAGATATAAACCAAAAGGTTATCCATGCTGCATCATCAACTACATAAGCATTAAACTACTATCTTATAAGTATCGGCACACGATGCTCGCCCTGATATACTTCACCGATGAAACCATTTCACTTTAAACAATTTACAATTCATCAAGATCAATGTGCCATGAAGGTAACATTAGATGCTTGCTTGTTTGGAGCCTTATGCGCTCAATCTATTCACAATCCCCAAGTAATACAATCAGCATTAGATATTGGTGCAGGCACAGGCTTACTTAGCTTAATGCTCGCACAAAAAAAAATAACAAATATTAAATCCATCGAACTGGATTCATCAGCTGCTAATCAAGCCAACTATAATGTGGCAAACAGTCCTTTTAAAGACCAGATTCAAGTGATCGAAAGTGATATTAACTTGTACCAATCCAATACACTTTTCGACCTAATTATTAGTAACCCACCGTTCTTTAGTGACCATTTAAAAGGGCCAAATAAAGAGCGTAACCAAGCAAGGCATAATGATGGATTGAGCTTTGACAACTTGAACCAAGTGATCAAGAAAAGTTTAAGTGAAAAAGGGACTGCCTGGATACTACTGCCATGTAATGAGTTTCAAGTATTTAAGACAAGCATGATAAAAAATAGTCTTCATTGCACTCAAATTTATTCCATTAACAGCACTACAAACAAACCCCCTCATAGAGTCATATTTTCGATACAACATAAAATTCCTGATTCAACTACTATAGCAATTGAAAGCAGCATTCAAATTAGAAATAACGATGCATCCGACTATAGCAATGAATTTAAGCAACTATTAAAAGATTACTACCTAAAACTTTGAAAATTAGTTTTCAATAAATCTCATATAAAATATTTAGTAATCAGACAATATAAAACCTACTTATTATTCTCTACAAAGGCCTTAAGTGACTCTAAGGAGTGCCAAGATTTATCTGTCATATAACGTTTAAAATAAATAAAATTAGCCACATGCAATATAAAATTCGGCATTTCATAATTTAGAGTTCGCGTAAATTCCGTTTTATCAGACCTATCAATCAAGTCATACTGAAGCCGAATATTCACATCTTTAGTATGGTTATAAGCCGTCGCAACCCATTGAATATTCGGTTGATTAACCTCTACCTTCCAACTCATCTCATCCTTACCAAAACTTGTTTGAATCACCTCGTCAAACTCCTGACCTTCAGAAAAGCTGATTAATAATTCAGGCTTCACGGATAAAGACTGAGGATGCCACTCATGCCACAAAGTGGGCACGGTAACATATTCAAAAATCACATTATCGGGCTTATCAATAATAATAGTTTGTTGAATCGTATTCGGATAAGCCGCTGTGGAAAGCTGTATAAATAAGGCAATAAAAACTGGCCAACGTATTAATTCTACCCACCAATAACTGAACTTATTCTCTAAGAACCGACTTAGCATGGTAACCCCCAATACAATACTGAATACGCCTGCAGCCAATTCGTAACCCAATAAAATAGGGGAACTAAATAAAAACATCATAGCCAGTAATGAAATACTAACCAGTGAAATACCAGCGTAAGCATTAATTCTTACTGATGCCTGTGGATCATATTTAGCACGTTCAGCGCAACCGCTATGCTGTAACACGGGCTTTACATCATTTGCATTTTTGACTTGCTGCGCACTCGAGTACTGCAAACAATCTTCAGGTCTCCAACCAGTAGGTTGGAACCAAAGTTTAACTTTATCCTTAATAGATGATGTATAAATTGTATCTTTTAATAGAATTGACCAATGCTGTAAATTTGCTTTAATGGGACTCAGACTGTCTAGAGGCATGGTCGTGCCGTAATGGCACTTCTCATCGGCTAGCTCTGGCTGCCAAGTACCAAATACACGATCCCAAAGTACTAATGTTCCACCATAGTTTCGATCTATATAAATAGGATTTTTTGCATGGTGTACACGATGCGAAGAAGGAGTAGAGAGAATACCCTCGATTAAAGGGACCTTATTTATACTTTGCGTATGCAACCAAAATTGAAACAATTTAAGTATCGCAAACTGACCTAAAAACACTTCTGGTGGGCAGCCTAATATGGCCAAGGGTAAATAAAACACCCAACTAAAGGCGTATTGAAAGGCGCTCTGCCTTAAAGCTGTTGTTAAGTTATATTCTTCGCTCTGATGGTGCCCAACGTGTGCGCCCCATAATATATTGTATTCATGTGCACAACGATGAAACCAGTAATAACAAAAGTCCACTCCAAAGAAAAAGATCACCCATGTAAGTAGCTCTGTGGATGAAAAGTCCAATATTCGATATTCATTATAAAGAAATATGAACACACCAAAAGTAGTGGCTTTTAATAACGCATCACTGGTTAATAGCAGCAAGCCCATTGATAAGCTATTAACACTGTCATTGTATCGATGAAGATTTTTTCCTTGCCACTTTAGAACAAAGAATTCAAGCAGCATGAAAATCAAGAATATTGGGATGGCCAAACCAGATGGATTCACTGTCATAATGTACCGTTTTTATTATTTGTATGATCGGTGTATGTCAGTTTGCCACATCAACTACCTACTGAATTGATTGAACACGCCATTTTTATGTAAAACCACGTCAATAATGAGTATGAATCAAAACTGCCAAGAGATAAATCGACTGATTTTATTGCCCTGCTCCATTTCATGCACATCAAATTCACGCACCTTTGATGCTTTCAAAGTGGCTAATAAATTAGGTATATTATCTTTCTTAGAGATCAAACACGTAAATAAGCCCACTTGATCTGAAATTGCTCGGCTTTCATTAATCATCTTTTTAACGAATGCCAATTCTCCACCTTCGCACCACAGTTCGTTGCTTTTACCTTCAAAGTTGAGATGTTGGTTAGATTGGATCGACTTTACATTCGACATACGTTTATTTTTATTACGAGCCAAATTTTTATTTTTACGAACAGAACCTGCCATGGCTTCTTCAGCAGACTTATGAAACGGAGGGTTACAACACGTAATATGAAAGTACTCACCCTTCTCAATAATGCCTTTAAACATATGCTCTGGGTTGTTCTGTAATCTCAATTCAATACGGCCACGCAATTTAGTATTATTATCAACAATACCTTGTGCATTTTTAAGCGACTGTGAATCAATATCAGACCCCACCCATTGCCACTCAAACAAACCACTTCCCGCAATGGGGTAAATAAGATTAGCACCCGTACCTATATCTAACGCTTTTATTTCATTACTCGGCACCTTAGAAAGTAATGAATGCTTACTTAATGCATCGTGTATCCCTAACAAATAGTCAACACGCCCCGGAATAGGAGGGCAAAGGTGACCCTTTGGAATATCCCAATAATTCAGTCCGTAGTGATTAAATAACAACGCCTTATTTAATTCTTTCACTGCGCGTTCATCAGAAAAATTAATACTGTCGCGGCCGTGTTTCGATTTAATTAAAAAAGACTTTAATACAGGACTGGCTTTCACCAGCGCCTGCATATCATACCCATCTAAATGGGGGTTTTTAGGATGCACGCTTAACTACCTTACAATCATCAAATGATTAAATAAATTTCACACCAGTACCTGCTAAAGCACAATACCCATTTGGCACTTTATGTAAGTACTGCTGATGACCATCTTCAGCTAAGTAAAACTCTTTGGCTTTCTTAATTTCAGTAGTAATGGCACCCTTACCCGCCTTGGTTAAATTAGACTGGTACATAGTTTTACTTTTATCAGCCATCATCTTCTGCATATCATCTATCCAATAAACCGCAGAGCGATATTGCGTACCTTGGTCATTACCTTGCTGCATGCCTTGGGTTGGATCATGATTTTCCCAGAACAATTCGAGCAATGTCCAAAAATCTGTTAACTCTGGATTAAAGACAACCATCACCACTTCTGTGTGCCCTGTATCCCCCGAACACACTTCTTCGTATGTTGGGTTTTGAGTAAAGCCACCGGCATAACCAACAGCTGTGCAATACACACCAGCTTGCTGCCACATCAAACGCTCTACACCCCAAAAGCAACCCATACCAAAATACGCTTTTTGAGCATTTTTAGGCCAGGGGCCATCCATGTTTCTACCCAATACAGCATGCTTACTTAATATTGGCATTTTCTCATCACGACCAGGCAATGCTTGCTCGCGAGTAACCATTGTTGTTTTACCCATAATTTAATCGCCTATAATTTTGTAGCATATCTAATTGCTAATATTAATTTTTCTGTTCGTTAGAATATGATTGACTCGCTATTTTTAATCTAATTGAATCAATCATTTAATATTCAAAATAACGTAAATTGAGAATCATCATCCGGTAATGATTCTAATTTTCTTTCTACTATTTCTGATTTCAAACCAGCATCAATTTCTTGGTTATTTTGACGCCACAATAAATTTCCTAAACCACTGGAACGCTGCACCTTTTTCTTTAAAGCCGATTTTAATACCCGATTATCGGCCAGCAAGGTTAACTGTTTCTTTGCTCGTGTAATGCCCGTGTATATTAGTTCTTTGGTTAATATTGGCACGGCATAGTTTGGTAAGATAAAGGTACAATGTTCAAACTCTGACCCTTGGCTTTTATGCACTGTCATAGCATATACAGTGTCATGCTTGGGCAGTCTAGAAGGCTGAATCCAGCGCACTTTTTCATCAGCCCCAATAAAGGTTGCCTTAAGCTTAGCATCACCATTATCTGTTATTTGCGGCAATAAAATACCAATATCACCATTATATAGGCTCAAACCATAATCATTCTCTAAAATAATCACTGGGCGTCCCAAATACCACTGTGACTCACCTAGAATCATGCCTTTGTTTTTTAACTGCTTTTCAATTTCTTCATTGATACCACTAACCCCTAATGGCCCTTCTTTTAAAGCACATAATATCTGATAACGGCCATAGGCTTTATGTAGATTCAAAGCTTGAGCATCCGTCATGCCCTTTGGGTTAATCTGTTTAATATTTCCAATTATTTCTGTACAGGCTTCAGTCAGTACAGCCTTATATGCATCGTCTGATAATTCATGAAATGCAATATCCTTAAAAGACGATGTTGTACCTAGTGCTGCTTGCCAAGCTTTGTAGTCGCCTGCATTAGAGGCTCTGGCCAGATGCCCTATGCCACTGTTTTCATCAAACCGATAGCTTTTACGCAATTGGCAAATATGATCTCTGATAGGAGCCCCTTGTGCTTCTATGAATTCAGAGTAATTTCCACCTACTATTTTACTCAGCTTCTGGCTTAAGTCTTCACTGTATCCGTGCTTGATTTCGTTGTCACAGATATCAGCCAATACACTGCCTGCTTCTACTGACGCCAACTGATCTTTATCCCCTAGTAAAATAATCTGCCCATGCTCTGGCATTGCTCTGACAAGTTTAGACATCAGAGGTAAATCAATCATGGAAGCCTCATCCACAATCAAAACATCCAAATGCAACGGGTTGTGCTGATTGTATTTAAAATCACCGTTCAAGTTACGTTGCAGTAAACGGTGTAGGGTTTCCGCCTTTTGCGGAATAACATCCTTAATACTCAAATCCACATCAAGAGATTGCTTAGCGCCAACAATGGATTCTGTTAATCGCATGGCGGCCTTGCCCGTAGGAGCAGCCAATTTAATAATAGGCGAGCGTTTATATGAAGATTGGTATAACTGAATAATCAATGCAAGTAATCGAATAACCGTGGTGGTTTTTCCGGTTCCAGGCCCACCACTGATCACACTGAATCTATTTTTCGCAGCGGTATAAGCTGCCACGGCTTGCCAATCAATATGAGCCTGCTCAGGTGATACGTTAAACAGTGACTGTATAAGTTCTGACTGATCGTCTACATTCCAAGGCATCGCTTGCAAACGACAACGAATATCTAAATCTAATCCTTTTTCATATTCAAAATATCGCTGAAGATATAAGCACGATCCCTTCAAAACCAAAGGAGCTTCTATTGAGTCGCTGTCACCTGGATTTTTAGGGCCTTCGGCAATATGCACTAAAGCACTGAGCTTAATGCACTCTAAAACTTGTTGCAGCTCTGACTGCGACATATACTCATTAAAGGCAGAGAAGTCTAAACAAACATTACCCTTACCCAATTCATGGCTGACCATAAACCCTGCAATACCAACATTTTCAGATTGACCGTTAGAATCGCTATTAACCTGAGTGTCTAATTCACTTAAAAACTTTGCAAACTGCACATCCAATTGGCGAATTTTATTTTGATCGATTCGCGATAAAAGATAATCTAAGTTCATACTAAGAACCCCAGTTGCCCATCTTCATTTAATGAGTCGATTTTACTATCACTAGAATCGGTATTAACATCCTTACTGACACTAGATATCGATTTCTGCCTCTCCTGCTCACCACTGATTAAATCATCTAATGCAAAAATTAAATCTTTACTGGGCTTATGAAAAAACTGTCCGTTATGATTGTCGGCATTCAACCCCCGTAAAAATAAATAATAACCGCCGCCTATATGCTGCTCATATTCATAATTTGGAATTCGTAATTTCAACAATCGATGCAAAGCCAGTGTGTACAATATTAATTGTATATCGTACCGATGACTGCCCATTGCTTCGTGTAAAGCAGGTTGCTGGTAACAATCAAGGTCATTACCAAGGTGATTAGATTTATAATCCAAAATAAAATACTGATCATTCCAGCAAAAAGTTAAATCAATAAACCCTTTCATCATGCCTTTAATGGTATAAAACTCTACATCACTGACAGGGCACTCCAAGACAGCGTGCTGATTCACCAAATTATTAAAAGCAGCAGAAGGTAAGCGAGAGATAGGAAAATAAAATTCCATTTCTACCTGTTTTAAATCATCACTAAGCTGGCTTAAACTTAAATCAGGATGGCTCAGAGGTGAACTGAGTATTTCATCCAGCCAATTTTTCACAACCTGAAGCCATTTATCATCAATACCAAATCGAACGAGCAAGTCAGTAATTAACGAATCCAAGTTATCTGGTAGGCAGGTAAAATCAACTTCTTCTAATAAGGTATGAAGAAAATTACCCGCGTGGGCGCCGCGTGGAAAAGTAAATTGGTTTTCAACATCTGTAAAATCCACATCATTTGAGCTCGCTGCAGCATCAACATTAGCACTGCTCTGATCGGATGTTTGTGCAACCTCATCATCTAAATTAAAGCGCGCTGTTTGAGGTGCATGATGATCTCTTACCAAGGATGAAAAACTAGATAGCTGCCAGTCACGCTTAATGTGCCCGGTATAGTTCATGGCAGCCAATGATTCAGCCTGCTCTTTTGCCGACACTCGTGTACAAGTCTCAAGTAGCGGCGCCATATCAAACACCTCAGAACCAGACTGGTTACACAAGTCTGATAGGTGCTGCCACACATCAGTCTCAGAATGGTTGCTTTCAAACAATAGATGATTCAAAGCACTGTCTTTAATGGCTTTATTTAATCTAAAGGCTTTTTTATTAGTGGTGAACGAAGGCATCGCCAAATAACATTTTGACGCGGCACGTGTTAAGCCCACATAAAGTAACCTAATTTCTTCAGCCAACCCTTCTTGAATGCGTTGTACCTTATAATCATCGGCCAAATCACAGCGAAGTTGTTCATTTTCTTGATCATAAAATACCTCGTCTTTTGATTCTGTTCCGCTCCAACAATAAGGTAAAAATACAATGGGATATTCCAAACCCTTTGACTTATGGATCGTGACAATTTGAACAAGATTGGCATCACTTTCTAAACGCAGTTGCTTTTGCTCTCCATCACCCAATAAAGAATCCATAACCTGCTGATCAAACCAAGTCATCAAGCCTTGCATGCCCTGCACTTCGCTGGTCGCATCTTGTAGTAATTCAGCAAGGTGCATCATGTTTGTTAATATTCGCTCGCCATTAACATTATCTAACCAAGCCTGGGGTAAAGCCCGTTCATGCATCCAAAACATCACCATTGGCATAATGCCCTGCTTTAGCCAGATTTCATGCGCCTTATAAAGCTGCTCAAGTTGTTGCTCCCATAAATCTTCATCCAATAAATTGGCTTCTAATTCAGTTAACGACAACTGCCAAATAGGATGGGCAATGGCATTTCGATATTTACGTTCACTTAATGCATGTACCGCCTGCATTAACATCAGTAAACCTTGTGCTTCGTGAGATTCAAACACATTGTCCTGCCCCACATAGACACAACCCACCCCACGCTCATTTAACGCATTTTTAACCACCTGTGCCTGACGACCACTTCGTACTAAAATCGCCATGTCTTTAGCTAATACAGTTTTACTGCCATTTTTATCTTTTAATTCAGCTTTTGGGTGACTTAAAAGTTGCGCAACCTGCTCTGCGCATTCTTGTGCAAAGCATTCGATCACTTCATCTTTTTTAGTGAACTCTCTTTGCTCAGTATTCACATATTGCCAAGAGACTGCTTTATCTTCCACACCTGATAACCACAAACGTGCTGCATCATCTTTTGCAGCCACCGACACAAATGGAATGTCCTGATCATATATAAACGGCGTTGTGTGTTGAGTGAATAAGGTATTCACTGCGGCAACCATGGGTGCTGACGATCGATAGTTCGTATCAAGACTGTAACTTTTAGTCACTTCTTGCTTAGCTTGAATATAAGTAAATATATCCGCACCACGAAATTTATAAATAGCCTGCTTAGGATCGCCAATCATAAATAACGCTAAATTGTTTTTTTGTGATTTAACCAACCCATCATTATCACCTGAGTCCGCTGGTATTTGACTGGACTCCACGTACAGTTTTCTAAATACTTGATACTGCACCGCATCTGTATCCTGAAACTCATCTACCATGGCAACTGGAAACATATTTCTAACAGGGTCTGCCAGTAGCGTGTCATCGTGAAGCTCTAAAGCGGATCCCAATTTATTTAACAAATCATCGGTGGCAACCAGTTGTTTTTGATCTTTTAAAAATTGTAAGCGCTGTTTAATCTTCTTAATAAAACTGATACGCCACTTTCTAATTTCCAGTGACTTAGCTTTTTCATATGGCCCTAGGTAATCACATACCAGCTGAAAGGCCCCACTTAATTTATGTTCTATGGGCTCGCCATTCTTTTTAACCGACTTAAGCAAACCTTGTTTTGTGAAACTATTGAGTGCGTTATCAAGATCTTTTGACTTAACTTTTTGACCCGATACAAATAATTCTACATTTTTAATCTTGGCATCAAGACCCTTACCAAACGTACCATTTAAATCTTTATTACTTCTTATATCACTAATAAAACCGGCTGAACTTACCACCCACTCTTGCTTTAATTCAGACACCGCCTGGAAGTATTGTACTGACGCCTTTTCATAGTCATGAGCACCCTCAGAAAAATCATGGCCTAGATGGTATTCCACATTTTTGTACAGTAAGTTCCGAGTGTCTTTTAATAAAACATCAGGAGACTTCCATTGATTCAATACCAGCGATAAGGTCTCACCTGTAAGCGGGTAAACAGATGAACGCCAAACATCCTGAACGGCCTGTACTAATATGTCGGTTTCATTGATGATCAGTTCGAATTCATTTGATACATTTGCTTCTACGGCATATTGACGCAATAATTTTTGTGCAAAACCATGAATGGTATAAATCGCCGCAAGATCCATCAGTTGTAATGCATCTTTTAAACGTTGTTTGGCATTGATTACTTGCTCAGCTGTTAGATCGTTTCTAATCGATTCAATCACAACATCAGAACTTACTGGTTTATCAAGCTCAGACAGCGCCATTTTGATACGTTTACGTATACGATCACGTAGCTCTTCTGTGGCCGCTTTTGTAAAGGTAACCACTAGAATTTGTTCAGGGCTTAATGCTTTACATTCATGACCGATAATCAGACGTAAATACAAACTGGTTATGGTGTAGGTTTTACCTGTACCTGCACTGGCTTCAATTAAGCGCACACCTGTTAATGGCAATGAATGTACATCTAAAGGTTCTGATTGCATTGGCTGTGTATTATTCATTGCCAGTTATCTCCATTAGGTCAACCCATGGAGCATAAATAGATTCGGCCATCGCTAAAGTTTCTACTGGAATCTCTGATAGGTCCCCCAAACAACGAATCACATGTAAGTCTTCTCTCTCACCTGCCTTACCAAAATTCCCCGACACACCATTAAATGCATCAAAAGCATGCTTTGAATTGTTATATTCACGACCGCCTTTTTTCGCAGGTCGAAATAATTCCCATGCTGTTTCTGGCAATAATGCAATCGCTTCTTGCTTGGCTTGTATGAAAGATTCAATCAATGGTTTTAACCATTCAATAGCATCTGCTTTCGATTTAGGTTGAATATCCAAAATGGCATTCTGACAAATTAACTTAGCTGAATAACGCTTACCCATGACACATAACGCAGCATGCTCAATCAATATTTTAATCACATGCTTAGCTTTTAAATTACTAGGAATGGCATACACCAGTTTGTCATCAAAAACATTGCTCACCCAGCCTAAAACGGCTGTTGGCACATTCGCCTGATGCTTTATAGAAGTATCGGTATTAATATCAGAAAATAAGCTGCGATAAACATAATTTACTTCATCAGGTGATGAAATTGGGTTTAACATGTGCATTTCACATTGTGCCAATAAAGGTGCAACCGATGTCTGTAAAGCTTGCCATTGTTTGTCTCCAATTTCGCCATAAGCAAGCTGACCAGATGAAACTGTTACCTTTGTAGTATCTTCTAACCCTGTATTACCTGAAACAGGTTGATCTATATTTTTTTGATTAGAGATAATGTTTCGTTTATTTTTTTCAAGAATACGCTCTTTTAATTTAAACAGATCCAAACTATCTAAATCAAAAGGCTCATCGTTTTCTTGTGATTCAGCCCAAAGCGACAAGCTAATATTCAAATTTTTATTTAAATAATATTTAGAAGGGCTTTGATAAAACTGAATCAAGTCTTCTAGCAGTACTTCAACACTGCTTTCAGAGCTACACTCTCCAGAATAATCAACACCTAGATTATTCTGGTGATCAGGAGCTGATTCGTTTTCATTCACCGGTACTGCCCTAGTTTGATTAGAATTGTGCGCCGCCAACCAATCTTTATTAAAACTGAAAAGCGGGCTACTTTTAGCATAATATTGTTCGTTGAAAGGCTGCAAAGGGTGCTGCACAAACAAGAAATCTAACGGCATTTTTCCATCAGGATATTCAAACCCTTCTTGTAAATAATCCAGTAACTCAGCCAGCACCACTGACGGTGTCATCGGCTTATCCTCTTTTTGATCTCGGCTTTTATAGCTTAACCATAAAGATTCACGGGCCGATAAAATGGCTTCTAAAAATAAATATCGATCCTCATCACGACGACTACGATCCCCTATACGTCGCTTGAATCGCATTAGATCTAAAGAGTTAGGTGTAACCGATCGAGGATAATCCTGATCATTCAACCCTAATACCGCAACCACTTTAAAGGGAATACTTCGCATTGGCAGTAAGGTACAAAAATTTACTTTTCCCACCATAAAGTGTTGCGAGCCACCGGATCTTTGCAATCGTTGCTTAATTCCTTCTACCACCACGCTAAACGATAATGGCCCATCAAATGAAACACTTTGCGTGCTTTGCACCCACGATTCTAAAACTTGATAGATGTGCTCAATCACTATTTGTTCTGAATCGCTTATATCAAATACTTTATGAATAAAAAGGTGCAGCTGCTCTGACCAAGTCTTGGCATTATTAAACCCATCACTTAAAACAATAAAATCATGCAAGTGTTCGACAAATTGAATCACAGGGCCAAGTAACGAAGCGTCTAGCCCTTCTACATTTTGAATCGGTGAGATACCCGAAACAAGTTGACTACTGTTAACCGCATAACCCATTAATAAGCGTTTAAACCCATACACCCAGGTATTTTGATCCCAATTTGGTAAGCCTTGTTTGCTTCTATGCTCAGAATCATAACCCCAGCGAATGCCGGCTTCTGATAGCCAGGATTTTAATTTTGGTAACTGGTGCTCACTGATGCCGTAAGCTCGATAAATTGAAGGTACTTCCAATAAACCCATAACATCGCTAAAATTAAACCGACCACTGGGCAACTCTAAGATAGCAATAAAAGCCGCCAGCAATGGATGCTCGGCTTGAACAGGTCTATCTGAAATTGAATACGGAATGCGAATTTTTGAACTGTTAAACACCGCATCAATATACGGAGCGTAACTGGCAACATCAGGAATCATCACCACAATTTCTTGTGGCTCAACATTAGTATTTGAGAACAAGTTTAGTAAGTGATCATGCAGTACTTCGATTTCTCGCATAGCACTGTGGCAACCCACTACTTGAATGCTTTTATCTGCAACATCAATAGGCGTTTTAAAATCTTTTGCTTGTTGCAAAGTAAGTATTTGATTTTGAATGGTACTTAATAATGAATCACCTTCTGATTCATAGAACATTGGCTGCTCTTGAATGTGCTCAATGTCTAACAACATTTGCTGAAAATCTTTTCCCATAGTCCCTAAAGAAGCTAATAAATCATTACCCGCATCCGCTAGTTCTACTGACTTATTACGCATGCGCAATTTGGCCTGTACGGTTTCATTCATCACATCCCCCCAATAATGCATACTTGGGTTCGGGGTTAATACATGCACATCCATATGTTGCGATAACAAGCTTAAGGTTTCAATTTGATGCTTAGGCAGGGTTGAAAAACCAAAAAATATCACATCAGTGGGTAGCGACCCTTTATTGTCACCCTCTTTTAAAACATGCATAAAGTCTTGCAGCATGCTTGCGCGATGATGGGTTGATAAACCTTTTTGTTTAGCCAACTTAATCAATTCAACCCAAAGCTGACCTTGCCATATCTGATCTCCCAGTGGCTCATCACCCATTCTGAAGTCATTGTCTTCCCACGCTTTAATCCAGTCAGGCCTGAATACCAGATATTGATCATATAAATCAGCAATATTGGATGCCAACTGATAAAGCTTAACGGCCTTATATTGTTCAGACGATTCGTTTTCAGTACCCGAAACGGTTAAATATGATCGTAATAACTCAAAACTGGGTTGGTTAATAATTTGTTCGCTACTTAAGCACTCTAAGGCTAGCCACGTAAGCGTATCTTTTGAGAACACTGATTCATCATCTAATTCCGGCTGCACTGTTCTTTGAACCTGCCAAAAAAAGCGAGACGGCATAGGAAATTCAATATTGGCTGCAATGCCCAATGAATGGGCCATTTGCATTTTAAGCCAATGGGCTAAACCTGGATTTTCTACCACCACGGTTTGGCTTTTTAATGGGCTACATTCTTGCTGAAGCAAAAGCTTCACAAGTTGCGCCAATAGGGCTTCTATTTTATTAGATTGATATAGATGAAACATGATAAAAACACAGGTAAATACAATCGCCTATTAAACCTTAAAAGCGGCAGCCTGATAAGCATAAAGACCCTTAATTCTGGCAATATCTTCTGTAAGTTTGACAAGCCTTTCATCTGATCCAAACTGCATATAGATGAAGACAAAAAAGGAACTTAACGTGTCAGATTGGCCTAATTCACTTCCCGGCTTAGATCTAAGCAAAGCAATGACTCAGCTAGGGGGTAAAAAAACATTATTTGTGCGCTTATTAGGCATGTTTGAAGACGCGCATACTGAAGACGTTAATAAGCTAAAAGCCGCTTACGATGCCCAAGACTGGACCGCCGTTCATGAAATCAATCACGCATTAAAAGGCGTAGCAGGCAACTTAGCTGCCAATGAGCTTTACGGTTATTGCGTGGCCATTGATGCAAAAATGAAAGAAGACAACCATGATCTAGACGCTGAAATGACCGGCATGGTCAACGCAATGGCCACTTTATTGGTGTCGATAATAGAAGCTAAAGAACTGCCCACTGAATAGTCTTACCTTAATAAGTAAGACCTACTTCGCCTTCTTTTAGTAAAATAAGATCCCAACCCGAAAACGTAAGCGTTCAGTCATACTTACCTGTTATCCACTCAAATGTGCATTCAATGTAAAAACACACATGTGTTAAATCATTTTTGTAATGCCAGTTCGTAAATTGTGCTTGCTCTGTCACAAGCTTTATCGTTAACCCTAAAACCCCACCGAATTTTAAGTAACCCAGCAATAACTCCAGAACCATACGAGGCTGATGCAGGTGTTCAAATACTTCAGTTGAGCTTTATCCCACCATTCATATTTGTCTTATTCAACTGCGATTACAGCGGCTATTTATATGCATTATCAAGCAGGACCATCGACCATAGGCATACCAGATAACGCCTGCCTAACAAAGTGCAGCCTATCTTGGCCAAAGTATAATTTTTCATCCACCTCAAACACAGGTAATCCAAACATATCTTTTAAAACCGCCAGCTCACCATTACCCATTAAAACTTGCTTAATGTCAGGCGACGAAAGGGCTTCAGCCAGTATTCGATCATCAAGACCTTGTGAATGTAAGTATTCACCAACCTCATTTTTATCGTGACAGTTAAGCCCTTCCTCCCATAATGCTTTAAAGGTTTGATCCACGAAATTTGCCACTTTATCGGGGTTATTCTGCTGCAACCAAGTGCATACCCTTAATAGTGAAAGCGTATTAAATGGAAACTGGGATGGCCACCTTAAAGGCAGTTGATATTGCTGAGCCCACAAATAACAATCTCGAACTATCCACTTTGCTTTTGATGGTATGAATGGTGGTGACGTTACCTCTTGAGCCTGATGCAGGCCACCCAGGAATACAGGAACATACTCGACAACCGCTCCAGTCTCTTTCGCCATACTCATTATCTGAGTTTGCGCTAAGTAACTATAAGGGCTTACAAAGTCAAAATAAAATGTCACAACCTTATTCATATTCGTCACTCTTTTTTATCATTATTAATAGGTAAAACGACCTTAAATAACACGCCCAGACGATACAACTTACCCAAACACTATCACGACTGTATTACCCTCAAACACCATCAAACCACACACTCTACTGATAACACAATTTCAAATATATTGAGTATTAATAGGAAATACTAATCAATCAAATAACATAAAGATTAGACAGGAACTCTTAGAATCACATATTGTCGTAGGTAGGAGTACTGAGTTTGATTAGTTTACTAGCAACCTAATAGTACACTTGTACATGCATTATTTTTAATTGACTCACTATTGTTCCAGTTGAAGAAGGTTACACCCGAAAAACAGACAGCTTCACTTTGACATTGCGTTAGATTGCGCTAATCTGCTGTCTCCTGAATTATTGGCTAAAATAAGCCTTTTCAGAGAAACAAGGCCCATAAAAATAATAAAGAGCCACCGAATTAAAAAATATGACTGATTTTCCATTCATTAAAAGCCTATTGCTTTTACCTGCCTTAGCCTTGAGTACTCAAGCGACAGCAGATCTAAAGCCTATGGACGACACGGCCCTTGAAGGGACTGTGGGTCAGGCTTATATACAAATGGACAGTTATGTTAATGCCAATAACAGTGACCAAGTAAGTCGAATAACATTTGGTCAAGACATTAAAATCCAGGCCAATGCAGATAGCTTGATACTCGGTGATTTAACGGGGTCTGCCGGTGGCATCGATATAGCCGCCACTAACTTTTCTCTAGGTTATATAGATACAGCCAATAACAATACAATCGTGCCGTTTGAATTCAGCGACCCTTACTTTGAGTGGGCCACTGATGCGAGTAATAACTTAACCGGTTTTAGGGTTGGTTTCGGCGAAGCTCAAGGCATTCTGCAAATGGATTTAACCAGCTTCAGCGGCAACATCGACATGATGCTCAATGGCGCAACCACCTCTAATTCGTCATTATTCACAATTGGTACAGGTGGTGTTCAAACCAACTCACAAGCAACACATATTGGTATAGATGGCAGCACCTGTACTGGTGATGCAAGCAGTACAAACTGTGTAAGCCTTGCCAACATTCAAAGCCTATCCGTTGCCGATGAAGATGGCAGCAGCACCGCTGACTTTTTCCTATCCTTTCAAAAAACCAGCAGCAGCTGGCTAACGGGTGGATTGTCCGGCGTCGATTATCAAGATACTACTCAGGGGTTCTTTATGAACATCCCGACTAATAACGAACTAACCATCGCAAATGGTAGCTCAGGAACAAACGGCCTAGCCGTTGAGTTTATAGACCGCGGTGTTGGCCGTTGGAATACACCTTAATATCATTAAGACTCTGGTTCATTTATTTAATCCCCTCCTGCAGCCACTCCCGCCCCCATTCCTAGCCCATGAATAGATTACCGAATTAAAGCACCCCTCATAACATGCTCACCCTAATACCTTTACCCTCTCTACCTGCCATCACGACTAACCATACAAATAGCATTAAAATACTCTTCAATTCAAAGCCCCTCTACTTAACCAGACCTCCAAACTTACTCTTATCTCAAGACAAATAGCCGCACCAACTCATAGCTTTCATACATACGTGAAAACTTCCCATTGGCCGAACCTGCTTGCATCGGTATAATGCGCGCCAACTAATACCGTAATTGGATATCGACACCATGGGCCTACGCACCGCTTTATATGACGCACACCTAGCAGCAGACGCTAAAATCGTAGACTTTGGTGGCTGGGATATGCCAATTCATTACGGTTCTCAACTAAAAGAACACAATATCGTTCGTGAAGATGCAGGCATGTTCGACGTAAGTCACATGACAATCGTTGATGTGACGGGTACAGACGCAACCGCATACCTTCAATATTTATTAGCAAACGACGTTGCCAAGCTTAAATCAGACGGCAAGGCGCTTTATAGCGGCATGCTTAACGAACAAGGCGGCGTAATTGATGATTTAATCATTTACCGTGCAGATTTCTTGAAAGGCTACCGTGCTGTCGTTAACTGCTCGACACGCGAAAAAGACCTAGCTTGGATGGAAAAGCAAACAGCTAACTTTGACGTTACATTAACCGAGAAACCTGAACTGGCAATTATCGCCGTTCAAGGCCCACAAGCCATCGAAAAAGCAAAAGCCGCTGTTACTGCAGAACAATCTACATTAATCGATAGCCTTTCTATATTCCAAGGCCTACCTGCTGGCGAATGGTTTATTGGTCGTACCGGTTATACCGGTGAAGATGGCCTAGAACTGATGGTTCCGGCTGCCGAAGCCACAGCATTTTGGAACAACTTACTAGAAGCAGGTGTTAAGCCAACCGGTCTTGGCGCTCGCGATACCCTTCGCCTAGAAGCGGGTATGAACCTATACGGCAATGACATGGATGAAACCATCACGCCATGGCAAGCAGGCATGGGCTGGACATTAGCAATGGCCGATGATCGCGATTTCATTGGAAAGTCAGCACTTGTGGCAGAAAAAGAAGCAGGCATCGAATACAAGCTAGTAGGCCTAGTACTTGAAACCCGCGGCGTGATGCGTAGCCATCAAAAAATTATTTTTACTGCTTCAGACAAGCAAGGCGAGATTACTTCGGGTACCTTCTCTCCAACATTACAACAGTCGATTGCTATGGCTCGTGTACCAGCAGACGCCGGTAATGAATGCGCTGTAGACATGCGCGGCAAAGCCGTTCCAGTACGCATTGTAAGTATGCCATTTGTACGTAACGGTAAAAAAGTTTACAAATAAAACCTAGGTTTTATTACATTATTGAAATTAAACGTTGGCTGAATCAATTTTTTAGCTAAACTGCGAATATTAAAAGAACCACCTTAAGGAAATTAACATGGCTAATATACCTGCTGAACTAAAATACATTGCATCTCACGAGTGGATCCGCGACGAAGGCGATGGCGTTTACACAGTTGGTATTACCGACTTTGCACAAGAAGCGCTTGGCGATGTAGTATTTGTTGAGCTGCCAGAAGTTGGCGCTGAAGTAAATAAAGATGATGCGATTGCGGTAGTAGAATCGGTTAAAGCAGCATCTGACATTTATTCTCCACTGTCTGGTCAGATCGTAGAAATAAATGAAATGTTGGCTGATGAACCAGAAAAAACAAACGAAGAGCCTTATGACGGCGCTTGGTTCTTTAAAATTAAAGTAAGCGAAGCAAGTGAAGTTGAAGCTTTACTGACAGCAGAGCAATACGAAGCTGAATGTAATTAATTTTATAATCGGTTAGGAAAAAGCAGCTACGGCTGCTTTTTTTGTGCCCGCAGTTTGAGCAACTAAATTAATAAGTTACGTGCTTCACTTCTCTGCAACTATTACATGCCGCGTACTCATCAAACAGCCAACCAAAATCACTCACACTGACCCAGCTCAAACCAAGTACACTAAAAAAGCGTATCCTATAAAGATTATTCAAGGCCTAACAAAATACCATGGACACATCAAATCAGCTTAAACGCACCATAAGCTATCCAATGCTCACCCTGTATGGGCTGGGCACTATTTTAGGCGCAGGCATATATGTACTGATCGGTAAAGTGGCTGCCACCAGTGGAATGTATGCACCTATCGCATTTTTATTGGCCGCATCATTAGCCGGATTAAGTGGGTATTGCTATGCAGCACTAAGTTCGCGCTTTCCACAAAGCGCGGGTGAAGCCGCCTATGTTCAAGCCGCCTTTGGAATGAAACAGCTTTCAAGCTTAGTCGGTTGGATGGTTATTTTAACCGGCGTTGTCAGTGCTGCCACCATTTCAAATGGCTTTGTTGGCTATTTAAATGTCTTTATTGATACCCCTAAATTTTGGGCCATTACAATAATGCTGATAGCCATGTGCGCACTTGCTTGCTGGGGCATTAATCAAAGTGTGAAGGTCGCAGCTGTTGTTACCGCTCTTGAATTGGGTGGTTTGATACTGGTATTGGTCCTATCTGGGTCGTCTTTGTCTGAACTGCCAGAGCGCGCCCATGAATTTATCCCCGACCTAAGTGATGGCCATATTTGGTTCACTATTTTATTGGGAGCCTTCCTTGCGTTTTATGCGTTTATTGGATTTGAAGACATGGTCAACATGGCAGAAGAAGTCATTGAACCTGAACGTACACTGCCAAAAGCCATCATTGCCGCACTCATTATTAGCAGCGCACTTTACATTTTGGTTGCACTGATTGCCATGCTTGAACTGCCGCTTATGGAATTACAAAACAGCACCGCCCCCATGACCGACATTTTAAATCACCATAGCGTTCAAGCCGGCATTATTATCAGCATAATCAGTATTGTGGCCGTGGTGAATGGTGCACTTGTTCAAATTATTATGGGCAGTCGAGTCATGTACGGAATGGCACGCCAAGGGCTTGCCCCTGAAGCACTTGGAGCGGTTCACTCAAAATTAAAAACCCCCGTTGTGGCAACGGTTTCCATTACATTTATTGTATGGCTACTGGCCGTAGCCTTGCCATTAGAAACGCTGGCAAAAATTACAAGTTTTATTATTATTTTGGTATTTTTATTAGTGAATATTTCGTTGATTAAAATTTTATACAAAGAAAAAGAAGTGCCTGCCAAAGCAATGAAAATAAACAACTGGGTACCCGTATTAGCAACACTGATGTGCCTTATTTTTTTAGGCGTTCAAACACTTCAGCTAGTAACAAACGGATCTATCGCTGGACATTAATTTACAAGATTGTTTGTGGGGTATGCCGTTTCTATTTTTTCGTGAATCAAATCTGCATACTTCCCCATTTTTTGAAACCAGAGAGCAAGCTCTGCTGGCTTCACAGGGTCAATTCTATAAACAATAGAATGGGTTGTCGGTATAAACTCATTCAAAATCTGCCCAATTTTTTTGCGTACCTTTTGGCCTGATTGTGGCGGCATTACATATATACCATCAAAATCAAACGATGATTTATACAGCACCTTAAATTGTCGCTTTACTGATTTATCCAGTTCGTCATACATGGGGGATAAAACTGACCCAGCTTTAAATCGCCCTTCCATAACAGACTTAATAACAGACCAATGATTCTTCGAGTGCTGAAAATGATTTTTAGACGGGTTACCCAACGCCTCTTTTGTCATCAAACTTACAATGGCTAAGGGATCAGGCAATAAATAGGGTTCTCGCTTTAAATCTTCCAGCGAATTAACCCCACTGCCTTGCAAGGTAATAATGTAGGTTCTCAGCCCTGCTCTGCCAAATGAAACGGGTATAAAACCATGATACTTAATAAGGTATAAGCTCATGTGCATGGGCATTTCTGCAACGGTATACTTACCCTCTATGGCTTTTAACAAATACTGCTTAAAATCTGCATCACTAGACAGAGCAAAGGTACTTCCTGTTTCTCGCTCTAAGTGCGCTCTTAAAGGTTCTGCCCAAGCATGCAGTAATTGCGGTTCTGCCCATGGAGCCACCCCTAAATACACCACTGCACCAGCGTTCCAATGGGTATCAGAAGCAGTTGAAGGAAAACTGATGATCAATATCGACCAAAAGCCCCACATTGATGCAATACACTTAAAATTCACAAAGGCACCTGCTATAGCTAAATGCTAACCAAGAGCAACAAAGACAGTTTCTTTATTGGCTTAAACACAATAAAAACTGGTTACTTTATATACTATAAATACATCATTCATCACGCTTATCAAGCTATAAATGCATGCGCTTCACGACAACTTGAGCAATCTTTGCAATCGCCCTTACTTCACCCTCAATCCGGCCAATTTACCTGACATCCTTACCGCCCACTGATACAATCGCGCCCAATTATTTTATAGCTATCACGGCTCTATCTGGGCAGCTGTTCGCAAGGTTTACCTTGGGCAGCTACAACTAATAAGTACCAAGATAGAACCTGAATCAACATAGAAGGCACCTTGCATGACAACTCTGTCACGATCCAATCTAAGTGAGCTTGAAACCCGCGACGCATTTATCGGCCGTCACTTAAGCTTAAACATCAGCGCCATCAATGCCATGTTGTCTGAAGTGGGTGCTGAGTCGCTAGATGACCTAACACAGCAAATCGTACCTGAATCGATCCTACGTGAGCCGTTTCTTCAAATGGGCGACGCGATTCCAGAAGCTGAAGCACTGGCTAACCTAAAAGCCCTTGCAGATGAAAACCAAGTATTCAAAAGCTACATTGGTATGGGCTACCACGACACATCACTGCCAAACGTGATTGTGCGTAATGTATTAGAAAATCCAGGTTGGTACACAGCCTACACCCCTT
>JAWUVN010000063.1:0-57724 GCA_034112345.1 Bermanella sp. | reverse complement strand
CTACTGCAGGCTCAATTTCTACTGCTGGATCCGTTTCTACAGCAGGCTCTACTTCTACTGCAGACTCTGTTTCTACTGCAGACTCTGTTTCTACTGCAGACTCTGCTTCTACTGCAGACTCTGCTTCTACTGCTTGTTCTGCTTGTTCTGCTTGTTTTTCTAAAGACTCTGTAATTTTTTCATCTTCGTCGGCTTGATCTTTTTGTATTTCATCTAACTGGGAAAAACCTAACTGTAACTGATGACGATACTGTTTAATCACAGCGTCCCAGCGATCGCTTAAGGTAAAATCAATACTGCTGTATTTACTTTTAACTTTACAACCACCCGGTTGAACACTTTCACTGATTTTAAATTTTGCTTCAAAATCAGTATGTTCTTTGGCTGCTTCTAAAAAAGGTAGATCTAAGCTATTACACTCTATGATTAGACCTTGACTATCAAGCGGCAATGAATCCACAAGTTGACTGACTAAGTTAACAATGTGCTCACTTCCTTGATCTAATTCTTCACCTACTACCACTTGCGAAATAGATATCACAAGATCAGGTAATATTTTCTCAATAGCGGATTTTTGTTCATTAATCGATTTTTCAATGTTGCGCATATTCGCCTGAATACGAGATACGAGTTGAGCCGTTTTATCATCACCTTCTGCTAAAGCTTTTTTCTCTCCTTGCTCAAAACCTTCATCATAACCGTGCTTATTACCTTCTTCCTTACCTATAACCAGCCCTTCTTCATGGCCTGCTTCGTAGCCGATTTTTTCGCCCTTTTGTCTTCCTTCGACTAAACCCTGATCTAAACCTTCGTTATACGCTTCTTGTCGTATCGACTCTAACTGCTCAATGGTTAAAGGCTCAATTTCTATTTCTTCGTCTTCAATTAAAACGACAGAATCATCTTCCGCGTCTTCATCTTCTTCCACATGAATAATGTGCTTGGGTTCAGTCCAGAATGGCAGCTTCCATAGTTTTGGATCTGGCACTTCTGCTGCTGGAATACGCTCTCGGCGATCACTCATGAATACAACTACGCTCTACAAAATGAAGCGGCTTACTAAGCCGCCTCTAAATAATAAGAAATATTAACCAAGCCTGTTACAGCATTTGTTCGCCACCAGCACCGCCAAGTACAATTTCCCCTGCGTCTGCCATACGTCTTGCAATAACCAACACTTCTTTTTGGGCGCCTTCCACTTCGCTGAGTTTCACAGGGCCTTTTGCTTCTAAATCATCTCGAAGAAGTTCTGCAGCACGTTTAGACATATTACGGAATATTTTCTCTTTAAGATCTTCATCTGCGCCTTTTAATGCAAAGGTCAAAAGATCACCCGATACTTCACGTAATAAGGCTTGAATACCGCGATCATCCACTTCATTAAGGTTTTCAAATACAAACATAAGGTCTTGTATTTGTACGCCCATTTCTTCGTCCACTTCTTTAATCTGTTCAAGCAACTCGCCACTCATGCTGCTATCAAGGTTATTAATAATGCCCGCGGTAACTTTCACACCACCCATGGCAGTCGTTTGTTGCCCTTGATTACCCGAGAACTGTTTCTCAAGTATGTCGTTTAATTCTTGTAATGCTGCAGGTTGAACCGCTTGTAATGACGCCACACGCATCATGATGTCTAACCGTACTTTTTCATCAAAATTATATAAAATTTCGGCAGCTTGATCAGGCTCTAAGTAAGCAATTACAATGGCTTGGATTTGCGGGTGTTCATGGCGAATTACATCAGCCACCGCTCGGCTTTCCATCCATTTAAGTGTGTCCAAACCTGTGGTGTTCCCACCCAATAATATACGATCGATTAAACCACCGGCTTTATCTGCACCCAGTGCCGTAGTTAACATGTTACGGATGTATTCGTCTGCGCCCAAGCCCATGCCAGTTTGGCCTGATAAACTGTCTAAGAATTCAGCGACTACACCTTCTACTTGAGTTTGTGTAATGTCTTTTAAGGCTGCCATAGATGCGCCAACCTGCTGCACTTCTTTTGGACCTAAATGTTTTAATAATTCGGCTGCATCTTTTTCACCTAGGCTCATTAATAAAACAGCAGCTCGCTCTTTATGACCTAGACTCGATAAGTCACCTCTTGCCTTTTCAGCAGGTGTATTTGGTGTTTCTTCGTTATCCTTCGCCATCGTTTATCCATTTCTTAAAGGCTTGTGCTACACGTGCAGGGTCTTCTGCTATTAATCCTTTTAGAGCATCCAATTGGCGCTCAAATCCTTCGCTGGCTCCTGGTAATAAGAACTCATCTGCTCCAGCGAGTGTTACTCGATCATCACCAAATAAATCATCACCTTCGCCCAAGTCATCCAGCTCACCTTCAATCTCGGATATTTCATCTTCTTTACCGCGATCCACAAGGTTACGAATAATTGGACGCACTACACCAAAGATCATTATGAGTAAAAATATACCTGCTAATACTTGTTTGACGATTTCCCAGAACCAAGGCTGACGCCAGAAATCTGGTTCGCCTAACTCTTGGGCACCACCTAAGAATAAACTGTTAATAACACTTACGCTGTCACCTCGTGAAGCATTAAAACCAACAGAATCTTTTACCAGTAGCTCTAGTCGTTTTAATTCTTCAGTGGTCCATGTCACGGTTTCAACCGCACCCGTTTGTGGATTCACTCGTTCACGGTCATTAACCGCAACAGATACTGTTAATCTACGTAGGCGACCTACCTGATGCTGTGTATGGCTGAGCGTGCGATCTACTTCATAATTTCGAGTAGCCTCACTTCTACGTTCAACGGGTGTATCGCCTGCCTCACCACCTTCTCCCGCTTCTTCGGGTACAGTAGCTTCCCCAGGGGGTTGATTGGAAAGTGCACCCGGAATACCACCATCTGCTTTTAATGTGCTTTCTTGATCTAATGTTTGCTCACTGCGTAGTGCAATTAAGTCAGGGTTATAAAGCTCTTCAGTTTGTTCGACTATTGTAAAGTCTACATCAGCACTGACTTCTGCTTGAAAATTCTCCGATCCTAATACAGGCTCTAAAATACGCTGCACCCGCTGAGATAAGTTACCTTCAACTTTCCGAGTGTAATCAAATTGCTTGGTCGCGATCATGTCTTCTTCGGTTTTGTCATCACGACTTAATAAATTACCTTTTTGATCCACAAGCGTGACATTGCCAACGGATAATTCTGGAATACTGCCAGCCACTAAATTCATAATGGCGTCGGCTTGTTCTTTCTTTAAACCTTTACCGCCGTAAATTTCTAAAAATATAGATGCCCTAGGCTCTCGATCATCTCGTACAAATACAGATTGTTTAGGTAAGGCCAGATGCACACGTGCATTACGAACGCTTTGTAAGCTAGATATGGTACGTGCCAGTTCACCTTCTAAACCTCGACGATAGCGGGCGCTTTCAATAAATTGACTGGTACCTAAGCCTTGTTCTTGATCCAACAGTTCAAGGCCTACACTGTCATCGTCTTCAGCAAGAATTGGAGCAAGCGCTAAACGGGCTTCATGAATTTCAGAATCGACCACCATCACAATTCCAGACATTGGGTTGATGCGATAATCAATGTCGTTTGCGTCTAAGGCTGTCAAGATTTCTTTAGCGTTAAAGTCTTCTAAATTACTAATTAAAGGACGATAGTTGATTTCTTGAGACCAGATTACAACTGCAATACCAAGGGCTAAAATGGCAGCAAAACCAATTAATAAGCCCGCTTGACGCACAATAGTGAGCTTATTAAACCCCATCATTACGGGGTTTATTTCACTGGCATCCATGGCTTCTGGCAAGTTTTCTTGTACTTCTGATACGCCGTCTGCACCGTCTGCCTCTGCAGGTAAATTATCTGCCGCTTCAGCTGGTAAATTCTCTGTGGCCATTAGGTTTAACCTTTACTTCTCGGGTCGGTTTTAAGTGGGCTAAGTATCTGCATTACAGCGGCATGTTCATAACGTCTTTATAAGCATCAACAAGTTTGTTGCGCACTTCTTTCATGGCCTCAAATGAAACACTGGCTTTTTGCGCGGCAATCATAACTTCAGGTAGATCCACTTGCGGATCACCTCGCTCAAAACGTTTTGCTAACGAAGCACTGTGCATCTGCTGATCGTTCACATTATTAATTGCATTGCCAAACATAGTTTGAAAATCGGGAACATTAGGATCGGTCTTGATATTGGGGTAGTTCACACTTTGCGCTTGAACTTTATCTACTTCTTGAGATAGACGATCTGAGGTGTTCAGTTTTTCAAGCGGGCTGTCTTCACCTTTAATTTGAGAACGAACCTCTCTTAATTGTGACAGTACGCTATTTATATCCGCTCTATCTACCATAATTCCCCCATTGTCAGAAAATCTATCGGGCTATTGGCAAAATGATTTAGTTATGTCGCCAATTTTTTGCCAGTCCATGGCAGCTTCCTTGCCATGTCATCCTTGATAGTCGTCTTCCTGACACATCTCCTATTAAATTTTTTATCTTTACCTTACTTTGCATAAGGTAGGCCAAGTTTATTAGCCACGTAATTTTCTACATAATCTAAATTCAAGCAATGGCATTTGAATAAATATCAATGCCCTGCTCACGCATTTTAGCCATTTTATAGCGCAGCGTTCTTGGACTAATACCCAGCTTCTCAGCCGCTAACTTTTTATTTTTTTCGTGACGTAAGGCTTCAATAATCAAGGTGTACTCTCGTTGTTTGAGATTATCGCCTAGAGCATCTCCCTCAACGTCACTCGATATAAGAGAGGATGCTTGATCCATAGGCGCATCAGAAAAAAGTCTTGATTGAGGCTCCATAACAGCAGGTTGATGAAGACTGCTAGTATTGTGCCCCACTGATGGTAAAACGGTATTTTGTCCATGCATCATATTCAATACAATATCACTGGCACTAATTTGCGGACCAGACTGAATAATCAAAGCTCGCTGTATCACGTTATCAAGCTCTCTTACGTTACCCGGCCAAGGATAAGTACTGAGTTTTGCTTGTGCACTTTCATCAAAAATTAACGGTGTTCTATTTTGTTTTTTACAATGTTTATTCAATAAACGCTCTGCAATCGGCAAAATATCTTGCTGACGATCTCGTAGTGATTTCCATTGAAGTGGAAATACACTTAAGCGATAGTACAAGTCTTCACGGAATTTTTTCTCGCTTACATAACTTAGTAAGTCTCGATTGGTGGTGGCCACCACTCGTACATCCAATTCAATGGTTTTACGACCACCTAGTCGTTCGACTTCTTTTTCTTGTAGTACTCGTAATAATTTAGCTTGCAAGCCAACTTCCATTTCGCTGATTTCATCCAGTAAAATAGTCCCCCCTTGGGCCTGCTCAAACTTTCCAGGCATGCTGTTATAGGCACCTGTGAAAGCACCTTTTTCATAACCAAATAAAGTGGACTCAAGCATATTTTCAGGAATGGCGGCACAATTAATGGCTATAAAAGGCCCTTTTTTTCGTGGGCTATTTTGATGAATATACCGTGCAAGCACTTCTTTACCTGTACCACTTTCACCACTTATTAATACGGTTGCCTCACTGCCTGCGACTTGTTTAGCCAGTTTTAATAAAGCACGACTGCTTGGGTCATTGGCAACAGGATCATTAGCATCGCCATCGCTTTCTGTTTGACTGCGAAACTGGTTAACGGTTTCTAACAAAACGCTCACTTCAAATGGCTTAACCAGATAATCGGTTGCCCCTTGCTGAATCGCTTGCACGGCTTTTTCTACTTCGCCGTATGCCGTCATAAGTACCATGGGAATAGCTGGATATTGGCTTTTAACATGATTCAGTAGGTCAAAACCTGATAAGGCTCCCATACTTATATCTGACAAAATCATATCGACTGAATTTCGCTTTAAGAATTCAATGGCTGTTTCAGCACTGGCCGCTTCGTGTACTTTAATTTTTTGTAAACACAGGGTGTCGATAATGGCTTCTCTAAGCTGAGTGTCATCCTCAACGACTAGCATGGAAAAATCATTCATGAGTTAACTCCTGAGTATTCATATTATTTTTTGAAAGTGGTAAGTTGATGATGAAACATGCACCACCTGTAGGCTGATTGTAAAATGAGAGGGTACCGTGATGGGCTCTTACCACTGCATTCACAACAGGTAAACCTAAACCTGTGCCATTGCTTTTGGTGGTGTAAAAAGGCTCGGTTATTTTATCTTTGGCTGCGCTTGGTAAGCCCGGCCCGTTGTCTGAAATCGCCAACATCATACTGTTATGCTCAGCTCGAATACTAATTCGAATTTTTGCCATAACACCTTTTTCTTCTGCGGCTTCGATGCCATTTGAAATCAAATTTTGAATAGCACCAATCAAGCTTTCTTCATGACATTGAATAGCCGCATCACTGGCCATATTTTCAATGGTAATTTCGGCTTGATACTGCCTGCATAATAATTGACGGCTTTCTGAAATTAATGCGACTAAATCGGCTTGGTTTAATATTTTATTTAACGGTGCACTGCCTCTGGCAAAAATCAGCATGTCGCGTACTTGTGCTTCAATATTTTTTAATTGACGACCCAGTTTTTTAGAGAACTTTGTCCGGGTTTCTTGCTCTAATGATCCGTCTGACAAATGCTGTGCATACAACATAGCGCCAGATAAAGGAGTTCGTACTTGGTGCGCTAAACTCGCCACCATTTTCCCCATTGCCATTAAACGCTGATGTCTCGCTAGTTTTGTTTGTAAATCACGGGTTTCTGTTTGATCCGTCATTAAAATTATTTGCCCCGGCTCGTTATCTAAACCAGAAGTTTGAATGCTTAAACGCTTGCCATTACGCAAAGAGATTTCATGACCATCATCTTCTTTAGGGCTAAATTGTGTTTGAATAATATCGCGCCACAACATGCCTTTAACATTTACATTTTCGAACATGGCCGAGGCTGCTCGATTGATTTGTTGGATTCGGCCATTGCCATCCAATACGACCACACCACCAGGTAACAGCTGTAATAGGCGATCTAAACGATCAGCTAGCTGCTCTTTTTCTTTTAATTCTTTCATGCGAGCAGCACTGACTTCCGCCAGTTCACCAGACAGAACCTGAACCTGCCCTTCTAACTTGGCATAACTGTCTGTCAGCTGCTGAGACATTTCATTGAAAAGTTCAAACGCTTGGCGTAATCCCTCTTTTGGTATTGTTTCTTGTACACTTTCTAAAAAAGTCGTCATAACTTCCACACCTAAACATCTAATCTAAGCCAATTTAATGACTAATTCCGTTTATCTAACTAGGTAATGGCAATTAGCGTGCCCAAGATTGCAATAAGTACATTTGGTAATAAAAATTATTGGTTTCTTACTTTTCTTATCTATTGTTTTACTTACATCTTTCAATCATATTTCCCAAAAAATACAATCAAATGAATAAATCGAATCCCCTAGTAAACCCGCCAATACTGACTGTTATTTTAATCTTCACCACAATAATCCCGTAAACAATAAAATGTTTTCATCAATATCTATTAATACTGATAGCGAATTTATAATAGAGCGTGGCGGAAAATGACGTCATTAAAGAACATTATTCTGATATGTATGAACTTAAAAAAAACAGATCAAAGCAGTCTGGTCAATTTATCGACGATTAAATACTGTCTTTTTTACTTAAATAATATGACTGGATTATGTAAAAATAGGGTTATTGTAAAACGATGTAAGAATTTTGGATTTTGTAGGCCGTAATCAAACGTTATTTGTTAACAGGTTGCATGTTAACAAATACACACATGATTCAGGCTTTATTTATAAATAGCCTATATAAATATTAATGCGGCTACTTTACATAAACCGCATTAATTAAGATTTTCAGTTGTAAAACAACTGACTAAAACTCATTATCTTCAAATGCCATTAGGGTAGATTTACCTGCTTCGATATCAGCTTTGAAATAATCCGCTTGTGCATGAACACTTCGAAAAAAGTGGTCTGCCGCTTTTAGCTTACCCTGATAAAAGTTTTCAGTGTAAGCGCCATCACCTTGCTTTTGTTTTGCTACATTTGCCATGGTAGCCCACATAACCGCCATAGACGTAATGGCAAATAACTTAAGCATTGGTGTAGCCGCTGCGCCTGCCTCTTCAGCATCTTTACTTGCATTAGCAGCCAACCACATTAAAGACCCTTGTAAGGTAGCCAATAACGCTTCACAGTGCTTCACATGCTGTTGGTTACTGAGCTCAGATACCATTTCATTCATTTTCTTAAAATAAGTTCGTGGTAAGCGGCCACCCTTGATCATCAACTTACGCCCAACCAAATCTAATGCCTGAATTCCATTGGTACCCTCGTAGATTCGAGCGATACGCCCATCTCGTAGTAACTGCTCAACTTCCCAATCCTGAGTAAAGCCTGCCCCACCCATTGACTGCAAAGCCTGATCCGTTGAAAAGTATCCATCGTCGGTTAAATACGATTTAATGATCGGTGTCATAATTTGAACCAGGTCATCTGCTTCTTCTCGTACTTTTTCATCGGGGTGTTTTTCAGATAAATCTAAATGCATACCTGTCCAGTAGGCCATGCAACGAGCGCCTTCTAAGAAGACTTTTTGCTGACTGATCATTCGTCTTACATCTGGGTGAACAAGAATAGGATCGGCTTTTTCATTAGGCTGTTTAGGGCCTGTTAATGAGCGACTTTGTAAGCGTTCTTTTGCATAACCTAAACTGATTTGAAATGCCTTTTCTGCAAGGCCTAAACCTTGAACCCCCACCATGATGCGTGCTGAATTCATCATGGTAAACATGCACTTCACACCTTCGTTTTCGTTACCGATTAACCAGCCTTTAGCATTTTCAAAGTTCATCACGCAAGTTGCGGATGCCTTTATGCCCATTTTATGTTCTAGGCCACCACAAAATGCAGTATTGCGAGTGCCGTCTTCTAAAAATTTTGGAACTAAGAAAAGAGAGATTCCTTTACTAGAATCGGGTGCTCCGGGTAATTTGGCTAACACTAGGTGACAAATATTATCCACCATGTCGTGTTCACCACCGGTGATCCAGATTTTAGTGCCTGAAATTTCATAGCTGTTGTCCGCTTGCGGTTCAGCTTTTGTTCGAATTAGGCCTAAGTCTGTGCCACATTGCGGCTCAGTCAGACACATGGTGCCTGTCCATTCACCAGAAATAAGTTTTGGCAGGTAAGTATCTTTTAGATGATCACTTGCATGTAACGTTAGCGCATCAATAGCGCCATGACTTAACCCTGGATACATTCCCATTGATAAGTTTGTTGAACATGCCATTTCATCAACCACAATTTTTAGAAGGTGTGGTAAACCTTGGCCGCCGTATTCAGGTGATGCTGATAATCCAGACCAACCCCCTTGTGCAAACATTTTGTATGCTTCTTTAAACCCTGTTGGTGTGGTAACTAATTTAGTTTCAGGGTCGTAGTGGCAACCTTCTATATCACCTTGCTGATTAATGGGCTGCAATACATTTTCAGCCATTTTGGCAGCTTCATCTAATACGGCACGAACCATATCTTCAGTGGCGTCTTCATATCCAGGGCACTCACTTAAAGAGTGAGCCTTAAGCACGTCAAATAAAACAAAGTGCATATCGTTTAGTGGTGCGTTGTAGTTCGCCATTATTAATTCCTCATTCATGACGCAAATACCGATGTGACCTATTATTTTTTGTGAGGTCTGTTCAGTGTGTAAATCTGAACCATCAGCTTGAAAGCTTCCCAGTGGCTCTTTGATATACGCCATAAGTGGAAACTAGGTTCACATCAATTGAATATAATTTTAAATAGGAACGAATCGCGATAATAACAAAAGGACTAACAACACTAATTACATAAAATTAAGCGCATTGAATCACGGCTTACATGCACCTAATTGATATGAGTACACGGCAGGATCAGCACACCCAGTGCAACCGCTTGCGTAGGTGACTTTATTAGTACTGGGACAAGGGGCTGTTATACAACGAATGCCATTATCTTTAGTGGCACACACAGGCATAAATTCTCGAGTACATATTTTTGGCCTAGGATCATTACATTGAATAACGTCTCCGTTGATTTTAATTTTTTTCTCAAGTATTTGTGCTGAAGAAGCTTTGTTAACACCCGAACATGCGCACAACAATAATAAAACAAACACTGATGAAATTAACCTAAGTGATTTCATATTTTATCCCTAAACCACGCCAGCCCATATTGGGTGTGTCGTTCATAATTAATAACATTATTAAGTTAAGCACTGATCTCTCAGATACTGTAATTCTGGACAATGGATCCTTAAGTCACTTTATAACAAGCACAAAAAAACCGCCGAAGCGGTTTTTTTGATTCAAGCTTAAGCTGAAATTAACGTACTACTGATACGTCTTCTGCTTGTAAGCCTTTTTGACCATCTACAACGCTAAATTTAACGCCTTGGCCTTCGCTTAATGAGCGATGACCACTTCCACGGATTGAACGGAAATGTACAAATACATCGTCGCCATTATCACGTGTGATGAAGCCAAAGCCTTTTTTCACGTTAAACCATTTTACTGCGCCGCGTTCGCGACCATCGTCTGTATCTTGCTCAACAAGAGTGCCAGTACCACGACGCTTATAACGAGGTTGATTTAAAACTGTTGCTGCTACTAATAGCACCACAAATACAACTAAAACGGCTACTAAATAGCCAACTGCTGCACCCGGTTGCTGTAAAAATACTGCCATAGGGTTTTCTGTTGATACGGCTGCTGTTGCCTGAACGAAACCAAAAATAGTACTTCCGCCAGCCAGTGCAAATAATGTAGCCATTAGCGCCGGAGTAGGAATCGCCAATAACACACACACCAATACCTTTTTAAACCATGTATTCTGCATCTTTTACCTTCTTAATGTTCTTTAAATAATCTAATTGATCAGTTATTACTTTAACTTGGTGTACAATCCAGCCAAGTCCGTGTATCTAATATGAATTAGCTTTAAAAATCAATACGATAGAAATTATGTCTCATACCGACCAAGATCAAATCCAAGATTTACAAATACGAATTGCGTTTTTAGAGCAGAATCTAGAAGAATTCAATACGATTGTCACAAATCAGCAAACCCAGATAAGCATGCTTGAAAGAGCTGTGAAGCACTTAAATAGCCGCCTAGAGCAGGTTAGCGGGCCTGACATTAGAAATGTCGCTGACGAAACACCCCCGCCTCACTACTAATTTACGATAAAACTGGCTTAATTAATGAATTATACTTTTTAAGCCAGTTTATTAAGCATCCGTTGTCGCAACTCTCCTTCACTATCAAATAAGGCCATTTCAGCCAAGCCTATGCCTCCTGTGGTTTTTTTAGCAAAAAAGTCATGCTATAGGCTTGTCCGGTGAAACCCTATGTACTGACAGCCATTGGCAATGCACCATCTATACTGGATTCTAATCCGGTCAATGACTTCTGGGCCTCCGGCTTCAAATTCAAGATACAGATTTACTATACACTAAGGCTTACCTAGAAATGGCTGAGCAAGCTGTGCAAACTTCTTTTCATATTCTTTTACGCCACCCATATTAAACGCGCCTTTAGGGCGAAATATAACAGCCGACCCATCGAGTGTAATTTGATGTAAGCCATGAATAATGGAATCTATCACTTGCTACTTTTCAGGCACTTTCGAAGCTTTTAAAATTGACGCCCCTAACGCAAACAGCCCTTTTATCCGCTTACAAATATATTAGCGTCTAAAAGGGCTGCTTACATTAGGCTATTTAATTATGCATAGCCGTCTTTTTAATGGTTCACATCTATCTTTAATTAAGCAGATTGACGCTTACGCATTAAACGATAAGACAGTAACAATAGTATTAAGGTTAATAATAGCGGCATAACGGCGATATTAAGAACTTTTAACCAAGATCCTAGGGTTTCGATGTCTTTGTTCAAAGCGTGCTGAACATCGCGAAGAGCCTTTCGGATTCGTAGCTTTTCTTGCTGAAAGCTAGCCAGTGCAGCTTCTTGTTCTTGGCTTAAAGCCATCGTTTCTTTATCACGTTGAGTTTCGAGCTGAGCTAACTGCTGCTCAGTTTCTTCCAGTTGTTGCTGTAATATTCGCTCGTTATCTAGGTAAGCCATTTCAGCTTGCTGTTGAATGTCTTGCACAACTTCAAATGGACGAGCAAAACGGCCACGACTTCGGATATTAATAAGGTCAGAACTTCCTAGGTATTGTTCCGTTAGGTTTTGAACAAATGCACCGTTATCTGCCCAAGGTTGTACGATGCGCTGGCCGAAGAAGTTTTGCACCTGAACCCATAGACGATCGGTTAATACATCAGTATCTGCAATCAATATAACGTTCAGTTGATCCGTTACTTTTTTATGTACTGATTCGGTTTCTATGTCTGAAGGAGCCGATTCGAATGCGCTATTTGCTTGACCACTTAAGCGCGCACCTAAAACATAGCTATCACCGGTAGGGGCAAAGTCGAGCATCAATTCAGATGGATCATTCATCATATTGTAGCGATTTAGGTCAACTGGCTGAGCAAAGTCACTGCTCCAAACTAATGGGTCAAACTGAATGCCTTCTTGTTCGTTACTGGTGATGTGGCCTGCACTGGCAAAATTAACAGTTTCTAATTCCGCTGTGGCCACTTCATTTGGGTTTAAACCATTAATTTGCACGCCCAATAAACCAAGATGCCTAACGGGTGGTCGACCTTCTCCTACTGATACCGTTAATCCGTATGCGCTATCAGTAATCACTTCGGTGGTATCGTAATTAACGCCCCAGTTAGTAAATAACTTAGACAAGGGGTTTAAACCAACTGTTTCATCTTCTGACATTTCAGTGGACGTGTCTTGCTTACTCTCAGCTTTAGGATCCATGAACACAATTAGCTTACCGCCGTTCATGACATATTGATCAAGTAGATACAGGCTGCTGTCTGCCAACGCTGATGGCTGTACTAAAATGAGCAGGTCTAAATCTTGATCGATTTCATCCAATTTTTCATCTACCCAACGTACGTCATAAAGCTGATCTAGTTGCTCGAAGATAGTCCAAGGAGGCAATGCACTGCCTTGCTGCATGTCAAAGCCGCCACGCATATCCAGTTCAGATAGTAACCCGATAACAGGTACTGTTTTTTGGCTTAAACGAAAAATCATTTCTGTCACTTCATATTCAAGAAACGATTCTTTATCCGGCTGTAAAAAGGCGATCACCGACTCTTTACCCTGAGCGTTAGTAGCACGAATACCAAAATAGATATCATCACCTGTTGCAATGGGTACAGCTTGTAGCCCTGCTTCGGCTGCTAGGTCTTCTGACTCAGAAAAGGGCTCTGGGTCAATAACCGTTAATTTTAATTTACCATCCGCCAGCAACACATATTCCTCAAGCAGTTCTTGAACGCGTTTTGCGTAACTGCGTAAGGAGGTTAAGTCTTTACTGGCTTTATCACTGAAAAAATATGTGATTGTTACGTCTTGCTCTAGATTCGTTAAAATATTTTCGGTGCCTTGAGATAAGCTGTAAATACTTTGCTCAGTTAAATCAATTCGTGCACCTTTGAATATCACCTGACTGATTAACAGCAGGACAACGAATACAATAGGAGCTGCAAGGTACTTTACAATCGAGCGATTAAAAAAAGAGTGATTCATATTTTCTGCTTGTTTGTTTTCTGTTTCGATATTTGATTGCTGCACGTTTAACCCTCCTGTTATTTAGCTTTGTTACGTTGCAATAGTACATATGCAAGGTATAACCAGGTTGTAATTAATAGTGCAAAGTACGCAATGTCACGAAGATCTAATACGCCGCGTGCGATTGCATCAAAGCGTGTTAATAAGCTAATGCCGGCTATAAAGTCGATAATGGCTTGAGGAGCCCATGCAAAAGCATCCAGCACCATAGGCACACCGCTAACCATAAACAGAAAACAAACCACAACGGTCAGGATAAACGCAACAATTTGATTTTTACTGCACACAGACATGCACGTCCCTATGGCTAAAAATCCACCAGCCATTAACCAGCTACCTAAATACCCTCCAATAATCACACCATTGTCTGGGTCACCTAAATAAGCAACCGTCACCCAGATTGGAAACGTTAATACCAAGGCAATGCCTGCAAATAACCAAGCAGCCATAAACTTTCCCACTAAGGCATTTACGGCACCGATAGGCAGGGTCATTAATAACTCTATTGTGCCCAATTGTCTCTCAGGAGCCCAAAGCCCCATAGCAATTGCTGGCATAAAGAACAAATACATCCAAGGGTGGAAGTTAAAAAAGGCCGACAAGTCTGCTTGTGACTTCTCAAAGAAATGCCCTAAGTAAAAAGTGAACACACCAGCTAATACCAAAAACATTAAAATAAACACGTAAGCAATTGGCGTTGCAAAATAGCTATGCAATTGACGCTTCATAACAATTTGAATCATATTAAAGTTCATCATGCGTTCTATTCTCCTTGGCTGGTTACTTGATTTGAATGGGTTTGAGCGGTCACATTTCTAAACACATCTTCTAAACGGCCTTTTTCTAAATGTAGGTTTTCAACCTCCCATTTTTTCTCATCTAAAAAGCGTACTACTTGTGGCAGCAACATTTGACCGCCCTTAGGGAATAGCATAAAAGTGCGTTCATCAATTGGCTCTACCGAGTCAATATCCTCAATGGCGTTTAATTGTGCTTCTGCATCTTGCTCATCACTGGCTAACTGCAAACAAATGGCATTGTGATAGCGACTTTGTTTTTCCAGTTCATCTGGCTTGCCATCTAACAATAAGCGGCCTTGGTTAATGATCAGTGCACGGGTGCATACCGCACTGACTTCTTCTAATATATGGGTAGAGATAATCACAATTTTATCTTTGGCTAACCCTTTAATCAATTCACGCACCTGATGCTTTTGGTTAGGATCTAGGCCGTCTGTTGGTTCGTCTAATATTAAGATCTGAGGATTATGAATAATCGCCTGTGCTAACCCAACTCGACGTGCAAACCCTTTAGACAAGGTGTCTATGGTTTTATGCAACACCGAAGCTAACTGAACCTGCTCAACCACGATATCTAAGCGCGATTGTTTATGAGTGCCTTTTAGGCCTCGCACATCCGCAATAAAGCTTAAGAATGCAATCACAGTCATTTCGCCATACGCTGGCGCGCCTTCAGGTAAGTAGCCCATTTTCTGCTGCGCAAATAATGGCTGATCACTAACCGATTGACCAAATACAGACACTCGACCAGCTGTTGGATCAATAAACCCAGTGATCATTTTCATAGTGGTGGATTTACCCGCCCCATTTGGCCCTAAAAAACCCAGTACTTCACCAGGCTTTACGGTAAAGCTCAGATTGTCTACGGCGGTAAAATCATCAAACTGTTTCGTGAGATTTTCCACTTGAATCATGTTCTATTCCTTCACTTATTATTCTAAAACGCACCAATGGATTATTACCAATTGGTCATTTATGGACCTGATTACAATGATATTGGTTCAGAATGCACTGATATTAATTAAATTTTTCAACAATATAGCGACACTTATCACTATTACAATAGCAACAAGCTAAATCTATGACTTGCAAGGAGTTTTGAGCACTTAGGACATTGGTTTCGCTTTAATACCTGCTACAATTCGCCAGCTTTGTTGATTCGAGCTATTTTTTATTAGATAGTTTTACCCATTTTGTTATACATTTTTATCACTGTTAATAGTCAAGGTAGATAATTTGCGTCCTTTAATTCGTTTATTTAATGGTTTTTTTAGCCGATTACTCAATATTTGGGTGAAATCGGATGTTGTTGGTATTCAAGATGCTAGCGAAAATGGCCTCGATGCTGAAAAAATCATCTTTTATGCCTTACCACTTCGTTCTTATGCAGCCAGTCTTGTACTTAACCAAGTAACTAAGAAGCACGCTCTACCAAGCGCACTTGAACCTGTTAACATTAATGGCGTTGAGTTCCCTAACCGCATCGTATTCTTATCCAAACCTGAAGGTGGCTGGTTTAAACGCCGTGCATTGCCGTACCTTCATAAGTCAGTGCCTGATATCGTAAAGGTTAGCCAAGAAAATCCTGAATTAGACATTCAAGTCGTTCCCGTTAATGTGTTTTGGGGCCGCGAGCCTAAAAAAGAAAAAAGCTTATTAAAAATATGGTTGGGCGATGCCTGGTCTATTCCGGGACCGTTTCGTCGCATAGTAAGTATATTACTAAATGGCCGAAATACCTTTGTTCATGTAAGTAAGCCCGTTTCCATTCAAAACATGGTGCAAGAGAATCCTGACATGGATGCTTCTCGTATCATCAGAAAACTGGGCCGCGTTATCCGCGTGCACTTTAGACATACCCGTACAGCCGTTATTGGCCCTGATTTAAGCCACCGCCGCACCATGGTTCACCGCTTAATGCGCAAGCCATTAGTAATGGAAGCCATTGAAGCTGAAATGGCTGAGAAAGGCATCAGCAAAGAAAAGGCTCTGGCCAAAGCCATCAAGTATGGTGACGAAATAGCCTCAAACCAAAGCCATAGCACCATTCGAATGCTAGACATCCTGTTAACTTGGGTTTGGAACAAACTGTATAACGGCGTTAACGTTAAAAACATTCAGCAACTACAAGATATCTATAAAGATAATCAAATCATTTATGTGCCGTGTCACCGCAGCCACATTGATTACTTGTTACTGTCATACGTATTATTTAAAAATGGCTTTGTACCTCCGCAAATTGCCGCTGGAATTAACTTAAACCTACCCGTGGCAGGTTCAATATTACGCCGTGGTGGTGCCTTCTTTATGCGCCGAACCTTTAAAGACAACCCGCTTTATAGCGCTGTTTTTGATGAGTACTTGCATACTATGTTCACCTCAGGTTATAGCACAGAATATTTCATTGAAGGTGGTCGTTCACGTACTGGTCGCACACTTAAGCCAAAAGCAGGCATGCTGGCTATGACTGTTCGAAGCTTTTTACGGGACAGTAATAAGCCTATTGTCTTTATGCCAGTTTATATTGGCTACGAAAAAGTATTTGAAGGCGGCACTTACATTGGTGAACTTCGAGGTAAAACCAAGAAAAAAGAATCGTTACTGGGCATTTTCAAAACCCTAAAAGATCTTAAAAAGAACTTTGGTAAAGTAATCCTAACCTTTGGCGACCCTATTGATTTAGATGATTACCTAGAAGCTGAAAAACCGGGCTGGAAAAAAGAAGATCACGGCAAAGACTTCCGCCCTGAATGGGTAAAACCTGTGGTAAACAACTTGGCTATTGAAGTTGTTACGCAAATAAATAAGGCAGCTGCTTTAAACCCAATCAATATGGTTTCGCTTGCTCTGCTAGCCACACCTAAACAGTCTATGGATGTGAAGATACTGGCACAAACTCTAAACCTTTATCGCGATCTAGCCAATGATATGCCTTATAGCCATTTAACTAGCCTACCTGACGGCGATGGTGACGACTGGATTGAATATGCCGAATCAATGCAAGCCGTTGAGCGCATGCACCACCCTCTAGGTGATATTATACGTGTAGATGAGCCTCAGGCGGTTATGCTGACTTACTACCGCAACAACGTGATTCACTTATTTGCCATTCCTTCTATGCTGGCATGCTTGTTCATTAATAACGTTAAAATGCGACGCTCTGATGTAGTACGTTTTGCCACCACAATTTACCCTTACTTGAAAGCTGAGTTATTTTTACATTGGGATGAAAAAGACATTCAGCCAGTGATCGATCAATGGTTAGACCTATGCATTCAAAAAGGTTATTTAACACAAGAAGGTGATGTACTGGTTCGTCCACCTGTTAGTTCAAATAATTTTATCATTTTGTCAGTATTGTCTGAGCAAGTAATTCAAATTCTTGAACGTTATTACATTGCTATTGCTTTATTGCAACGCTCTGGTTCAGGTACATTAAATCAAAAAGACATGGTAGAGAATTGCTCTTTAATGGCTCAACGTATATCCATACTGCATGGTTTGAATGCACCTGAATTCTTTGATAAAGCTCTTTTCCGCAATTTGATTGAAGAGTTATTAGGTCGTAAAGTGCTAACACTAAATGATGAGGGCAATATTTTATTCTCAGATCGTATTGAGAACATTGCTAGCGATGCCAAGATATTGCTAAACGCAGAACTTCGACGCAGCATTCTTCAGGTGACATTAAACTAGTCGTTTACCGTTAAATGTACGTTTAATTTTATATAAGAACTGCAAACATAAAAAAACCGAGCCACGCTCGGTTTTTTTATGTTTATTAATTATGTATTTCCTGTCATTAAGAGGCTTTCTTTTGCTTAACAGTCAAGTTTTTCGCGCATCTATGTCGCAATTCTAAATACCTAGGCGTCAACCCAATATCTTCATACAAAGGGTCTCCTAACTCATCTTCAGCCACAACCTTACTACCTGGTTTGTATGGCATTTGCCGTTCAACTTCATCTAATGCTGCTGCAACCAATTGCGATAATACGTCATCTTTATTTAAACCTGGATACAAACCAGCTATGGCTTCAATTCGTGCTGCATCTTTTACCGGTAATTTAATTTGATATTGCTCTTCAGAATGGCTCTTAGTACTGGCCACCTCCCATGAAGACATTAAATCCCTAACATTCATGGCATACCTCTTTGCTCTAATTCACCTTTTTATTTTAGACTAAGATGGTCAGTTTGCTGTTGAAATTACGAATCATTACAAATGATTAATCACCCATCTACTTGGCACTTAAAGTGCTTAAAATCTAATAGCCTTTTGTCTCCATTACAACCGTCTACACTTTACGAATACAGATATTGCTCGGAGCACCTTATGAAATCCATGCTAGACACTGATTTAAAAGACAACGTTCGATTATTAGGTGATTTGCTAAGCGAGATAATAGAACAAGACCAAGGTCATGAGTTTGTCTCTAAAATCGTTAAAATTCGCTCCCTTGCAAAAGAAGCACGAGCCCAAAAAGAAGACATTCCCGCAGACTTAATCAAAGAGCTGCATTCTTTAGCCGATGACGATATTACCCCCATCACCCGAGCGTTTAACCAGTTCTTAAATCTTGCAAACATTGCAGAGCAATATCACGATGTGATTAGAGGCAGGCGTAAACAAGAAACCGCCTACATATCTCAGCTTACCGACATTATTGATACCCTAAGTGATCGTTTGTCTCCCGACGAGGTATTAGAACGTATCTGCAATTTAGATATCCAGCTTGTATTAACCGCACACCCTACAGAAGTTACCCGACGCACCCTGATCAAAAAATACGAAGAAATTTTTAATGCGTTAAATGATCTGGATACCCAGCCTTATGATTATGAAAAAGACCGCATTCTGGCTCACTTGAAACGCGTCATCGCTCAAATCTGGTATACCGATGAAATTCGCCAACAAAAGCCTACCCCAGAAGATGAAGCTAAATGGGGCTACTCAGTCATCGAAGGATCTTTATGGGAAGCATTGCCTCAGTTTTATCGCGAAGTGGATCAATTACTGGCTCAAAAGAATATTCCTCCTCTGCCCATTCACATTAGCCCCATAAAATTTCATTCTTGGATGGGGGGGGACCGAGATGGCAACCCTAATGTGACTGCTAAGGTTACTCGTAATGTTCTACTGCTCGGGCAATGGATGGCAGCAGACCTTTACCTAAGAGATTTAGACCTACTCGTGAACACGCTTTCTATGGAGCAATGTAACGACACTCTAAAAGCTGTGGTTGGCGATACTAAAGAACCTTATCGACATTTGTTACACGAACTCAGAGAGCGCTTACGTGAAACTCAAGCCAATATGAGTAAACAACTAAAGCATCCCAGTAAAACCTATAGCAACCCACCTATCGCGCACATTTCAAGCTTAATAGAGCCTTTGAAGCTGTGTTATGACTCTCTTATTGAATGTGGTATGCACATTGTGGCTAACGGCAAGCTATTGGATACCTTACGTTGCGCTTACACATTTGGCTTAAACTTATGCCCATTGGACATCCGTCAAGAAAGCACCCGCCACGCCGAAGTATTTGAAGAGCTAACCCAGCATTTAGACATTGGCAACTATGCACAATGGAACGAACAAGAGCGCCAGTCATTTTTAATTAGAGAGCTCCAGAACAAACGGCCACTATTGCCTAACGATTGGCAGCCAAGCAGCAATGTTCAAGAGGTATTAGACACCTGTGCCGTTGTGGCCAATGAAAACGCTGACTTTTTTGCCTCTTATGTGATTTCTATGGCAGGTGCGCCAAGTGATGTGCTTGCTGTGGCTTTATTATTAAAAATGAGCGGCTGTAAAAACAATATTCCCATCGCCCCACTTTTTGAAACACTGGATGACTTAACTCAAGCTGCGTCTTCTATCGATGCCCTGTTGCAACTTCCGTGGTATCAAGAATACTGTAACGGCAAACAAATGGTCATGGTCGGGTACAGCGATAGCGCTAAAGACGCCGGTCAGCTGGCCGCCTGCTGGGCGCAATATAAAGCCCAAGAAGAGCTGGTAAAGGTGTGTGATAAATACAATACATCTCTCATGCTGTTTCATGGTCGTGGTGGTACCGTTGGTCGAGGTGGTGGTCCAGCTCATAGCGCTATCTTATCCCAGCCCCCAGGTTCAGTAAGGGGCAGCATTAGGGTGACAGAACAAGGTGAAATGATTCGCTTTAAATTTGGACACCCTGAAGTCGCACACAGATCTTTACAGGTATATTTGTCGGCAGTGTTATTTGCCACTGAACTGCCACCACCTAAGCCCACCGATGACTGGCGCCATATTATGGAGACCTTATCCGATATCGCTTTAGTAAATTACCGAGAAGTGATTCGAGAGAATCCTGAATTTGTGCCGTACTTTAGAAGCGTTACCCCTGAGCAAGAACTGGGTAAGCTAGCGCTAGGGTCTCGCCCTGCCAAACGAAAAGCCACTGGCGGTGTAGAAAGCTTACGAGCCATTCCTTGGATTTTTGCGTGGACACAAATTCGATTAATGCTTCCCGCATGGTTAGGCAGTGAAACTGCATTGAATGAATTTATTAAATCTGGTCGATTAAAAGAACTACAAAGCATGGCTGAACAATGGCCATTTTTTGAAACCTACATTGATATGCTTGAAATGGTACTTAGTAAGGCCGATAAAGGCATTGCTCACTATTATGAGAATACACTTTATCAAGGTGGAAAGTCTGAACTGGGGCAAGATTTACGTGACCGCTTAGATCAAGCCATAAGCTTGGTTCTGGAAGTTAAGCAACAATCTGAACTGCTTGAACACTCTCCAACCATTGGGCAGTCTATGGCGGTTAGAAACCCTTACACCGATCCATTACACTACTTGCAAGCCGAGTTAATGCGCCGAACCCGCGCACAACCCGACAATCAATCTCTTGAACATGCTTTAAAAGTGACCATGGCTGGCATTGCTGCGGGAATGCGCAACACAGGTTAACAATCACTAACATCTTGATACTTTTTATAACCCAATCATTAATACATACAGAGTAAGCTCTTACCACGTTAATAACGGTGGAACTTACTTGTATGTCTGATTGGCCTTTCAAAGTTCAAAGCATTTATGTTCCAGAAAGCTGTAATGCGCGTCAAATTGAATTAATGACTGATTCCAGAATCGTCCAAACCAATATCTACATTGGAACCGACTCCCCCTACCTGTATGTAAGTACCTACAAACATGTACAGGCCCATGAGTCATTACTTAACGACAAGCCCATTAATAAATGGTTACCACTTCCTCAAAAGTACAATATCCCCTGCTATGTTGAAGAAGACATAATAACTCACCCAAATATCCTGATTCCAAGTGGAAAAGACTTACTTTATCTAAGATGCGACACTAAAGACTTCATTGAGAATATTTTCAGCACCGGTGCTCAGTGGCAAGTGGTTCAAAATGCTGGTTAAGTAAATTTTGAACAATCCCACACCACCTTTAGTACCGCCCCCACCCTAGGCCTCATCAATCCTCAATGACAAGCTGGTTAAATACCAACCAAGTAATTGTTATCCAGTAAACATTCGTCTACTTGCCCTTGATCTCAGGGTCAGGTATCTTGTTCGTCCTTTTGCATAAGTCGCTTAATTTTTAACCAACTTATGCACAATAAAAACAGGCAATCTCCAAAACGGCTTACCCTATTTTTTACTATTATAGGGTGCAACTTTAGGCTTTTTTGGAGATTGAATTTTAAAATAACGAAGGATACATTAATGCGAATTATCTTATTGGGCGCACCAGGCGCAGGTAAAGGTACTCAAGCACAGTTTATTTGTGAAAAGTACAGCATTCCTCAAATCTCTACTGGCGATAAGCTACGTGCAGCTGTAAAAGCAGGCACTGAGCTAGGCAAGCAAGTTGAAGAGATCATGCAAACTGGTGGCTTAGTATCTGATGAATTGATCATCTCATTAGTAAAAGAACGCATTACAAACCCTGATTGTGCAAACGGTTGCTTATTTGATGGCTTCCCCCGCACAATTCCTCAAGCTGAAGCCATGATCGAAGCTGGCGTAGACATTGACTACGTAGTTGAGATTGACGTTGACGATGAAGAAATCGTGAAACGTATGAGTGGTCGTCGTGTTCACCCTAACTCTGGTCGTACTTATCACGTGATCTTTAACCAACCTAAAGTTGAAGGTAAAGATAACGAAACAGGTGAAGATCTGATTCAACGTGAAGATGATGCAGAAGAAACTGTTCGTAAACGCTTAGGCATTTACCATGACCAAACAGCACCACTAATTGGTTTTTACAAAGGCCTAACGGATACCAATGCACCTAAATATGCTTATATTCCTGGCGTCGGATCATTAAATGATATCCGTGATGCGGTATTCGCAGTTCTAAAATAATTGTATACAGCAGTTCGAGTCAAAAAAGCCAGATAATATTATCTGGCTTTTTTTTGCTACGCATTATTAATCATGCAAATTAACAGAATAGTAATGGTTCTACATTCATTACATCAAATTGGGTTTAAGCACATCAAACATAGCTGCAATATGATCATCACGATCATTTAATGCAGCGATATAACGGTATTTCTCACCGCCAGCATGTTCAAATATTTCACGATTCTCGCCTTCAATTTCTTCTAATGTTTCTAAGCAGTCAGCGCTGAAAGCAGGGCTAATAATGGCAATGTCTTTAATTCCTTGCTCGGGAAAACCTTCTAATGTCGCATCTGTATATGGTTTTAACCATTCAGCTTTACCAAACCGGCTTTGAAACGTTGTCATAACACTGTCAGCATCTAAACCCAGTTTTTCAACCACTAAACGTGTGGTTTGAAGGCATAAGCAATGATAAGGGTCGCCGTTATCTAAAAATAACTTTGGCATACCATGATACGAAAAGACAAGTTTTTGAGGCATGCCATTTTTCTCTAGATCTTCGCTAATACTATTCGCTAATGAATCTATATAAGCCGTATTCTTGTGATAGCCATTAATAAAATGTAATTCAGGAACCCAGCGCCACTTAGATAATACTTTAGCGACAGCATCAAATGTCGAACCAGTAGTAGGACTGGAATACTGTGGATACAACGGAAATACTACTATGCGGGTAAAACCTTTTTCTCGAAGCTCCTCTAGTCCGGATTCGATAGAGGGATTACCATAACGCATACCCATAATTACCTCGGTATTTTCATATCCTTGGTTTTTTAAATAAACGCTCAGTTTATCTCTTTGCATGCGTGTAATATGGGTCAAGGGCGATCCTTGCTCTGTCCAAATGCTTTTATACAACTTAGCTGAACGCTTTGGGCGAATTCTCAGAATAATTCCGTGTAAAATCATTAGCCAAATTAAGCGAGGAATCTCAACGATACGAGGGTCCGACAAAAACTCTCTTAGATAGATCCGCAGCGCTTTAGCATTGGGTGCATCAGGGCTGCCTAGATTAGTAAGCAAAATCCCTGTCTTTTGATGAAAGCGCCCTTCGTGGGGGTTGTCGGTAATGCCTGAAAATCGCGACACAAAAGCTCCTTTTGAGCATTAAAATTGAAATTGACACTATTGTAACGAACCTAATCCAATTTTAGATCACTTTTTACATGATTTAATCATGATACTCGAATATTAAATGGCTGCTGTATGAATGCGGCACTTAAAATAACCTTGTATGAATTCTATCTTCGCCCGCATTTAACTAAAAAAGCTAAGTAAGATATTCAACCATTTGAACAGAGTAATACGATTATAAAACCATAGCGCGATATAGAAGTTTCAACGCTATATCCTTGTTACATATAACAAATTTTCATTTCCACGATAAGAACAAGGCCACAATCAAAATACGAAAACCACTAAACAAAAATATTCATGCATGGTAATCACACTAAATAAAACTCTATTTTCTCACCCTCTACTTCAAAACGCACTTCAAACAAGATTATAAAAAACTGTCACTTTAACTAGGACCTAAAAGCACTTGATACATTCGGCAAAAAAATGACGAATGATCTTATTACTCAATAAAATTTTAAATACCAATACGAACCACCGCTTCTATTTCCCTTGAATTTAACGAGCCGTCTTTTAATGTCAGTAATCACATGAATTTAAGCAACATGTCGATCAATTTCACTTTAAAGCGATATCTAAGATACACATGTAATTACAGCTATGAAGAGATATACCCAGTAAGAAATTGGATTTACGGCACTGTCAGTCGCCATAATTTATAAAAATATTAAGTGAGCAAACCAATAACATTAAGGTCTATTGATGTATGTAATTGAACATCACATAAACGTGATCGCAAGATATTTATTCGAGATAAAAAGTTAAATTAATCATTATTCTTTGGTAATCACGATATAACGTAATCCTTCTCAAATTTTTTAATTTTCAATGAAACATAATCAAATAAAGTAAAACGTGGAAACATTCTTGTTGCTTCAATTTTTAAGTTTTCATGAAATAATTCAATGAAAGTTAATTAATTGCGCCAATATTTGTCGAAAAAACGTATTAATCTAGTTTTTTTCAACAAAATCCTTTATTTTTCTCTTATAAGACTTTGATCTTACGTATTTTATGCTATTTTTTATTTGAAAGACTTGTCCACTACAACAGGAAAAACAAGATGGCTCGAGCTAAGAAAAAACCTACAGCGAAGAAACGCGTAGTTAAAAAAGCAACTGCCGCTCTAACTTCTGCTCAAGTTAAAGCTGCAAAAGCAACCGATAAAGCAGCAGCTGCTGTTAAGGCTGCTACTGCTAAAGTAAATGATGCAAACAAAAAGCTAGTTGCTGCTCGTAAAAAAGCCGCTTCTGCTAAAACAGCTGCTGCTAAAAAAGCCGTTGTTTCAGCACGTGCTGCTGTAGCAAAACAAAAAGAAGCGCTTACAGCTGCTAAAGGCTTAGTAAAAGCCGCTAAGGTTCAAGTAACCTCTGCGAATGTAGAAGCGAAAGTAAAAGCAGCTGAAGTTGCGGCTATTGAAGCACTAAAAGCATTAGAAGCTCAACAAACTGATAAAGCCGCTGCTGACTTAGTTAAAGCCGTAGCTGCATTCGAAGCGAAGTGGTCTGCTGCTCGTAAGAAGAAAGATGCTGCTAAAGTGGCTGCTAAAGCAAAAAAAGTGGCAGCTAAAAACAAAGCTGCTGCTAAAAAAGCCGCTGCTAAGCTGAAGTCTTTGGCTAAACCAGCTAAGAAAAAACCAGCTGCTAAAAAAGTAGCTGCGAAGAAGAAGCCTGCTGCTAAGAAAAAGCCAGCTGCTAAGAAAAAGCCAGCTGCTAAGAAAAAGCCTGCTGCTAAGAAGAAACCTGCTGCTAAGAAAAAGAAAGTAGCAGCTAAGAAAAAGTAAATAGTAGCGATCTATTCGCCATTTGATACGAAAAAATCAGTAAGGTTTACTTTACTGATTTTTTTATGACTGTTTATTGGCGCATTATCTCTAAACCAATTATAATTTATTCTTTTTTAAAAATTACAGCTTAATTTAATAAGTGTAACCTAGCCAACTATAGTCCAACGTTCTGCTTTCCAATACTCCGTATTAAATTTAGCCACACCCACATGAGACATAAGTCTTTGTTTTTAATCAGCTTGCTTCATCTAGTGCTAGAAAAACATCGCATGAATATACCCTGTAATTTTCGTTTCATGCTAAAATACAATTTCAGTTTTTCAATAGTATTCGCAAAGCATGACCACACTACTTTCTATAGAAGCAGCCAGTGACAGCTGCTCGGTAGCGTTGCAAATTGGCAATGACATCATACAAAAGCTAGAGCCTGCACCCAGAATGCATAGCCGGTTACTCTATCCGATGCTAAACAGCATTATGAGCGAAGCTGGTATCTCGCCAAATCAGCTGGATGCAGTCTCATTTGTAAATGGCCCAGGATCATTTACAGGATTACGAATTGGCGCAGCTACTGCACAAGGTATTGGCTTTGCTTGCGATATCCCACTAATTGGTATTTCTACCCTGCAAGCTATGGCGCAACAAGCATATGCAGAACACGATCAAGTATTCGCATTGCCTATTATGGATGCCAGAATGAGTGAATTATATTTAGGATGCTATCAACTCAACCCTACTACGGGCGTAATGGAAAAACAGCTCAATGATCGTATTTGTTCTCAAAATATCGAATTTTCTGATTTAAACATTAAGAGACCTGACTATGACTTATATGGCTGCGGACATGGGTACAAGCTGACAGGTAAATTATCGTCTTCATTGTTAGATGCATGCAAACACATAGAAGCCGAACAAATATTAGAGGCTAAACACCTATTTCCTCTGGCAAATGCCCTCTTTAATAATAAGAAAACGCTGCTGCCTGAAGAAGTTGAGCTGGTGTATTTAAGAGAACAAAGTCATTGGAAGACCATTAAAGAACAAAAATTACTTAAAAAGGAACGCTAAACCATGGAATGGTGGCAAGCTGTCATATTAGCCATAGTGCAAGGACTCACTGAGTTTTTGCCTATCTCGAGTTCTGCTCATTTAATTCTCCCCTCTCATCTTCTAGGCTGGCCAGATCAAGGGCTCGCATTTGATGTTGCCGTTCATGTAGGAACTTTATTTGCAGTTATTTGGTATTTTAAAACCGATATTCGACAGCTTTCCAAAGGATTCATTCATACAACTTTTCTAGGAAAACCTAATGCCGATGGCAGATTAGCTTGGTACATTGGACTAGCGACTATTCCTGCAGGACTATTAGGTTTACTACTAAATGGCAGTGTTGAAGAATACCTGAGAAATTCAGCGGTTATTGCAACCACCACAATCGTATTTGGCCTATTACTTTTATTTGCTGACAATCGCAAGAATTTAAAGAAAACCCTATCCGAAATGCCTTTATCACAAGCCATGTTTATAGGCATAGCACAAGCCATTGCACTGATACCAGGCACAAGCCGATCAGGCATTACAATGACAGCGGCTATGCTAATGGGCTACGAAAGAAGCGCCGCAGCACGATTTAGCTTTTTATTATCAATACCGCTGATTCTATTGGCGGGAGGTTACAAAGCACTTGAATTGGTTGTTAGTGGCGATATTATTGCTTGGGATATGATCATCATGGGAGCGATGGTTTCGTGCATCTGTGCCTATATTTGCATTTATTTCTTTTTGAAATTAATTGAACAGCTCTCAATGCTGCCATTTGTTATCTATCGCCTACTGTTAGGCACTTTTTTATTTATAGCCCTAGGATTTAACTGGATTATCTAAATGCACCCTGTTTGCCTAATATGTAAAGACTCTGAGTTAACCGATAACGCGAATGCTATTGCTGTTGAGCTTGGCATTAATATATTCAAACAAGCACCAGCTGAAGCAGAACTCGTATTAGAATTATGTGTAGAAGGGCTTAAATTATTACGCCCGAATGATAAGTCTTTAGGTGCTCTGACTGTGGATTTTAATGATGGAGCACTCACTTGGCGTCGACAGCACGGTGGCGGTACGGGTCAAGCAGTTGCAAAAGCTATTGGACTTAAGCAAAAGAAAGATCTACGCGTGTTAGACGCTACAGCGGGCTCTGGGACCGACTCTTTTGTTCTTGCTGCATTAGGTTGTGAAGTTACCATGATCGAGCGTCACCCCATTGTGGCGGCCTTACTTGATAATGCGCTTGCCCGAGCAGAATTAAACCCTGAAGTATTTGAGATCACGCAGCGAATGTCTTTGCATAAAGGCAGCAGTGTGGATTATATGAAATCTTTAGACTCCAATAGTTTTGATGTCATCTTTCTAGACCCCATGTTTCCCCATACAGGAAAAAATGCTCAGGTTAAAAAGTCCATGCAGTATTTTAGAGATATGGTGGGAAAAGATGAAGATGCAGATGATTTACTAGACCCAGCCCTAGCCGCTGCAACCTACCGAGTGGTGGTTAAGCGCCCAAGAAAAAGTCCGTTCTTAAATAATAAAAAGCCCACATTGAGTCATGAGGGCAAAGCCAATCGGTTTGATATCTATGTTAATAAAGGTATGAAGGACTAATTACGGCTTTTCATGCGTTTTAGCTAATTGCCAAAGTTCTTCCATTTCATCAAGCGAGGCACCTTCTAAATTCCTCCCATTTTGCTTCAAACTGGTTTCGATGAACGAAAATCGACGAATAAATTTTTCATTGGTACCGCGCAAAGCGATTTCACTATTCACATTAATATGTCGTGCTAAATTGGTCATTGCAAACAACACATCACCCATTTCATCTTGTATATGTGCCTGATCACCCTCTGCAAGAGCCTCTCGTAACTCGGCTATTTCTTCTTCAATCTTATCTAGCACCTGTTCTGTTTCAGGCCAATCAAACCCTACTGTAGACGCTCGTTTTTGTAATTTCTCAGCACGCTGAAGTGCTGGTAATACATTTGGAATATCATCCAATAAACCGAGCTCTGATATCTTTTCAGGGTGTTTAACCGATTTTGCATCACGCTCTTGTTGCTTAATGCGTTCCCAGCGCCCTTTTATTTCATCGTCTGATAACACTTGATTATTGGTTTCTGAATGCAGTTCACCCGATGGAAATACATGTGGATGTCGGCGCACCAACTTACTTACCAGCGTATGAACAATGTCACCAAATTCAAAGAAATTCGATTCTTTACCTAATTGACTATAAAAAATAACCTGAAAAAGTAGATCTCCGAGCTCTTCTCTTAAGTGTTCGAAATCTTGTTTTTCGATAGCATCAGCAACCTCATACGCTTCTTCTAGGGTATGAGGCACAATTGAGCTGAATGTTTGCTTTAAATCCCATGGGCAACCGGTTTTTGGGTCACGTAGGCGAGACATCAAATAAAGTAAGTCTTCTGTATTGTAATGAATGGCCATATTAAATCGTTTCTATTCGCTCTGATTATTGATTGTGCCTACGCACATCCATTATATTTGGCAGTTGCTGAAGCTTATTCAACATTTTACCCAGATGATTTAGGCTATCGATTTCAATCGTCACTAAGAAATCAGCCGTACCATCATCCTGTGACAAGGTATTCATCGCAATGATATTCACACCCTCTGTCGCAAGTGACAGTGTGATATCTTTTAAGAGCCCTTTACGATCGTACGCTTTAATCGCCAATTCTACCGGATACAATTTCTCAGGGGTTTTACCCCAACTTACTTCAGTAATTCGCTTTGCTTGATTACGTTTTAAATTCAATAAATTGCCACAATCAGCCTGGTGAATACTAATGCCACGACCTTGCGTGATATAGCCCACGATGGGATCGCCCGGCACAGGATGGCAACATGTGGCAAGCGTTGTCATTAAGCGCCCTACCCCATGAATAAAGACATCATCACCACTCACAGATCTTAAAGAATGTGTGGGCAATAAATTCAACTGATCGTCTAGCTGCTCTTCTGTTTCAAGTTGTTTGTTAGCATAATTTAAAACTTGCGTGGTTCGAACCGTTCCAGCACCTACTGCAGCATATAGGTCATCGATCGAAGTAAGATTTAAATCTTTTGCAATCTGGTGTACATCGATATTAGTAAAACCAATACGCCTAAGTTCCGGTTCAAGAATACCCTTACCATCTGAAATATTTTGATCTCGATCTTGATTCTTAAACCAGTTAGAGATCTTGGCTTTAGAGCGTGTTGTAGTGATATAACCATTATCAAAATTCAGCCAATCACGACTTGGACGCGCATCTCGGCTGGTAAGTATTTCTATTTTTTCACCGGTTTTTAAATGGTGTGTTAACGGTACGATTCGACCGTTCACCTTAGCCCCACGACAACGGTGACCAATTTCTGTGTGCACTCGATACGCAAAATCAACAGGCGTTGAGTTAGGCTGTAAATCCACAACATGGCCATCAGGGGTAAATACATACACTCGATCTGGCGTAGCATCATCACGTAACTGACCTACAAATTCACTGACATCACCTAGCTCGTCATGCCACTCTAGAACCTGTCTCAGCCATGAAATTTTTTCTTCGTAACTGTTATCTTTTTTATTAACGTCGGTACCCTTGTAAAGCCAATGCGCACAAACACCAAGCTCTGCATCATTGTGCATTTCATGGGTTCTAATTTGCACTTCTAAAGCTTTACCTTCAGGACCAATAACCGCGGTATGCAACGACCTATAGCCATTTTCTTTTGGGTTCGCAATATAGTCATCAAACTCTTGGGGGATATGCTTCCAAAATGTATGGGTGATACCTAGTGCTGCATAACAATCTTTTAATTCGGGAACCAGTATTCGCACAGCTCGAATATCATAAACTTCTGAAAACTCGATATTCTTACGATGCATCTTTCGCCATATGCTGTAAATATGTTTAGCGCGCCCTTCTATCTCACACTCAATTCCAGCCCCTTCAATGGCAGTTTTAAGGGTCCCTACAACTTTGCCCACATAATCCTGTCGAATTAAACGCTTTTCATCTAATAATTTGGCAATTTTTTTATAGGCATCAGGCTCTAAATATCGAAAACTTAGATCTTCAAGTTCCCACTTAATTTGACCAATACCCAACCGGTGAGCCAGTGGTGCGTATATATCAAATACTTCACGGGCTACTTTTAAACGCTGCTCTGGCGTTGCATTTTTAACGGCTCGAATAATACTGGTGCGTTCTGCAAGCTTAATCAGTGCAACTCGCACATCATCAATCATAGCCACCAGCATTTTACGCATATGATCTACTTGTGCTTCACTTTGCCCAAGTACTTTTTGTTTGGATGCTGTTTGCACCTGAGTAATAGCTGCCATTTTAAGCACACCATCAATCAGCCGAGAAATTTCTTCGCCAAATTGACGCTCTACTTGCACCAAACTTAATCGCCCTTCCCTTACTGGGCGATATATAATAGCCGCCACAATACTAGCTTGATCCATGTGTAATTCGGCTAATACTTGAGTCATTTCCACCGCAATTTGCAAGCTGGAAATATTGGCACTCCATCGTTGATGGTTCGCAATGGCTTCTGATTCGAATCTTTGAGCAAGATCACACGCCGCTCGAATTTGAGCCTCGTCTTTCAATTCAACTTGATCGGCTAAACTCTGCACCCAAGCATCAATATCAACGCACCCATCCAGGGCTAAATGATCATCACGTACCTTAACCATGGTGATTATTCCTTAATAAATAACGCCATTGTTTCCACATGTTTCGTTTGAGGAAACATATCCATGACAGAGATTTTTTCTAATTTAAATCCCGCATCTAATAGCGGCTGAGCATCCCGTACTAATGAACTTGGGTCGCATGCAATATATAAAATACGACTTTTTTGCTTCACCAGCCAAGGCATTAAAACACTAGCGCCTGATCTGGGTGGGTCTAATAAAATAGCGTCTACTTTTGGTAATTTAAACAACAGTTCTTCATCAGCCAAATTCATCGCACTGGCTTCAATATTGGTAATATTATTAAGAGATGCATTCTGATCTATACGCGCTGCCATGGCTTTTGCACCTTCAACTGCATACACTTTTTTCACTTTATTCGCCAATGGCAAAGTAAAGTTTCCGATGCCGGCAAATAAATCTAATACCGTTTCGTTCTCTGATGGCGACAACCAATCTAAGGCCTGCTTAACCATGGCCTTATTCATATCAGCATTGCCCTGAATGAAATCTTTTACATCAAATGTTAAGTCACAATTATCAACTTGATAGCTTAAAGGTTGCTGGCTAGAAGAGTGCACTAACACCAATTTCTCATCACCCTGCAACCATAGCTGAACCTGCTGGTCCTTAGCCCATTGTTCTAAGTTAGAAATGTCATTAGCTTGCATTTTTTTAAGATGCCTAATCACCACAGCAGCTTCGGTATCCCCTTTAAGCAGCTCAATTTGAGTCACTCGAGATTTAGCCTCTAAACCAGAAATTACAGCGTGTAATGGTTTAACCAAGCGATTCAATTCGGGCTCTAATACTGGGCAGTCTGATATAGAAGTTAAGTGGCTGTTTGCCTCTTCTCTGAACCCTAATATGATTTCATCTGTTTTATTACGGTAACGTACCCCTAAACGAGCACGACGGCGATAACCAAAAGGCTTGCTTTCTAAGCTTGCTTCCCAAGGGACGGTATCTAGCTTCAACTGGCGTTTTAGCTGCTGATCTAATGTATTCTTTTTATAACCAATTTGCTTGCTACTGTCTAAATGCTGCAACTGACAAGCACCGCATCGCTTATAATGACCGCACAGAGGCTCTACACGCTCTGCACTTGGCTTTAAAATCTTAACGATTTGACCTTGATTGAAGTGGCGCTTCTGATTGTCTATTTTGACTTGAATAGTCTCAGTGGGCAGCGCCCCTGCAACAAACAATACTTTATCTTGTGAGCGACTCACACCCTGACCTTCATGACTTAGATCGTGAATATCTACTTCACATTCAATGGGTGCAGGTTTATTGGCTTTTTTCTTGTGTCTAACAATGGCCACAAGCGATATCCTTAAATTAACTGAGCCTATATATGGTCTCAATTTGCTTAATTTCAAGTGATAATGACTCATGAATGTCGCTTTTATTATGACAATCATGATTGTTCTAGCAGAGATTCTTTATTGGCTAAATACACCAGAAGACAAGTAGCGATCCCCACGATCACACACAATGGCCACTATAATAGAGTTTTCTACTTGTTCATTTAGCTCCAAAGCCCCTGCTACCGCACCTCCTGAGCTAACACCACAAAAAATTCCTTCTTCTCGTGCCAATGCTTTCATCGTTTCTTCTGCCGATTTTTGAGCTATATCCATTACTTGATCCACCCTGCTTTCATCAAAAATACTGGGTAAATACTCTTTAGGCCAACGACGAATACCTGGAATCGACGCCCCTTCTTTAGGCTGTAACCCCACTATTTGAATATCTTTGTTTTGCTCTTTCAAATATCGACTTGTGCCCATAATGGTACCCGTTGTACCCATTGAGCTAACAAAGTGAGTGATTTTACCGTGAGTATCTTGCCAAATTTCAGGGCCGGTGGATTCGTAATGGGCAATAGGGTTATCACCATTAGCAAACTGATCCAAAACGATGCCTTCGTTATTGGATTCCATTTTTTTGGCTAGGTCTCTAGCCCCCTCCATGCCTTGCTCTTTTGTCACCAAAATAAGCTGCGCGCCATAGGCTTCCATGGCCCAACGACGCTCCATAGTGGCATTATCTGGCATGATCAAAATCATCTTATAGCCTTTAATGGCTGCCGCCATGGCTAGCGCAATGCCTGTATTACCGCTTGTGGCTTCAATAAGTGTATCGCCAGACTTAATGTCACCACGGTCTTCTGCACGTTGAATCATGCTCAATGCAGGGCGATCTTTCACTGAACCAGCAGGGTTATTCCCTTCTAATTTCAATAAAATAATATTTGTTGTATGCGTGCCTAAGCGCTGAAGTCTAACCAGCGGCGTGTGACCAACAAAGTCTGCAATAGTTGGAAAATCCATAAATATTTCACTTCGATATAACTATTTTGATAAATAATACGCTGAAACAGTTGAATTTAGTAATATCAAAAGGCAATTTGCTTATAGCCTTATTGAGCAGAATATAGTCTTTTCACACTATTTAGCGTCAATTACTGTTAAAATGCCGTTTTTTAGCGATGAAAACAATAAAACAATGAACTACTGGGGCATCCAAAAACGACTACTTCTGATTACATTATTACCTTGCTTAGTAATAGCCATTACTCTAGGTGCGTATTTCAGCTTGGATCGCTTCCAGCAAGAGCACGAACAGTTCCGCCAGCAAGCCACATTACTTGTGCAGCAAACAGCCCTTCAAGCCTACCCTTTATTTGAAGCGCCTGAGCAGCAGCGCACTCTTAATCTAAAACACTACATGAGCCTACCCAATCTGCGCAGTATCTCTTTATTAAGTCCATCGCAAAAAGAGATCCAGCATGTTGGCCCAGGCATGTTAAAGCAGGTTTCTGAGCTATTTATTAACAACGAAACCCAGCGCTTTGAAACCAATAGCAGTGTTCGAATAAAGGCACCTGTTTTCTCTCCGAGCGATGATTTGCATACAAAGCTCCTTGGTTGGGTCGAAATAGAATTAAACACCGACCAGCAAAAGCTTAGTCAATTTACATCCCTTTTTATTAACGCCTTACTCATAATTGGATTTTGCTTACTGGCTATCGTTATTGCTTATCGAACCAGCACACGCATTACTCGCCCTCTGCAAGAAGTAGCCGCAACTTTAAACGCACTTGAATCCGGAGACCTAAATGCCCGCATTGGTTTAAGCACACAAACTGAATTAAACGAATTAGCAACTGGCATCAATACCATGGCAGCCAGTTTGCAAAGAGCACAGCAAGAACTGCAAGAAAACGTTGAACAAGCTACTGAAGATTTAAAAGAAACACTAGACGAATTAGAGATTCAAAATATTGAACTCAGTATGGCTAGACACACCGCTTTAGAAGCCAGTAAAACCAAATCTGAATTCCTAGCTAATATGAGCCATGAAATTCGCACGCCCCTTAATGGCATTATCGGCTTTACTAAGTTATTAGAAAACACTCGTTTAAATAAACGTCAACTTGATTACCTCAATACCATAGATGCATCTTCAAGCAGCTTATTAAGCATCATTAATGATATTTTGGACTTCTCTAAAATTGAAGCCGGTAAGCTTGTACTGGACTCTGCACCACTTCATTTACGAGATATTACAGATGAAGTGCTGACGATGCTGGCTCCAGAAGCACATAAGAAAAACATTGAACTAGCAGCTCTTGTTTATCAAGACGTACCCTATGAGATCATGGGTGACTCTGTTCGATTAAAACAAATATTAATAAACCTAATTAACAACGCGATTAAATTTACAGAAACTGGATCTGTGATCGTTAGGATCATGCTAGAAGAAGAGCTAGACCAAAAGGTTGCATTAAAAGTAACCGTAAACGATACCGGCATTGGCTTAACCGAGCCACAGCAAAAACATTTATTTAATGCATTTAGTCAAGCCGACGCCTCCACTACACGACGCTTTGGTGGCACAGGCTTAGGCTTAGTCATTAGCCAACATTTAGTTAAACATATGCATGGGGAAATTGGCGTAGAAAGCATATCAGGAGAAGGCTCTCTATTCTGGTTTACTGGCACATTTAATACCTGCGATGCCTACGAAGAAAACTGGCACGACGCACCTTGGTTTAATAAAGTCGCCTTTGTTCTATCTAAATGGGAATTCAGCAGCCAGGTCTTACGTAATCAACTTGGTAGCCTGGGCTATCAAATAAAAACATTTAAATCATTACAAGAATTATTATTGGCTCAAAACATAAAGCCTGCCGACGTGATTTTAATGGACCTTGAAAGCAATGTTAACGAATCCATCATTCAAGACCTCAAACATCAAAGCCAACTGGTTGCCCTGCTGACAAACAATGACAATTTAAGCTGGGATCAGTTAAACACTCTGGATATAAAACATAACCTTGTATACCCAGTATCGCTCAGAAACTTAACCAATGTTTCACAAGACATGTTTGAAGACAAACAAAACCAACACGCTATCAATATTCAGAATCAAAAAATCAATGTTCTAGCCGTTGATGATAACGGTCCAAACCTTGAATTAATAAGCACCTGGTTATCTGATTTATCTATTAATGTTACACGAGCTAACGGTGGCTTACAGGCCGTTCAGTATGGTACTACCCAGTCATTCGATTTGATTTTTATGGACATTCAAATGCCTGATCTAGACGGTGTACAAGCTACTCTGCAAATAAGAGAGCAAGGCATTAATCAAATGACACCATTGGTTGCTTTAACAGCCCACGCCCTACCCAGTGAACGCAAGCAACTTCTGAGCAACGGCTTCGATGACTACCTAACCAAACCATTAAGTAAAGAGCAACTTATACACACACTAACAAAATGGACCAGATTCCAATCTCGTAATTCTCAAAGTGTGAAAAATACACATTCAAGTATTCTTAACTTAACGGCAAGTCAGCCTACAGCAACAAATGCAATACTAGACTGGCAATCATGCCTCAGCCTATCTGGAGGCAAGCCACAACTAGCCCAAACAATGGCTACTGGTTTATTTGAAGAAGCCGAAACTATATGGCCCTTACTACAAAGTTGCAGCGATCCAGATACATTACTAGAGCCTGTGCATAAGCTACATGGTCTATGCAAATATGTGGGAGCGAAGAACTTACTGGCTGCACTGGATAAAGCAGAAACCCAGTTAAAGAAGCGGAATAGCGACTGGGAATCCAGCGTCATTATACTAAGAAAAACTATTCATGAATTACTGACATTTAAATCTGATAACCCTAACTGGGCAGAAGCAGAGGGTGTTTATGAAGTGTAGGAAACATAACCAACAAAGAAACTGTTTATACTCCTTTAAATAATCGTACAAAAGGCAACGGCATAATGCTGCTCATCACTTAAACTGATCAGGACATGACTGCCGTTTAATAATTCTAATCTGGCTTTAGCGGCACCATTCAATTCTACAATCGGCGCTCCTAAATCATTATTGAAAACTTCCATTTCTTGCCAGCCAATACCTTTCGCAATACCTGTTCCAAGCGCCTTAGCAATGGCTTCTTTTGCACACCATCGCTTGGCAAGAAAAGAAACTTTTACAGATTCATTTGCAAAGCTTAAGAAACGAGTCATTTCAGAAGCTGTTAAGATACGAGTTGCAAGCTTGTCTCCCTGACGGGCATAAACCTTAGCAATTCGATCAATCTCTACAATATCAGTACCTATGGCGATGGTCATATTATGTATTACTAATCTTTGGCCGATGCATTTTCAATCAGGTCACGCATTTCTTTAACCGCTACTTTTAAACCAACGAACATAGAATGCGCCATAATCGCGTGACCAATATTCAGCTCATTAATACCTGAGATAGCCGCAATTGCTTCGGTATTATGATAATGCAAACCGTGACCTGCATTTACAATTAAACCAAGGCTAAGGGCAAATTCTGTTGCCTTTGTAATTCGGTCCAACTCTTTTTTCTGTTCTTCAGGATCGATTGTTTCAGCGTAATGACCAGTATGAATTTCGATGACGGGTGCACCACAGCGTTTTGCCGCTTCTATTTGCTTTTCATTAGGATCAATAAACAAAGACACCTCACTACCCACTGCCGCTAAGCGATCGCAAGCCGATTTGATATTACTTTCATTACAAATCACATCAAGACCACCTTCGGTGGTTAATTCTTCGCGCTTTTCTGGTACAAGACATACTGCGGCAGGCTTAACATTTTCAGCAATAGAGATCATTTCTTCTGTAACTGCCATTTCTAGATTCATGCGAGTGTTTAACATGTCTTTTAAGGCGTAAACATCTCTATCTTGAATGTGACGACGATCTTCTCGCAAATGTAATGTTATGCCATCTGCACCAGCTTCTTCTGCCTGTAGAGCACCATAGACAGGATCAGGATATCGAGTACCACGAGCTTGGCGCAACGTGGCAATGTGATCAATATTAACGCCTAATAAAACTCGATTGGTACTTTTCACAATTAACTCTCTTATCTTTCAGTTCTCATTAATGATTATGAGAAAGGCCTTTGTATTGTTTGATTAATTCACGGGCTTGAATGGGTTTATAACCAATAATAGGCTTAAGTGCTAATCGCAATAAGCGCTTGGCCATTTTTAACGTACTTATATTGGTGAAATCATACTGACTTAAGTGTTCAAGATCTGCACCTAAAAAACAACTATTACGATGCTTTGATACATAGGCATTTGATACTCTAGCCATACCTTGCTCGACAAAAAAGCCATAATAGCAATCAGCCGATACCACCTCACCGGTTTTAAAGTCCATATCCCATTGATAAGCTTGACCCAAATGTTGAAGCAAGGTGAGTTCAAACACTCTTAAAGCTGCTTCGAGCGCATCATTATTTAAGCTGACCAGGGCAGATTCATAAGCTTCAAATAGTAAATCATTCCCTATATCCGCTTCGCTTTTTAAAGCGCGTAAAATAACTTCATTTACATAAAATCCACTGAACATAGCATCGCCTTTTAAGGTTAAAGGTAAGCTAATGCTTTCAAAACTGTTAAGTGTTTTTAGGTCGGTATCGCCAGTAAAGAATATACTGTAATTAGTAAAGGGCTGTAGACTTTGCCCTTTTAGGATATTGCGCTTAATGCCTCTTGCCATACACCGAATTAATCCATAATCCGGTGTAAGCAGGTCCACAAGCGCACTTGTTTCTTTATAAGGACGAACATGCAGCACGTAGGCTTTTTGTTTGATCATAAAGATAAAGAATTTAAATCAGTCTATATCGTTATAACCCAGAGACTTAAGAGCTCGCTCATCATCAGCCCAGCCGCCTTTCACTTTCACCCATGTGTTTAACATCACTTTCATGCCAAACATCTCTTCCATATCTTTACGGGCATCGGTACCAATTAGCTTAATACGCGCCCCTTTATCACCAATTAGGATTTTCTTTTGGCCATCTCGTTCAACCAAGATCAAAGCATGAATAGTAATTAAGCGATCCGTTTCTTCGTATTTTTCTATTTCTACAGTCATTGAGTAAGGCAGTTCATCACCTAACTGGCGCATAATCTTTTCTCGAACCAATTCAGCAGCTAGAAAGCGTACGGTACGGTCGGTAAACTGGTCTTTATCATAAAAATGTTCATTTTCTGGAATGTAGTTAGCAATCTTTTGCTCTAGCTCTTCTACATTTTTACCCAGTTTTGCACTAATCGGGAACATTTCTAAGAAGTCAGCTTTTTTAGCCACCTCTTGCATAAACGGCAACAAATCAGATTTATCAGCCAAATAATCCACTTTATTTACCGCTAAGATACACGGCACTTTTGCTGCTTTAATTTTCTCAAGCACAACCTGATCTTCATTGGTCCACTTAGTACGGTCAATCACAAACACCACAAGATCTACGTCTTTAATAGTGCTTGAAGCCACTTTATTAATGTAACGGTTCAACGCTTTTTCTGAGTAGCCTTCGTGCAACCCAGGGGTATCCACATAAATAGCCTGTACATCACCGGTAGTTTTCATACCCAAAATTTGATGGCGTGTTGTTTGTGGCTTACGAGATGTAATACTTAGTTTCTGGCCAAGGATGCGATTAAGCAATGTTGACTTACCAACGTTAGGACGACCTACGATGGCGATGTATCCGCATTTTTCTGTCATTATTCAGCTCCTAATGCTTTAAGTGCTTTTTTTGCTGCACTTTGCTCAGCTAATCGACGACTACTGCCAATGCCAACAGTCACTTCTGGTAATTCTTCGATATGGCAGGCTACTTTGAATTTTTGATCATGAGCCTGTCCAAATACTTCAACCACATCGTATTTTGGTAAACGATTTTGGCTTTTTTGCATGTATTCTTGAAGACGGGTTTTAGAGTCTTTTAGAATATCATCCACTTTTAATTCTGAAATACGTGGGCCATACCAGTTTAAAACATGCTTTTTAACTTCATCAAAATTGGAGTCTAAAAAGATGGCGCCAATAATGGCTTCAATAGCATCAGCTAAAATAGATTCACGGTTAAAACCACCGCTTTTTAATTCACCCGAGCCTAGCACAAGAAATTCACCTAAATCAAAGTCACGGCCAAGTTCTGCCAATGTGGTGCCACGCACCAGACCCGCGCGAAGGCGACTTAACTTGCCTTCATCTTCATCTGGGAATTTATGAAATAGAGCTTCAGCCACAACAAAGTTAACAATGGAGTCGCCCAAAAATTCTATGCGCTCGTTATTCACTCCGCCTTTACTGCGATGAGTTAATGCAAGCTGAATCAGACTCTCGTCTTTGAAAGTGTAACCAATACGTTGGCTTAATTTTATTAAAGGATTATTCACGGATTTCTACGTAATGTTCAAAAGTGGCGACAAGTTCAATGTTGGAAAAAAATCCAGTTCTGCGTTCATATTCCATCTCAACAACAATGTCTGAACCCTGACCCGACACATAAACGTATTCTAATAACTCATCAAGACCGTTAATGCTGAATCGTTTTCCAATCATTTCTTCAATTCGATTTCTAGTCATGCCATCTTTATTTCCTTCTTCTTTAAGGTTCTCAAAGACGGTTTCTACCGACATATCATCGGTATAAAAAGGCACAACTTTCATAATCAAAACTAAACTCATAATAGCTAAGACCACCATAATTAGCAGATACACTGCTCCGGCCCCATTTTGCTTTTGCATATTATTCCCCTAGCCTGATTTTGTTTTACATATCAGTTTAGCTTTCATTTATAAAATGAACCAAGTGAGCACAATATTGCATACCCACCTGCTACGTTTATTAGCCGTCTACTGACAATACCGCATGGAATGCAGATTGTGGAACTTCTACATTACCTACTTGTTTCATGCGCTTCTTACCGTCTTTCTGCTTCTGTAGTAGTTTTTTCTTACGACTCACATCACCGCCGTAACATTTTGCCGTTACGTTTTTACGAAGGGCTTTAACGGTTGAGCGCGAGACTATATTGCCGCCAATAGCCGCTTGAATTGCTACATCAAACATTTGTCTTGGAATCAGTTCAGCCATTTTGTCACATAATGCTCGGCCATAACCACGGGTCTTGTCGCGGTGAATAATCACGGCCAGAGCATCAACACGCTCACCATTAATCAATATATCCATTCTTACTAATGGCGCCTCTTGGAAACGCGTAAAGCCATAATCCAACGATGCATAACCTTTACTAACTGATTTTAGGCGGTCAAAGAAATCACCCACTACTTCACTCATTGGCATGTCATATTTTAATGCCACCTGAGTACCTGTGAAGTTCATTTCACGCTGCACACCACGCTTGTCTATACAAAGCGTAATGACATTGCCCACCATTTCCTTGGGAACCAAAATATTGGCTTCACAAATAGGTTCTCTAAGCTCAACAATTTTACTTGGCTCAGGCAGCTTTGATGGGTTAGCTACTTCAATAACAGATCCATCCTGCATCGCTAACTCATATACCACGGTGGGGGCTGTGGTAATTAAATCTAAATTGTATTCTCGCTCTAAGCGCTCTTGGATAATTTCCAAGTGAAGCATACCCAAAAATCCGCAGCGAAAGCCTAAGCCTAAAGCATCTGACGATTCTGGTTCAAAAAATAACGATGCATCATTAAGTGAAAGCTTGTCTAATGCGTCACGGAATTCTTCATATTGATCAGAAGAAATAGGAAATAACCCAGCATAGACTTGAGGCTTAACCTTAGCAAAACCCGGAAGCATTTCAGTTTCGTCTGCTTTTCTACTTAAAGCCAGAGTATCGCCCACTGGCGCACCATGTATGTCTTTAATACCAGCACATATAAAGCCAACTTCACCGGCTTTTAGTATATTGGTAACGACACGTTTTGGAGTAAAAATACCCACACTGTCTGCCTGCCAATCACGGCCGGTGCTCATCACTCGAATCTTATCGCCTTTTTTCAGGGTTCCGTTCATTACGCGAACCAAAGACACAACACCTAGGTAACTGTCAAACCAAGAGTCTATAATCAAGCACTGTAGGTCGCCGTCAACATCCCCAACTGGCGCAGGGATTTTTTTGATCATTTCTTCTAATACATCAACGATTCCTAAACCGCTTTTAGCGCTACAGCGAACCGCATCGGAGGCATCAATACCGATGATCTCTTCAATTTCCTGAGCCACTTTATCTGGATCAGCTTGAGGTAAATCTATTTTATTCAGTACCGGCATAACTTCTAAGTCTTGATCCAGCGCGGTATAGCAGTTGGCAACTGACTGAGCTTCAACCCCCTGTGCAGCATCAACCACCAGTAAGGCACCTTCACAGGCCGCTAAAGATCGAGAAACCTCGTAGCTAAAGTCTACGTGCCCAGGTGTATCGATGAAGTTTAATTGGTAAGTTTGGCCATCCCTAGATTTGTAATCAAGCGTTACACTTTGGGCTTTTATGGTAATACCGCGCTCGCGCTCAATGTCCATGCTGTCCAATACTTGGGCTTGCATTTCACGGTCTGATAGACCTTCACATTGAGATATAAAGCGATCGGCCAGGGTGGATTTACCATGGTCGATATGGGCGATAATTGAGAAATTACGAATGTGTTCCAGACTGCTCACAGACAAGTAAACCTAATAGGTGAAATTACGCGGAATAGTACACCAAATCAGTCATTGGCGGTAGTTAGGAACAAGGGATTAAAATGATCTAGAGTGGAAAACAGGAAAATCATCAATAATTCTAGAGTTTAGTGTGTATTTGTCACAAAATCACAACATATTGAGGAGACTCAATAAGGACTCAAACCAATAATCAATAATCAATAATCAATAATCAATAATCAATAATCAATAATCAATAATGCTAGTGTTCGTAATAGAGCGATAACGACAACGCTGCAAACTCATTACTGGTGTCACTTAATAATTGTACCTCCCCTTTTAGCATTAACCTTCGAATTGCTAGCCGTAATCCATATTTCAACCCCAATAAAGGCCTTATCTCACTTGTTTTACTAACACGCTCCCAATCATTTGAGTAAATATCAAAGCAATAGGTATCAAGCCTTGTGCATACAACCTTCATATTTTCTTGATAACGAACTCCAAGGCTAGGCATCCAATAAAAACCACTCACCTCCCTACTATCACTGAACCCCTGCCATGAATACTCCAAATCCCAAACCCTTTGGGCATTGCTTGGTTTCACAGGACTAGCTACCTCCACAAGACTCTCAGATAGGCTGAAATCAACTGAATGCAGCACTCCGTCAGTTACCCATAGAGAAGAAAGCCTCCTCCCTTTGAAAGAATTATGATCACCGCCAGAGGCATACCGCTTAAACAAACTGAAACCAATTAAATTTTTCGATTTAGTATTTATCTGCGCGCCCTCAACTTCCAAAGGTTGCATACGATGGTCTGCGGCTAAAGTTGCATTAATACAAACCAATGCAAGCACAAAAGAAACAGGTACAAGCCTTACAATGGCAGGCATACAAGATTCCCATCAGCTTCATTCTCGATCAATATTACTTTGGCTTCTGAGGCCCCCTCAAAACCTATCACGGATGCTCCCGTACCATCTTTGGCATACAAGCCAGAGCTTGTTTCATGCTGACCACATTCCAAAGTGGTAGAATATTCTGACGCAGCGCCATCTAGTCCTACGTGTGCGTACCCAGAGCTCATATTTATAACGTCATAGTTAGGGATTATTAAGCCTGACTGAGTCCAGGTCGCGTCTAAATCCATATCGATAATATTGCCATCAAAATAAATCATGAAGGGTATATAAGGATTTAAACTGCTTGCCTGACCCACTATTGTACCCGTTAATGAATCAATGAAGTCCACTTCCAAAGTGAGGCCTGAACAAAATTTAGATGAGTAAACTGATGTAGCGGCGTATGGCGCGGAGCTAATAGAGCGGCTTGATATCGCTCTAGGTGTAGGGGCCTCCGACCCTTGAAATTTAACAATTGCTATATGATCACCATCTAAAGATGGGATTACTTTATAGTCCAAGCAAGCCTCACCCTCTGTACTGACAATCAATGAACTTGTTTTTTGAGTTAGATCAATTTGATAAAATGATTTAACTCCTGAACTATTCACCTGCCGTAAAATCAAGTATTGATTTTTTATATTATAAAAAAGCAATGATATAGAAGCCTGAATCTCCAATATTTTCTCGAAATTACTACCGCCTAGATCCACGGTATATAGATAATAAGAATTATCAGATTTTGTTTTGTTTTCTCCAAGCTCATCAATCACTAACGCTAGCTTTTCATCATCTTCTGACCAAACTGCTGATTTTTCTGCATGATACCCACAAGTATCATCATTACATTCAGAGCAACCTGAAAGAGAACAAAACAACAATATAATCAATATATAGAATATGCGCATTACGTAAGCGATCCTTGCTCTCGAATTAAGCAAAGATCATATCAAAACACGTATTAAATAGACTAAATAAATATTCAAGTAGGGCACTAAAATTTATTCAATGAGTATATTAGGTTAATAGTTAAATTTTTAATTACTAGTCATTTACCCTAAGTGAAATAAACATCGGTGCACCACGGCGAACGATTCTCATAGGCACTAATCGACCGCTGGGCAGGTTACTCACAACCCGCTCAAAATCACTCGTATTACGAATAATTTCACTGTAAACCATAGTAATCACATCGCCATTGATCAAGCCTGCGTTAGCCCCAGGACCCTGCCCAACGTTTTTAACCAATACACCGTCGGTGTCTAATTGCTTCCTTTGAGCTACAGACAGTTCAGCCACATCAATCCCTAAACGATTAGATTTAAGCGGCTTAGTCGGAGCATTGGCCGCTTCTGTCATTCCCTCTTGAGGCAGCGCGCCAATTTTCACGGTTAACATTCTGCTTTTACCGTGACGTACCACCTTTAATCGCGCATTAGAACCGGGCCTTACACGTCCAACCAAATGCGGTAAATCACTACTTAAAATAACCGGTTTACCGTTAAATCCCGTAATAATATCTCCGTATTTAACCCCAGCATCACCCGCCGGACCATTCTGTACAACCTGACTCACCAAGGCGCCTGCCGCTTTTTTCAAACCGAACGATTCAGCCAAATCTTTGTCCACTTCTTGGATAGCAACGCCTAGCCAACCACGTGTCACTGATCCCGTTTCTTTTAACTGGTCCACTACTTCCATTGCCACATTGATCGGGATAGCAAAGCTAAGCCCCATAAAGCCGCCGCTGCGAGTGTAAATCTGAGAATTAATCCCCACTACTTCACCCTCTAGGTTAAATAGCGGACCACCAGAGTTACCTGGATTAATTGCTACATCTGTTTGAATAAAGGGCACATAGTTTTCATTCGGTAAGCTGCGACCCTTAGCACTCACAATGCCCGCTGTTACTGAATAGTCAAAACCAAATGGACTGCCAATAGCAACTACCCACTCGCCTACTTTTAACTTCTCACTGTTTCCAATTTCAACCGTTGGCAGGTACTTGGCTTGTATCTTAAGCAGCGCTAAATCAGAGCTGGCATCCGAGCCAATAAGCTTGGCCTCAAATTCCCTGCGATCATTCAAGCGCACAAAAATTTGATCAGCCCCATCAACGACATGATTATTAGTTAAAATATAGCCATCTTTACTGACAATAAAACCAGAACCTAAAGATGCACGCTCCTGACTATTGCTACGAGGGTTAGAGCGTGGTGTTTGCGGCGAGCCAAAAAAATGCCTAAAGATATCAGGTACCCCTTGAGGCAATTCCATATTTCCACCATAACGCGAGGCTTGTTTCTGGGTGGTACTAATATTAACCACCGCAGGCCCTGCATCTTCTACCAACTCAGTAAAATCAGGTAGTTGCGCCAACGCCAACTTTGATGAAAGTGCTAGGCATAAACACAAAATATACTTCATATCTCACTCCGCTTATTTTTAAATCTTTTAAGTAGCTAGGCAATCACGCCTTAAACAAGCCTATCTGTGATAATCCATCAATCAACTTCACACATAGGAATATCGGCTTGCTTAGAATTAACCTTACGAATTAACTTGGGATTCCATTGTTCAAATTCAAGTCCTTTTGAATGAAAATTCACCCATAAAAACCCTAAAACCAAAGACAAAAATGACATTAAAATCACACCGCCCTCAGGTACACCCAGCAAGGTTGAAACAATGGCAATTACCATCATGCTTAATAAAGGCACTCCATACATAATTAAAGACGACTTAAGGATTGCCTGCTCAGCAACGCCGATAATAACCTGATCATTTTCTTCAACATCAATCCCATCCCTTAATACTGGGATATTAATTTGCTTCTGCCCAACCTTAGCAAGCAAGCTATGACCACAGCCTTTTTGTGCCTGGCACGAACCACAGGCCGATTGCTGAATAGCTTGCACCCAAGCAATATCGCCTTCAACTCTTAATACTGTCGCGGATTCTTCAACCATATACTCTCATTTTAAAATGCAATTTAGCTGCACTTCTCTTACTCAAAAATAATGGGGCATTATGCCCCATTATTGAATCAAACAGCCATATCAATGCCGTTTGGTTGTTATTTGTACAGCTCTGAAGTTATCGTAGTTCGACACTCTCAGCAATTCGCTGGGCTGTTGCAGCTGGAATCTCGCCCACCACTGTAATTCTATGAGTTTTACCATGCCATTGCTTATGTTGAACCGCCAGAGCAGTCGGCCCTGCTTGTGCAGTACCTTCATCCTGGACCTTTTCAACACCCTCAACATAAACCGAAAACATAACAACGCCATCACTATAAATTCGACGAGCAGACAATTTAGGCGCGTGACCACTTGCGGTCTGATCTTGAAAACCAATAGGCATCCAATTTAAGCGCCACTCTAATATATCTGCTGTGCTTGCTTTTAAAACCTCGGTGGATTCAGCCATATTGAGCTCAACACCCTTATTGCGAGGCTGAAACAACCGATCATCAAACTGAGCATCCGACTTAAAATAACTGAACAAGTAACGCTCTAGTACCTGACCATTTCTAGCAATCAATTCTGTACGAAGTGGCACAGTGGTTTGCTTATCCAGCCACACCTGATAAAAATGTCGTGTTGCGTCTTTAGGGGTTAGCTGGATGCCTACAACGGGCCTACCAGCCACTCTTTGCCCCCCTAAAAGTTTAAAGTTATACGCCAGATTCAACTGCTTAATACTGCCCATGGATTTATTACCAAACGGTGCATTACCTTGCTTTTGCAACTGCTCTACCGAAGCATCAGGGTGAATACAAAACAACTCCTCTCCTCTGCGAATAATTTCCCTTACCGGCCCATCTAGATGCATCATTCGTTCCCAAATATCACCATTATTTATGCCATGCACAATTTCGATATTTTGAACTTGATTACCAGCCTGATGTGAAAATATCCCCTGATACATAGCTTTCGGAGACATTTCTAACATCTGCTCGTAAAAGCCTTGCGCGGTTAAAGATTGCTGCTCACTTGTTAAAGCCTGATTAGATAAAGCACTTTTATTATCAGTTTCAGCGGCAATGCTTAATCCTGCAAAGCTAATCAGTCCAAGTATTAGTACCCAACGAACCATTAGTTACCCTTGTTCTTATTACTAGTTTCAAAGTTAACCACACGTGCAAACGGCATGGCTGTACGGCCCTGCCCTAAAGCACTGTCTTGAGCGTGTTGCTTCAAGTACGCATTTAAACGCTCTTGTGCTTGCTCTAACTGTACTTCATTTAACTCTGGTGCCAATTCAGACCCTTGCTGAGCAATCATCAACGGCCCTTTTTGTGGCGTAGACTCTGGCGTAACAATTTGAATTTGTGTTTTTGATGCGAATTGCTCATCCATCGAATTTTCAACTAATGGATTAAATCTTGCTCCCAATACAACAGCAAACGTCACCGATGCCGCGATAGACAATCCGCCAACCGCTTTTAGCCATGTACGTCCTTTACTGCTTGAGCTCGCTTCAAAACTTTCATGTTCAATGGCTGCACTCACTGCGCCACTAATATCAATATGGCTAAAGTCTGAAACACTGCCTTTCATAGCGTCACTGCCAATATGAAAACGCGACCAAGTCTCTTTTAACTCAGAACTATCGCCTGCATCTTTCAATGTACGATGAAGTGCCAATTCATCCAGTTCACCATCCATTAAGGCTGATAAAGATTCAATTTTATTATCACTCATAGACATCCCCATTTAGCCCTTTGCTATCTTGCGTTCTTTATTGTCCATTAATGGGGCCATTGCTTTATCAATGGACTCCCTTGCTCGGAAAATACGTGACCGCACCGTTCCAATAGGACAATCCATTACGTCCCCAATTTCTTCATAGCTCATACCTTCTAATTCACGAAGGCGAATCGCCGTACGTAACTCATCTGGCAACTGCTCAATTGCTTCAAAGACAACTTCTTTCAACTCGTCTCTCGCAATAATACCTTCTGGAGTGGCTATATCTCTAAGAGACCCTGAGACGCTAAAATGTTCCGCATCATTTACATCAATATCTTGTGCAGGAGGTCTTCGACCTTGTGTCACCAGATAATTCTTTGCTGTATTCACCGCTATACGGTATAGCCAAGTATAAAATTGACTGTCACCCCTGAAGTTTTTTAAAGCTTTATACGCCTTAATAAATGTTTCTTGAGCAACATCGGGCACCTCGCCCATGTCCACGTAACGTGAAACTAAAGACATTATTTTATGCTGATGTTTAAGTACCAACAGATCAAAAGCACGTTTATCGCCCTTTTGTACCCGCTGTACTAGCTGTTTATCTGTATCTTGTAGCGACATTGCTCCCCCGCGCTTTACGCGCCGATTAGTGGCCCATTTATATTACTGTAAATTGTTATTGGGCTTTTCACTAATTATGTATTCCTAATGCAAGCATTAGAATAGCCCATATGATAAAAGTTCCTTTTAAATTAATTTTTTAAGGCATTTCAGCCACATCCAATCATTCAGGTAAATGGAATACTTCTTAAATGACCCATCTAGCAGTATAGTGCCCCCATAGAAATTGAGGTGACTAAAGGTTATTTATGGATCCGCGACAGGTTTTTGATGTTTTGGTCATCGGCAGTGGCGCCGCAGGATTAGCAGTGGCACTAAGCCTTGCTGACTCTGCCAAAGTTGCTGTATTAAGCAAGGATACACTCGACAGCGGCAGTACACGCTGGGCCCAAGGTGGCATTGCTGCAGTTCTTGATAGCGAAGACTCAGTTAAAGCTCACATCAAAGACACCTTAAACGCAGGTGCAGGTCTGTGTAATTACAATGCGGTTAAACACACTGTAGAAAATGGATCCGACGCCATTAATTGGCTAATTGAACAACAAGTTCAATTTAGTAAAGAAGGTGACGAATACCACCTGACCAAAGAAGGTGGACACAGTCATCGCAGGATTATCCACGCCGCAGACGCAACCGGTGTCGCCGTTAGCCAAGCGTTAATTGGCCAAGCCATGACTCATAAAAATATATCGCTTTTTGAGCGCCGCATGGCAATTGATTTAATCACCTGCAAGAAATTTAAAATGCCTGGTAAAGGCGTAGCCGGCGCTTACGTTTTAAACGATGAGAACGGCCACGTTGAAACCTTTCGCGCCCGTACCGTTGTTATAGCGTCAGGTGGCGCCAGTAAATCCTACTTATACACAAGTAATCCCGACGGCACATCGGGTGATGGTATTGCCATGGCTTGGCGAGCAGGCTGCCGTGTGGCCAATATGGAATTCAATCAATTCCACCCCACTTGCTTATACCACCCACAAGCCAAAAGCTTTTTGATTACCGAAGCCGTACGTGGTGAAGGTGGCCATTTGTTACTGCCAAACGGCGAACGTTTTATGCACAAATTTGACGAACGCTTAGAACTGGCACCAAGAGATATTGTGGCACGAGCAATTGACCACGAAATGAAGCGCTTAGGCTCCGACTGTCTTTACCTAGACATTAGCCACAAACCTAAAGCCTTTATCCTTGAGCACTTTCCCACTATTTATGAGCGCTGCCTAGAATTTGGCATTGATATGACTAAGCAGCCGATACCTGTAGTGCCAGCTGCCCACTATACGTGCGGTGGTATTGTGACAGATGAAAGTGGCCGCACAGATATTCCTAACTTGTACGCGGTGGGCGAAAGCGCACATACCGGCTTACACGGTGCCAACCGCCTGGCCAGTAACTCTTTGTTAGAGTGCATTGTTTACGGCAAAAGCGCCGCAAAACATATTTTAAATATCATAAAAGAAAAAGAAGACGTGCTATTCGCTCCAGACTGGGATGAAAGCCAGGTAACCGATTCGGACGAAGACGTTGTAATCAGTCACAACTGGGACGAACTAAGACGTTTCATGTGGGATTATGTGGGCATAGTGAGAACCGACAAGCGACTACTTCGTGCTGAGCATCGAGTGCAACTATTAAGAAAAGAAATTTTAGAATTTTATGGCAACCATAAGGTAACCAGCGACTTATTAGAGCTTCGTAATCTAGTAGAAGTCTCCGAACTCATCATTCGCTGCGCCATACTTAGAAAAGAAAGCCGTGGCTTACATTACTCACTTAGCCATCCAGACCTACTGCCCGTGGCATACGATACGGTTTTAACACCTTAATTATACGATTATCTTAAAAACATAAAAAAAGCCCGGGAATTTTCCTCGGGCTTTTTTGCTTGTATCTTAAAAAGAAGATTTACTGCACGCTTTCTTCCTCTATGTGCTCTTTTTCTTTGCGCTGCAAACCGTACTTACGCATTTTCTCAACTAATGTTGTTCTGCGTATTTGTAACTTTTCAGCAGCCCTTGCCACTACCCCACAAGCATCATCTAATGCCTGCTGAATAAGAGAACGCTCTAAATTAGTTAAGTAATCCTTAAGATCTATTCCATTTACTGGCAGTAATGCAGGAGAGTCCAGTCCAATCAAACCAGGCTCGCTTGGCAAACTAGCTGGTAATTGCATATCTCCTTCTGCTTCATCACCTTCATCCATATGCCTGAATTTTTTAGGCAATTCAGGTAAACCAATCACTCCGTAAGGGTGCAATATGGCTAAGCGTTCAACCAAATTGGCTAATTCCCGAACATTACCGTGCCAATCGTGACGACATAACGACATAATGGCCGCGCTATTAAATCGAATGGATCCACGTTTTTCATTTTCCATTCGAGATATTAACTCGTTCATCAGCAACGGAATATCTTCTCTGCGCTCACGCAAAGGCGGCACTTCTACCGGAAACACATTTAAACGGTAATATAAATCTTCACGGAAACTTTCTTTTTCAACCATTTTTTCTAAATTTTTGTGGGTTGCCGCAATAATTCGAACATTGGTTTTAATTGTCTTGGTACCACCCACCCGTTCATAGGTGCGCTCTTGTAAAACTCGTAAAAGCTTCACTTGCATATTTAAAGGTAAATCACCAATTTCATCCAGAAATAATGTACCACCTTCAGCCATTTCAAATCGACCTGCACGAGTGGTGATAGCACCAGTAAAGGCACCTTTCTCATGACCGAATAATTCACTTTCAATTAACTCGTTTGGAATAGCACCACAGTTAACAGGTACAAAAGGCCCATCTCGACGATCACTATGATAATGCAGGTTACGGGCAACCACCTCTTTACCAGTACCGCTTTCACCGGTAATTAATACGGTTACGTCTTTATTCGCAACCTGATGCATAAGCTCACGAACATATTGAATTTCTCGGCTGGTCCCCACCAACGAGCGAAACAACTGAACTGGACGACGCTCGCCACGTACACGGCTATGAGCAAAATGCTCGCGGAATATTTGAGCCCTATGTAGGCTATCGAGTAATTTATTATAACTTGGAGGCATGGTTACATGAGCAATGATGGCTCGGCGGATATCCTCTGACAAGTCAGAAGGTAACTCCTCTTCTCCGACATAAATGATTGGCATACCTTTATCCCATTCACTTATATCATTCAACATCTCTGTTGTGCTTTTCGAGTTCGAACTCCCCAAAATATAGGCAACAATATTCATTGGGTCGCCTGTATTTTCGGCGGTGCTCTTCCAGTTTTTAGAATCACTTTCAAATGCTTCTTCACCCAGAAAATCCAACAAAACATGCATATCATGTTTACGTTGCTCATTGTCGTCCACCAACAAGACTTTAATCTCTCGCCACATGGTGCATCCCTAATTCTAATTGATTGTCAATATTCAACACAAAGCTTGCCAGTTAATTGACTTGTTATATTAGTAATAGCCAGTGAGCTAGCATTGGTCAAATATATGACTATATAATTTTTATAATTTTTATAATTTTTATTTATACGTCATAGCTTCATAAGTTGTGAAATAAATCACATTCCTTATGTCTATTAGTGACAAAAAAAGTGAAAGCTGTAAACCGTTTTTTATACTTAAATAATAAATAGTTCACTTAATAAAATATAAACGAACAAAATATACACAAAATGGCGTAAACCACCGTTACCTATAATAAAATTTCATTTTTATTATAGGTAACAAAGACAATTATATTTAAACAGACAGCATGCTTGCCGTTTGTTTAGGATCAAACTTTCCCTGGCTTTTCATCTCAATGTAACTTTCACGAATACCTTCCCAACCCACTTTAACCTCCAATAGCAGACTCATCACCTCATTGATAATATCTGTATCATTTAAACGATTTGCATCAAATAAACGTCGACTCATATAGTCATATAAACGCTCAAGATTACCACTTACATCACCACCTTTATCGTGGTCAAGCGACTCTTGCAATGCACAAATTATATCAATTGCTCTACCAAGCTTTTCATTTTTGGCTTCATAATTTTTTTGCTCTATAAAAACCTTTGCCATAGAAAGACGAGTTAAAGCCCCCTCTAATAACAATTGAATCAACTTATGCGGATCAGCCTCCATCACCTCAGTTTGTAAACTGATTTGGCCGTATTCCTTTGCACCTTTTGTATACATCTTAAAACCCTCAATCGCTTCAATATAATAGAGCGGCGGCCAGCATCAATACTTTAGCCACAAAGCTAAAAATAGTATTAAAAGGCGGAAACGGTTGAATCGAAAAGCGGCACTTATCAACCGCACACTAAGAATAAGAATAAAAAATAATCATAACCTGTTGAATTCAATAGAATTTTAAATTGGCATAATGCATGCAAGCTACCAAGTATCCATTATTAGCACCTATAACTTTAGGGGGGCGTATGCAAAATAATACGAAACAGCACACCGAGAAACATACTAGGCAGCGCTCGTTTTCACCTGCAAAAAACCAAAGCTTAAAAAAGAATAAGCAACGTGCTTATAGCTTTTTTGAAGAAGCCTTAACGCACAACCAAGATCATCAGAAATATTTCAAGTCATTAAATAAAGCTAAAAAATACATTTCTGACGCACTAGCGATTAATCCTATTGATCCCGATAGCTTTAACCTACTATCTCGTATCGACCTAGAGTTAGGCAATCCAAAATCGGCTTTAGAAGCAGCCACCGCCGCCTTAGACCTGCAACCAGATAATGGCGGGTACTGGTATAGTTTTGGTCACGCACAACTTGCCAATCATCAAGTATTAAAAGCAAAATCCGCATTTCAAAAATCCATTGAACTATCGCCAGGAGAAAGCAAAGCCGAAGTCAGTCTAGCTTACACATACTCTGAGCTAGGCCAACCCATTAAGGCATTTGAAATTTTCAGAGAACTGGCCAAAAACCACAGCAATGATATTCAAATTCAAAGTCAACTTCTAAATACAGCCAGTAGTCTAACGGCCGATTATTACGACCAGCAACTTGAGCACGATTTAATTGATTACCTAAATTGGGATAAGGTAAATTTATCGCAGTTAGCGAATCTAACCTGCAGTTTACTGGAGCATAAGTTCCAACTTAATGAAGAGGGTAGCGCAGCACAATTTGAAGATATGGCCAGCAGTCAATTATTGCAATTAGCCCTTTCTAACACGATCATAAAAAGCCATCTATTAGAAAAATTAATCATGGCTTTACGCTATGAATTACTCACATACTCCACTAAAAATGGAAATTTGAGCCATCATTACATTGCACTAAGTCATTCAATTTCACTTTATGGTTTAAAAAGTGAGTTCATACTTCCGGTCACCGACGCAGAACAAAACATGGTAAGTGCTCTCACCAATCTAATTGATAAATCTTTAGAAAAAGAAGGCTGTATGCCAACGGACGTTTCTGGTGCACTATTGCTATTGGCCATGTATGAACCCTGGACCGTATTAAAAAACTACAAAACAATAGCCACATTCCATGACGATAGCTGGCCTGATATGACCTTCAATCTGAAAAAGGAGAATCAAGACTTATTCTCCATAGGCCAAACTGAATTTGAAGCTATTACTGTTATGCCTTCGATCCAAGAAAATCATGTTAAATCTCAATATGAATCGTTCCCCTACCCTCGATGGGATAAATTAGATTATAAAAAGCATACAAACTACGGATCAGCTCTATCACATGTTTATCCAACAAAAATTTTCTCTGAAAATTTATTTAATGAGAGTTTAAACATACTTATAGCTGGCTGCGGGACAGGTCGTCACGCTTTAAATGTGGCTAAATACTTTCATGGTGTTCAAGTTACCGCCATTGATATTAGTCAAAAAAGTCTCGGTTTTGCACATAGCAAAGCTAAAGAACTTAATGTCAAGAACATTGAATTCAAACTGGCAGACCTAACTAAACTTGCATCGCTGGAAAATCAATACGACATAGTAGAATGCTCAGGCGTGTTGCATCACATTCCAGATTATAAAACTGCTATTAAAGGCCTGCTTAATAACCTAAAGCCAAATGGGCTAATAAAGATATCACTATATAGCCAGTACGCTCGCGATTCAGTCAATCAAATAAGAGAGCTGTTTTCTAGAGATATTGAAAAAATAGACCCTCATAAAATAAAAATAATTCGTCAGGCAATATTCCAAGGCGATGTAATAAAAGACATTGATGGCATTATTCGTTCAGATGATTTCTACAGTATGAGTGGCACTATTGATCTATTGTTCCACCAATTTGAGCGTCAATTCACACCTATAGGCCTACAAAATTTATGCGATGATTTTAATTTAGAGTGGCTGGGATTTTCTAACTTAAAGGACAGTGTAAAAGATGATTTTTTAGCCTTCCATAAAAATAATAATGCTAATCTAAAAAATCTAGATCAATGGGATGAGTTTGAACGAGCCAACCCTAATACTTTCTCGGTAATGTATCAATTTTACTGTCAATACAAACCTAAACTGAAGTTAAAGCATTAACATTTAAAGTGTTTTTAAATAAGTTATACAGATACTAGATTGTTATATTTACATTTTTTATACACTTAAAACTGAAATGTATACTTTAAAACCAAATGACCATCTATGGATACCGGACAGATCGATCTTCACTTTTGGTATAACAGAAAGTATTTTTCTTGATTATTTTCTTAGACGTTAAAATTTTGGTATGGTGTTTAATTTTTCCCTTGGGGCAACCCACTAGTAAATTCTAGTATTGCGATTATGCTCACCCAATTCAATTTAACACCATGCTCGACATGAGCAGATAGATAATCATTCCTCGAACTTAATACCACCTAATTCGTTAAAGCACAATCACCAATGTATAAAACTCAAAACAGGAATATATAATTTTACGCTGCGTGGATACCGGATAGCCCGTCCCTCACCTATGATATGACAGTGAGTGCTATTGTTCTCAAATTATTTTTTATTCTAGAACAAAGTGATTTTTTTAACTGCAGAAAAAACATCAAGAACATGTCATTAACTTCAGACTCCACCATACTCGACACAAGGAACGAGTAGATCAGGTATCCATTCTCTGTTTAGTCCTAGCTATTAGCATTCGCCATAGCTTCGAACTGTTGTTTCAAATAATCCCCAGTGGTTTCAAGAGTGGCAATTATCGCATCATTATATAAAAATTTAGATTTCAATAGAGCTTCAGACGCTTCTATTCGTGCTTCGAAATTTTCGGTGTCTTCGTCAAGTGTTACTTGTTGTGTTTCTAATGAATCAAATTTTGTATCTAATGTCCCTCCATTGGGATCTAAAATGTATTGTAATAATGTCTTAAGTTGGTCTGCAATGCCGCTAACGTAAGTTATCGACCCACGATCTCCTAACTCTCCTCCTTCAATTTTCACTCGAAGACCCGAGGCATCATCCACTTCACCATCTTTATTCTTTCCTGTTTCACCATCGCCTTGACCCACGGTAAAGCCCAATACACTGGCCGCTTCGGAACTAATATCAGTGATTTCAACTTTTGATATTGAACCTGTGCTCTTTGAAATAATCCCTATCGTGCCATAAGCAGACGAAGCTGTGTCGTCGGTATAATCGACTTTTACCGATAAACTTGCGTCTTTAATAGCATCGTTTTCATTAATTTCATCTTCGATTGCTGAAGCAAGTTCTGCTCCTGTTAAGTAGGTACCTTCTGGAATTTCAATTACAGCTTCAATACCATCCACTTCAATGGTAAATGTATTATTTGTCGAATCAATCGGAACAGGAGCATCTTTAATCTCCGATTGACCAGCAACATAATAACCATTGCTGGCCGATGTATTTCCATCTTGCGCTCTTAAATATTGACCGCTTCCATCTGCATCAACACCATTAATGGTACCCTCTACATCCAGCCCTGATTTAACATTATCTTCTGTTCCATCAGGCTCATGGATCCCAAGGAAAGAAATGGCAGAGGTATCTACTGCTGCAAATGAAACCGTATTATCATGCCCACCAATATTAAATATCAACTGACCTTTATCAGTATCTGAATCATATTCGTATCGAACCTCTGCAGTTATATCTGAACCAAATTTAATTTCACTATCCATACCAAACCCATCGTAACCACCACTGTATACCGCATCGGTTAAACCTAACGTAGCAATGGCATTCGCGTCTGCTGACTGAATTTCGATCGTCGCTGATGAACCAAACATACCCGAGGTTTTTACACCTTCTCTAGAGACTGTCTCAAAATATATTTGATCACTAGAATCCAATTTAGCAACTACATCACCCACTGAGAATTCTGAATTGTTTAGAATTGCGACATCTAACGCTTCTTGAATGGCACTTAACGAATCGGTTTTATCGCCGGTATCGGCATTAGTATTCACATCTACACTTAAACTGATTCCATCTACCACTAGATCAAATGTGGCATTATTGCTTCCGCTGAAATCAATGCCGCCAGCAATAACAGCACCACCACTGGTAACGGCACCAGCGCCATCAGATAGCACTTGAATATAGTCGCTATGCGTTTGACTATCTGTTACTAATTCTAAACCATTATCTGACCCTAACTGGGCCGTTACAACACCAACTCCAAACGCAATATCCAATTTATCTTGAATATCCACAATGTTATCGCCACTGTCTGCATCCATTAATATGGTTTTTTCGACACCATTTACATTTAATAAAAATCCAGAGTTAGTCGTTGAGAAATCTATATTGGTAGAGATATCTCGAGTACCCTCAGAGGTTGTTGCACCACTTATTAATGAAGTCAGGTTTGCATCGGCTAACAAATCAGTATTAATAGCGGATTCAAGCGCTGCAGCCATATCGTTGCCCGTACTGTATGTTCCAGCTGCCAAACTGACCGTATTAG
>JAWUVN010000062.1:0-24566 GCA_034112345.1 Bermanella sp. | reverse complement strand
AACGCCAAAGATAAAGCCGAAGAAGCGTTTACAGATTGGTTATTGAAGCACGGTAATAGCGGTGATGTAGAGCGCATTATCTTACTGGGTTCTAGCCGAGGAGGCGCGTTAGCCACTCGGATGTCAAAAAACATAAAACAGCGTTCAGGCTGGAGTGATGTGCCTGTGTACGTGGGTTTGCTAGATGCAGTACCGAATGTTACTCAGGATGAGTTAGAAACAAATGGGCAGCCTACATGTACTAACCCTTTGAATAGCGACTACTATGCTCGTGAAGCGGATTTAGGCAGCTTTTTTAATTCAGTAAACAAGCCGCAAATTCGTCACGTGATAACTGGTGCTCCTGTGGTATTGGGAACCGTACATAGTTTTTGTGCCGATGAAACTTCTTGGTATGAGCAATCTTGGGCTAACTTAGAACACAAAGAGATTGGTCGCTGTAACTCTAATGAAGGCGATGCTTATGAAGCGGCCATGATGGAAGCCGGCATTGTGGTGCTTTATAACTGGGTGATCGAAAAATTATATGAATAATCGTTTGATCGGTTATTTTATATAAACCATAAAAAGCTCACGTCATAAAGGATGGTTGACGTGAGTATACTAAGCCTGAACAGTTACTTTGAAAGCGAATGAATTCAGGCGGTTGCCAATCTAGAATTTTGCTGGAACAAGGGACTTTGCTTACCGGTTTCACAAAAGTATTTTAACTGCCTCATTAAATTTCCCCATGTGCTGTTGCATAGGGGGAACAACCCCGTATCTTTAGCCCAATTCATGTGTTTGAAATCTAGTATGCAGTGTCCATTGTCATCTGGCTGAATTTCCCACCACAACTCTGTGCCAATCCATTCTTCTGGACCTTGCTCGCATACCCAAAATATACGCCTGTTAGGCAATAGTTTTTGTACTCGCATTGAAAAGACGGTTTTGCGGTTATCAAACCAGAAGGTGCTAATGCCACCTTCGTGTTGAGCCATTTCGCAATCGTCAGTCCACCAGCTTTCTATGCCTGTTTGCTGGCTGATGGCGTTATAAACGGTTTTGTCACTGGCCAGAATGTGTACTTGATGAAGGCTGTCTGCCATTTTCCACTCCTCTTGCGTTTTTAAGTCAGCGTCTCCTAATAAGTGGTCAAAAAACCATCATTAATAGGGAGGTAAACAAATACTGCAAATCACTGGCCAATTTTTGTACAGGGTTGTGGTGCTGTAATGACTCATGAATGTGGTGAGATACTGGCGCGTTGAACCCCTCTAAACTAGAGTTAAACCCATGGACTTTAATTGGATTCTGCCGTATAATGCGCGCCAATTTACATGGTGTCTAACAGCCCTGCTCGTAGAGAGATTAGGCCTGTAATTCAGCCAGACAAATAATTTATAAAAGCGGGATTGGAGTAAGGAAGCAGGTAATCTGCAAGCCTGCACCTTTTGTCCCGCTTTTTTACGATATATTACTTGCATTGTCACGAGGAAGAAGCATTGTCTAAGCCAGCTATTCTTGCGCTCGAAGACGGTAGTATCTTTAAAGGCATCTCTATTGGTGCTGACGGTGAATCAGTTGGAGAAGTGGTATTTAACACTTCGATGACGGGTTACCAAGAGATTATTACTGATCCTTCATATTGTCGCCAAATTGTTACTTTAACTTACCCACATATTGGGAATTACGGAACCACCGCTGAAGACGAAGAATGTGAAAACATTTGGGCAGCGGGATTGGTTATACGTGATCTGCCTTTAATTGCGAGCAACTTTCGTAGTGAGCAAGCTCTAGATGAATACCTTCGTCAGCGTAATGTTGTGGGTATTGCAGACATTGATACTCGTCGTCTAACTCGAATCTTACGAGAAAAAGGCAGCTTGAATGGCTGTGTGATGGCTGGTGATGACATTGATGAAGCTAAGGCCTTAGAAAAAGCCAAAGGCTTTTCTGGTCTAAAAGGCATGGATTTAGCGAAAGTTGTGACAACTGAAAAGCAATATCCATGGACTGAAGGATCTTGGCAGTTAGGTCGTGAACCAGGTAAGGGTCACGAAAACGTAACTGAAACACCATTTAAAGTCGTGGCTTACGATTATGGTGTTAAACGCAATATTCTACGCATGCTGGCGGATCGTGGATGTGACTTGACGGTTGTGCCTGCACAAACACCTGCAAGTGACGTTTTGGCAATGAATCCAGACGGCATATTCTTATCAAATGGACCTGGTGACCCAGAGCCATGTGATTATGCAATTAAAGCAATTCAAGAAATTCTTGAAACAGACATTCCAGTATTTGGTATCTGTTTAGGACATCAGTTATTAGCCCTAGCAAGTGGTGCGAAAACTGAAAAAATGGGTCATGGCCACCACGGTGGTAACCACCCAGTTCAAAATTTGGAAGATAAAACCGTATTGATTACAGCGCAAAACCATGGGTTTGCTGTGTCTGAGAACGGTATTCCAGACAACATTAAGGTAACGCACAAGTCGTTGTTTGATGGGACTACCCAAGGTATTCATCGCACAGACAAGCCTGCGTTCAGCTTCCAGGGCCATCCTGAAGCCAGCCCTGGTCCACACGATGCTGCCCCGTTGTTTGACCATTTCATTGAATTAATCAAAGCCCGCAAAGCTTAATAATTGGAGAGAGACGATGCCTAAACGCACCGACATAAAAAGTGTTCTAATTATCGGCGCGGGCCCAATCGTAATCGGTCAAGCATGTGAGTTTGACTATTCCGGTGCCCAAGCTTGTAAAGCGCTTCGTGAAGAAGGCTATAAAGTTATTCTGGTGAACTCTAATCCAGCCACCATCATGACCGACCCAGCAATGGCCGATGCAACCTACATCGAACCTATTACCATTGAAGCGGTTACAAAAATCATTGAAAAAGAACGTCCAGACGTTTTACTGCCTACCATGGGTGGTCAAACCGCACTTAACTGTGCACTAGGCCTTGAGGCTGCTGGCGTACTTGAAAAATACAATGTTGAAATGATCGGCGCTAACGCTGACGTGATCGACAAAGCCGAAGATCGTGGCCGTTTTGACGCAGCCATGAAGAAAATTGGTTTGGAATGTCCTCGTGCGGGTTTTGCCCACACAATGGAAGAAGCCATTGAAGTACAAAAAGACTTGGGCTTCCCTTGTATTATTCGCCCTTCTTTCACCATGGGTGGTACCGGTGGTGGTATCGCGTATAACAAAGAAGAGTTTGAAGAAATCTGTACTCGTGGCTTGGATCTTTCTCCAACCAGTGAGCTGCTAATCGATGAATCATTAATCGGTTGGAAAGAATATGAAATGGAAGTTGTGCGTGACAAAAACGACAACTGCATCATCATCTGTTCTATCGAAAACTTTGACCCAATGGGCGTTCACACTGGTGACTCCATTACGGTTGCACCGGCACAAACGCTTTCTGATAAAGAACTGCAAATTATGCGTAATGCATCATTAGCAGTATTGCGCGAAATCGGCGTAGAAACGGGTGGATCAAACGTACAGTTTGGTATTAACCCAGAAGACGGCCGCATGGTTGTTATCGAGATGAACCCACGTGTAAGCCGTTCATCTGCATTGGCATCTACAGCCACTGGTTTCCCAATTGCTAAAATTGCAGCCAAGCTTGCCATTGGTTATACCCTTGATGAATTGCAAAATGACATCACTGGCGGTCGTACACCAGCGTCGTTTGAACCTTCAATTGATTACGTTGTTACTAAGATTCCTCGTTTTACTTTTGAAAAATTCCCACAAGCTGATGCGCGTTTAACCACGCAAATGAAATCAGTTGGTGAAGTTATGGCCATTGGTCGTACTCTACAAGAATCTATGCAAAAAGCATTGCGTGGATTAGAAGTTGGTGCCTCAGGTTTTGATCCAATTGTAGATCTTGAAAGTGAAGGCGCGAAAGAGAAAATCATCTCTGAGCTAAACACTCCTGGAGCCGAGCGTATCTGGTACATCGCTGATGCTTACCGCATTGGTATGACCACAGACGAAATTTATGCATGCTGCAAGGTTGATCATTGGTACCTTGTTCAAATTGAAGACATTATCAAAGAAGAAGCCTTAGTGGCTGAAAGTACTTTGAGTTCTTTAACTGCTGATCGTATTTACCGCTTGAAGCGTAAAGGTTTTGCAGATGCTCGATTGTCTACATTGCTAGGCGTAAGTGAAAAAGCATTCCGTAAGTACCGTCAGAAGCTAAATATTCGCCCAGTCTACAAGCGTGTAGATACCTGTGCGGCTGAATTTTCGACTGACACAGCTTACATGTATTCCACATACGAAGAAGAGTGCGAAGCAAACCCAACCGATCGCGATAAAATCATCGTATTAGGTGGTGGTCCAAACCGTATCGGTCAAGGTATCGAGTTTGACTATTGCTGTGTGCACGCGGCGTTTGCTGCAAAAGAATTAGGTTACGAAGCCATCATGGTTAACTGTAACCCTGAAACGGTCTCTACCGATTATGATACTTCTGATCGCTTGTTCTTCGAACCAGTAACATTAGAAGATGTATTAGAAATTGTTGATAAAGAAAAGCCAAAAGGCGTAATTGTTCAGTACGGTGGTCAAACTCCACTTAAACTGGCTGAAGAATTAGAAGCGGCTGGTGTGCCAATTATTGGTACTTCACCAGAGGCGATTGACCGTGCAGAAGATCGTGAGCGTTTCTCGCAAATGATTCAACGCCTAGGCCTTAAGCAACCTGTAAACGCGACGGTGACATCGGTTGAAGAAGCGGTGACAAAAGCTAACGAAATTGGTTACCCATTAGTCGTGCGTCCATCGTACGTGCTAGGTGGTCGTGCCATGGAAATCGTATACAAAGAAGAAGCATTGCGTCACTACATGGCCACTGCGGTTAAAGTATCTAACGATTCACCAGTACTACTTGATTACTTCCTTAATCGTGCGGTTGAAGTTGATATTGATGCGATCTGCGATGGCGAACAAGTAGTGATTGGCGCAATCATGCAACATATTGAACAAGCCGGTATTCACTCTGGTGACTCAGCTTGTTCATTGCCGCCTTACAGCTTGCCTGAAGATGTGCAAAACCAAATGCGTGAGCAAGTAGCTGCTATGGCTATGGAGCTTGGTGTTGTTGGCTTGATGAATACTCAGCTAGCTTGGCAAGACGGCGAAATTTACGTGATCGAAGTTAACCCTCGTGCATCGCGTACTGTACCATTTGTTTCTAAGTGCATCGGCACATCATTAGCCGCTATTGCAGCGAAAGTAATGATGGGGCAATCGCTTAAAGAGCAAGGATTCATATCTGAGATCATTCCTCCTTATTACTCTGTTAAAGAAGCGGTATTCCCGTTTAACAAGTTCCAAGGTGTTGACCCAATCTTAGGGCCAGAAATGAAATCAACTGGTGAAGTGATGGGTGTTGGTGAAACATTCGGAGAAGCCTTCTTTAAAGCCCAGCTTGGTGCAGGCGAAGTATTGCCAACAGAAGGCAAAGTATTTATCTCTGTTCGTGATGCTGATAAAGCAGGCATGATTGATGTTGCGAAAGGCTTGAAAAAAATAGGCTTTAATATCGTATCTACGTCAGGTACTTATGCTGCATTAACAGAAGCAGGTATTGAAGTTGAGCGTGTTAATAAGGTGGGCGAAGGTCGTCCACATATTGTTGATATGATTAAAAACGATGAAATCGCGATGACAGTGAATACGACAGAAGGGCCAAAAGCCATTTCTGATTCGGCTGAAATTCGTCGTAGCGCGTTACGACATAAAGTGTATTACACAACAACATTGGCTGGTGCCGAAGCCGTTGTGAGTGCACTGGAATCTGACGGCTTACAAACTGTTCGTACGATTCAGGAATTGCACGCTACTATTTAGGTGTAGACTATTTTGTACTTGAATAAGGGGCTTATGCCCCTTATTCTCGTTAAAGACGTATGAAAGTTTTGATGTAGTCATTGATGAAGTTTTGGAGCCTAGGGTAATTCCATCAAGTGGGGGGTATTAACCCATTGATAGCCGATTACCAAAGTGGATAACTGATTAAATAGCCTTATGATTATTAGGCGTTGAATTAGTAAGAATAAAAAGAAAGGTCACTAGTAACCTTTCAAGGAAATTAATTTATGCAAAAAGTACCCATGACGGTAGGCGGCGAAGCCACACTACGCGCGGAATTAGAGCAACTTAAAAAAGTTGAGCGCCCAAAAATAATTAAAGAAATTGCCATTGCTCGTGAGCACGGCGATTTAAAAGAAAACGCGGAATACCATGCTGCTCGTGAGCAGCAAGGATTTATTGAAGGTCGTATTCAAGATGTTGAAGGCAAGCTTTCAAATGTACAGGTGATCGACGTAAACGCTTTGCCAAAAACTGGAAAGGTATTATTTAGTACGACTGTTAAGTTAATCAACGTTGATACTGACGAAGAAAAGCAGTATCAAATAGTTGGTGAAGACGAAGCAGATGTACCGGCTGGTAAAATCAGTTCAGGCTCGCCAATTGCGCGTGCACTGTTAGGTAAAGAAGAAGGGGATATTGTTGGTGTTACGGTTCCTAATGGCACAATTGAATATGAGATTGATAAAGTGCTTTATATCTAGTTCATAGCTTTAATTTAAAGCTGCCGATAAAACCCACTTATTAGTGGGTTTTTTTTATTTTAAATATTTGGTTTTATTGATGTCTATTTATTTTAATCAGGAACAACAGGTTTTACTAGAGTCGTTGTTTCAGGCGCGTAGAGATGTCCGAGGCAATCATTTTTTAAGAAATGAGCCAGTTTCATCTGAAGATGTTCAGCGCATATTACAAGCTGCTGTATGGGCCCCATCCGTTGGATATTCGCAACCTTGGAGATTTGTAGTGATTCGTGATGAAAAAATAAAGTCACAAATAGCAGATAGCTTTCAGAGTGAAAACAGTAAGGCATCAAATCTATTTGATGGCAAACAAAAAGCATATCAAGCTTTAAAGTTGGAAGGCATTTATGAGTCACCAGTGAATATCGCCGTTTTTTATGAACCTTCAGATAAGCCTGTGTTAGGTCAAACAGCAATGACAGAGATGGGTGAGTATAGTGTGGTCTGTGCGGTACAGAATATGTGGTTAATGGCACGTGCCATGAATATCGGAATGGGATGGGTCAGTATATTAAACCCGGATGACGTGGCCAAAGCATTATCAGCCCCTGCTTCACATAAGCTAGTGGCCTATTTATGTGTTGGAAAGGTAGATAAATTTTTAGATCGTCCAGAACTTGAGACTCTAAAGTGGGAGCAAAAAAAGGCGCTTGAAAGTGTCGTGAGTTATGAGGGTTTTTAATAAGTAGCATCGCCCGATACGTTGAGGGCGATGCTATATTTACGACTACCTAACAGTCATTTCAAATGCGTCGTCATCTTCGCTTTCAATGGCCCGCATCATGACTTGTAGCTTCATGCGGGCTTCTTTACGTTTAACCGCCTTGTTCCAACGACGACGCTGATCTTCATTATTGATGTTTAATTTAGGGACGGGTGCTGCGCGTCCGTCCTTAAAGCCGACCATTGTAAAGAAGCAGCTATTGGTATGGCGGACTGTCTTCTCTTGAATATTTTCGGCAATGACTTTTATGCCTATTTCCATGGAACTGTGACCGGTGTAATTAACGGTTGCCATACAGGTAACCAGTTCGCCAATATGAATAGGTTGCTTGAATAAGACGTTGTCTACCGAGAGGGTCACGGCATAAGTGCCTGAATAGCGCATGGCGCAGGTATAAGCCACTTTATCAAGAAGCTTGAGTAACTCACCGCCATGCATGTTGCCTGAGAAGTTAGCCATGGTGGGTGTAACCAATTCGGTCATTTCGGTTTGAATTATCTGACCCATTTAAACTCCAAGGTAAATCATGATAAACGCATGGCGTTTAGTGCTTTTGGCCCTGAGGCCGATGGATATTTTTTAGGGAGTCTTTATAGCATGTAGGGCGCTTGGTAGAAACAAGCCTGTGGCTAAATTTGTCTGTTGATCAAAAAATACAATTAACTGAGCCAGCTTTATTATAGCGGTTTGCAATTCGGGATCATTAAATAGGCTTAGGGTGTTAATATAGGCCAATAATGGGTGATTAGAATATAGAGGAAGCGGACTATTATGGGCTGTTAGAGGTGAGCGATCAGGTGTCGGCTTTATTACCCTATACATATGCTTTAAATATTGGGTGTACCGGATAGAACAGCCTTAATGGTATTTACCAAGTCGTCGCGTTCAAGTGGTTTTGTGACAAATCCATTCATACCTGATTCCTTGGCTTTGTCTTTGTGAGCCGTCATTGCATGAGCGGTTAGGGCAATAATAGGTGTTAAAATGGTCTGGTCAGATGGCAGAGCTCGGATGTGTTTAGATGCAGTAAAGCCATCCATAACCGGCATCTCACAATCCATTAATACTATATCGTAATTACCGGGTCGAGTTTTCATTTCTTGTAATGCAAGTTCACCATTTTCAACCAATGTAAATTCCGCGCCTAGTTTTTTCAGGACGGCCTGGATGACAACTTGATTTACTGGGTTGTCTTCGGCAACTAAAATATTCAAGCCATTTAGTGGTCGTGGTGCAATACCATCATTTGGCTGTATTTTTTTAGGCTCTATTTTATTCTTATGATCACTGTCCACAATATTGAATAATGAGGGTGTTGTAATAGGCCTTGATATCGATGCGTTATCTTGTATGTTTCCGAGACTGTATAAAGAGCGCATAGGGATTTTATGATTGGCATATATTTGTGCTTCAGCAGCATGGGTTAAACTATCTATATCAATAAATAATCCATCGTAAGCCGTACCTTTTTTCTCACTTGATATGGGTGTTAATTGACAACCCCATTGTTTTAGCTGTGTATTTATATGAGTATGTTCCGCATTATTGTTTAGTGCTGAAAGGTAATTTTTATGCAGGCTGATCGGTGTTGAAATAGAATCTCGATCAATAATCTCTACCTTACAATCGAACCAAAAAGTAGACCCCTCTCCGTACATACTGTCGACACCAATGCTTCCTTCCATCAGTTGAGATAACTGTTTACAAATTGCTAGCCCGAGCCCTGTGCCACCGTATTTTCGTGTAGTGGTTGTGTCGGCCTGTGTAAATGCATTAAAGAGATTACTTTGCTTGTCAGGAGGGATGCCTATGCCTTGATCCTTTACCTCAATTCTTAGACGTTCTGTTTCTAGATTAAGTGACATATTTAAATTGATGTCGCCATTGTCAGTGAACTTAATTGCATTACTTAAATAGTTAATAATAACTTGGCGTAGCCTGACGGGATCAGATTTAAATGAAAATGGTATGGCCGGATAAATATTAATAAATAGATTGATATTTTTTTCTTTTAATTCATTAGAAAAAATCCCAGTGCAATTGTTGATTAAATCAAAAGCATTAACGGGTATGGATTCAATGTCTAATTTACCCGCTAATATTTTAGAAAAATCGAGGATGTCATTGATTATTGTTAACAGCGACTCGCCAGAGCTGTAAATGGTTTCGGCATATTGTTTTTGTTGGTCATCAAGTTTTGATGATCTAAGCAGGTCGCTTAATCCCATAATACCATTAAGAGGCGTTCGGATTTCGTGGCTCATCATGGCAAGAAAAGCATTCTTTGATTGGCTTTCGACTTCTGCTTTTACTTTAATTTCATGGCTTTTAAATTCTAGTTGATTGGCTTTTAATCTCGACTGTAACACTTCTTGTTGGCTTGTTAATACTTTGTTTTCAGCGGTTAATAAATACTTACGTTCTTGTTGAATACGAATGCCTAGGGCAAATGATAATAATAACGAAAATATTGCGACAGAGACGGGTGCAGCGTAATCAGTAAATAAATTGGCATCTAATATTGCAAATTTATTCAGTACTAGGATTGCAACCCCCGCGGCCATGATAAACCAGCCACAGGCATAAAAAGAGGCGACTATACCCATTTCTGATATTTTTTTATACCCTACATAGGTGGAAATTGCAGATGTATAAAGACATACAAACATGAGTACTTGAATCATAAATTTGTAGGGTAATATAAGCATGAGTATGAAACAGAAAGAAGTGACTAAAGTTACAAATCTTAGCATTTTGTAAGTGAGGTTTCCGACTTTGGGGATGCGCAAAAATTTTATTGTAAATTCAGCCATGCCGATATTACTTAAACACGTAAATATAAATACACTTAGTTGTTGGAATTCAGGAAGTGTACTCCAAATATACTGGAATCCATATCCGCTAATAGATATGAAAAATGACATGAATCCACTTGCAAATAATACGTAGTAAACGTAACTACTATCGCGAGTACTTATGTATAAAAATAAATTATATATAATAAGTATAAGAAATAACCCAATAAATATTCCATTTGGGATGCTGCGCTTTTGAACTGTTTTATAAAACTCTCTTTCGTTCCATAGTTGCATAGGTACTTGCATGGATCCTGAACTTTGAACGCGGAACAGTAAGTGAGTGTGCTCTTGGCTTTTGAGTTCAAGAGGGAATAAAAAACTGCGGTGGTCAATTGGGCGAGAATCAAAGCTATTTCTATCACCTGTATGCCATTGCTCTATAGAGCCGTTGGCTCTCGTAAGGTAGACATCAATGTAGTCCAAGTGAGAATAGGGTATTTGCAATAACCACGATTCTTTTTCAGTGGATGCATTAATAATATCAACGGCAAACCAGTGTGGCGCAACATTGAAACCAAAGTTAGGGGTATCGTTTAACGATTTTTTCCACTTAAATTGCAGGGGGTTATTTAGAATGTTATCTAGATTCACGCTGGGTTTATCTTCAACGATATATTGAACGTGCAGCCCCAAAGAACGAAAAACCAAGTTTTGGTCTTCAGATATTTTATTACTGGCTAAAAGCGTGCTGGATACAAGGCAGACCAGGATGCTTAGAAAAACACGTAACATCATTGTCCGTAGTAGCAACCAATATAAATGAGTATCTATTTAGAGTAGTAAATAGATTAGGTAAGGCCAGTTATTCATTGGATTTAAGTCGTGTTTTAAAAGTGCTGAATATAGTGTGAAGCTCTTGTATCAAGGCTGTTGTGATGATCTGCTCAGATAAATGGATTGTACTGATTAAAGGGCTGTTATAGCACTCTAGTAAAGCCAGTCGCATATTATTCTCAATACCTAACGAGTTCATGCTGTTTTATGGCTAAAAAATGTAAATGGAGTGTTAGGTGTATCAATAGTCGCAAGGGAGGGTACTTTGATGTGGCAGGTCATTGAGCATATGGGTTAACCCGCCTAATATGCTCATGATTTATGAAATAGCTAGATGAACATTAACTTGACTTAAGATATGAATATTGATTCACTTCTTACTGTGAATATGGATTCACTTTATGGTATATCGGCAGACAGAGCACACGCAATCTAAAAAAGCGGGTACTCGGGCAAGAATTTTAAAGGAAGCACGCTTACTTGTTGCAGAGGGTGGTTTCTCTGCAGCGGCAGTCGCGGCAGTGGCAAAAAGAAGTGGGATTGCGACAGGCACGATTTATCGTCACTTCCCATCTAAGGCAGACTTGGTGGCTGAAGTATTCAAGCACGCTACCGAACATGAGCTAGAGGCGGTGACACATGCATCGCAAATCAAAGCGTCTGCTAAAGATCGATTACAAAAGGCCATTGAAACGTTTGCAATCCGCGCGCTTCAGGCACCAAGGCTAGCTTATGCGTTGATTGCAGAGCCGGTTGATCCAATTGTAGAACGTGAACGCCTTAGCTATCGATTTGCGTATGCCGAAGCGTTTGAGGATCTGATTAGCGATGGCATTGAAGCAGGAGAGTTTGTACCGCAAAATCCAGGCACATCCGCGGCTGCATTAGTGGGGCTGTTAACAGAAGCGTTAGTGGGGCCTTTGGCGCCGCATACAGATACATTTGATGAGCAGTTGGGGGAAGGTGAAGCCCTTGGTTCTCAAGATAACAGTGCTTTGCTCTTAGACATAACGCGGTTAGCGTTAAGAGCAGTAGGCAGTAAAGTTTAAGCACAAGGTTTCGCGATCATTGTGTTTAAGGAGAAATACAATGACTCAAGATCAATCTAATGCCCCCAGTCAGGGCGTTTACAGTAACGGTGAAACACACACTGTATTTAATCAGCCCACTTCATTAGCTCCTTATAATGCGTACACAAGTGATGCTCCATTACAGTACTGGGTGAAGCAATTCTCTGCCACTTGGCATCAAGAATCACTTATTCAATACGGTAAGCGTATTGGTGGCGATTTATTTGATGCGGGATTTTTGGCGAATAAGCACAAACCTGAATTTAATACGCACAGTCGCTTTGGTGAGCGAATTGATCAAATAGATTTTCATCCCTCTTATCATCAGCTAATGGAAGCCGCGTTAGAAGCGGGCCATCACAGTTTACCTTGGACTGAAAAAAAGCTTGGCTCACATGTTGCTCGTGCCGCCATTGAATACATGCACTCTCAAGCCGACCCTGGAACAGGTTGCCCATTGACCATGACGTTTGCGGCGGTGCCTGCTTTGATGCATCAGCCAAATATCGCAAAAGAATGGCTGCCTAAAATTACCGCCAATGTATATGACGGTCGTAATGTTCCTTACTTTGAAAAACAAGGACTGACGATTGGTATGGCCATGACTGAAAAACAAGGTGGCAGTGACGTTAGGGCGAATACCACCAACGCAACGGCCATAAATAAAGCTGGTCCAGGTGAAGCATATGAATTGGTGGGGCATAAATGGTTTTGCAGTGCCCCCATGTGTGATGCTTTTTTAGTGTTGGCCTATACCGGCACAAAAGAAGAAGGGTTGTCGTGTTTCTTGTTGCCAAGGTGGCGACCAGATGGTCGTAAAAATGAAATGTACAGTCAGCGCATCAAAAATAAAATGGGCAACGTATCCAACGCATCAAGCGAAGTAGAATACAGAGGTGCATTTGCTTGGATGATTGGTAAAGAAGGGCGCGGAGTGCGCACCATTATCGAAATGGTGTCACTGACACGTTTTGATTGCATGGTGGGTTCATCTGCCATTATGCGTCAGTCGTTGGCTCAAGCCATACACCACACATCTGGACGTTCTGCATTTGGTAAGAACCTTCACGATCAGCCACTTATGCAAAATGTGTTGGCGGACTTGTCTATCGAAAGCGAGGCTGCGCTAGCGATATCAATGCGCATCGCACACAGTTTAGATGTACTTCAACTAGACCCAAGTAACGAGCATGAAGAAAAATTCAGCCGTGTTGCAACCGCTATTGGTAAATACTGGATTTGTAAGCGTGCAGCTCAGTTTAATTACGAGTGCATGGAATGCATTGGTGGTGTAGGCGTGGTAGAAGACAACGTATTGCCACGCATGTATCGAGAAGCCCCTATTAATGCCATTTGGGAAGGCAGTGGTAACGTACAGTGTTTAGATGTACTGCGCGCCATGCAAAAGGACCCCAGCGTGTTAAGTGCATTTATGAGTGAGATAGAAAAGGCATTGGGTCAATACGAAGCGTTTGATTATTATGTTACGGGCATTAAAAAAGAATTATCAGACTCAACGCAATTAGAATATCGAGCCAGAAGCGTGGTGGAAAAATTGGCGGTTGCATGGCAAGCCAGTACGTTGATTCAAATGGGTGACAAGCAAGTAGCAAATGCTTATGTTCAATCTAGATTAACAGGTTACAGCGGCCAGTATTATGGCACCTTACCGACTGGTATTGATGTGGAAGCTTTGATTAAACGAGCTCGACCGTCAAGTTAATCAAAGAATAGGTATTACTTGAGCGGTTTTACTCACAAGCTATAAACTAAAAAAGGGTCTGAAAAGACCCTTTTTATATTTAGCGAATATATCAAATACGTTTAAACACGAGCCCCATTCAAATATTGCACACCCAATCTGGCGTTCAATCGAAAGGCCATTTGATTGCCTTTGGCCCACGCCCTAGATGCGTGAGGTGTTTGACTGCTGCAATATGGATTAGGGCCAGAGATGGACGCTTTTAATCCTTCATGAAAAGCTTGCTGTTCGATGGCGCTTGAAAACGTATGTGCTTGACCTGTATACATATTACAACTCCCTTTAGTATGCAGTGGTGCTTGATAAATATTATATCGGCCTAATTTTGTAAACCTTTAGCAATAGAATGGAGAGTACTTAGATGGCTGTTATCGTTAGCTGAATTTAGAACAGGCTGGGCACAAATCGGTTTTTAACCGATGCTAAATATTTACCGTAATCATCGAAGGTAGCCAGTAATAGGCGTTCTTCATAGCGAGCCTTAATATTTAAAACAATCAGCAGTGCAATCCAAGAGAAAAAAGCATAAATGGATTGGTTGTGTAAAACCATGGCAAGGTTACCGAGAATGACACTTGTGTACATAGGGTGGCGCATAAATCCATAAGGGCCGGTGATAATGAGTCGTGCATCTTTTTTTGGGGAAGGCAGAACTGACCAGTTTCCCAGTTTGTTATAAACCAGTACCCAGAACACAAGAACCAAAGTTGGAATAATAAAAAATAGGGTAAGTGTTGTTGGCAGTTTTAAAGAAAGTGGGAAAAAGCAAAAAGCCATTGCCAACACTTGCAGTAGGAAGAGTAGTTTACCAATCATTTTACAACACACTGTTTTACGAAATATAGTATGGGTACTATTGCGCTAACGGGAGAATTTGGCAAGATGCAGCATAGACTTATTTAGGTATATGTATGGGTATTCAAATATTAGCAGGTAAAAAAGCCTTTGCTGAGATAAAAGAGCATGGTTTACGACCTGAACGCGTTAAATTAATGGTGGGTGCCAGTGGTGGGCCAAAATGGTTAATGCTAAGTCGTTTAGATCAATACTTGAGTGAGCACTTTTTTTCTAAAGCTAAGCAGCCCATATCATTAGTTGGTTCGAGCATTGGCTCGTGGCGCATGGCTTGTTATGCGCAAAAGGATCCATTAACTGCTTTTAAAGAATTTGAACAGCTATATACGAATCAGCGTTATAGCCAAAATCTTTTGCCAGAAGAAATCAGTGTATTTATAGATAAAGTATTGAGTCAGTTATTTTCTCCTAGTCGCTCTGCAGATATAGTGAATAACGAATTAAGAAAATTACATGTTGTAGCGGTCAGAAATAGAAAACTACTTAATGGGCGCTCTAAATTAGCGCAAGGGTTAGGGTTGTTAACGGCAGCAACGGGTAATATTTTGTCGTCTAAAATTGTTGAATCTCTTTATCCTCGAGTGATTATTAGCCCTGGTAACAGTACCGATCCTTATCACTTTGAGCCTGAAACGATCACGCTAACTGATCAGAATTTATCACAAGCGTTAGTAGCATCTGGTGCTATTCCTATGGTGATGGAACCTACTAAAATACAAGGCGGGGTTGATCGCTGGTATTGGGATGGTGGAATGGTGGATTATCATTTTCCAGGCCCATTTAATGTGGATGACGGCTTGGTTTTTTACCCTCACTTTTTTCCAAAAATAGTACCGGGTTGGTTTGATAAAGGGATTCCGTGGCGTAAGGCGAAAGCCAAAAATTATGAAAATGTTGTAATGCTGGCGCCTACTCAAGATTTCATCGATAAACTTCCATACGGAAAAATTCCTGATAGGAATGATTTTAATAAATTAACGAATGAAGAACGAGAGTCGTATTGGAATACTGTTTTAGAAGCAACGGACGAGCTGGTTAAAGAGTTAGATGCTGCATTAGAAAAAGATGGAGCAAGATCCGCGGTTAAACCTATCGAATCTATTTTATAGAGAAGATGAATCAGTCAGAAAGCACGATTTTTCTGTTGAATGATTATAAGCAAGCGTCTTGCTCTAACAGAAAACGCAGCGTAAATGCGTTGCCTACATGGATGTAGGTATATACCTTGAGTTTGAAGTAATTAATCTGGCTTCGCTCTTTATTTTACCCTCGAGTTATATTCAAAACTAAAACTAGGTTCCACTGAATTCATACTGGCTTTTAGGTTGTGGTCAAAGCGAATCTGAAAGTGAGTAATGGCGCTGTTGTAATCGTTACTGGTGTCTGTGGCATCAGTGAAGGTTGAGCCATTCTCACTAAACCATAAACTGTCGCCTATACCATCAATTGCATTGTAATTATAACTGAGGCCGCTAATAGCAGGGTCTGTGCCATCAATGAAATTGATTGGACCGGTATTGGTACCGTTTAAATCGTTTACAAATAATTCGCTACTACTATCGATGGCAATGGTAATAATGGTAGAGCCATTGTCAGTGCTGATATTACCTTTATTATTTCCCATCACTGTATGCTTAATGATGGAGTTAGGAATGGCTTTAGCTAGATTAATGCCATTTATATCATCTGACTCTACATTAACGGATGAACTAATTTCTATATTCATATTGCCAGCGCAGTGATAAAAATACGAATCAGGAGTGATGTCATTGGTTTCTATGTTGCCGCCTCCTGCTTCAGTATATAAACGAAAAACGGCACCGCCAGTGTGTTCTTGCATACGAAATTCAATAGAGTGGTAGCCTTGTGCTAAGCGTAATTCTTGAGGATCTTGTGCTGAGCTTTGTGATCCATGTAAGCCATAATAGGTGGAAACTATGGAGCCATCTAACCAGAATTCAATCGCATCATCACCATCCACACCAAAGGTATAATCGTCGGTAGTTGGAACATTTATATACCCTTCAAATATCACCATAAAGTAATCATCACCAGAATCTGTGACTGGGTCATTAAAGGGATTGGCGGTGCCATTAATATCCGCCAAGATGGTTTGGCCATCTTGCTGCTGAATATTTTTATTAGCATCTATATAGTCTTGCATGTCTGCCGCGGTTAAAATACTTGGGTAATTTCCACTGCCGCTGTAATCGGTTGTATTAAAGAATTGAGCCCAGATTCCTTGTTGGGGTATACAGCTTGGTGTGACAGAGGGCAGTGCATTATTGTCAACTAAAGAGATCGTGGTAGTTACGGTGTTATTGCTTCTGACCACGTCATAAAGTGTCGTCATGACATCAACTATTATATTGGCACTTCCGATAATTACACTGGCGCCAGGTAAAAGTGTCAGCGTAATAGCATCTGAATTACTATTTTTTGCTAAAGCATTGTCATATTGACAACTGATGATATCGCCTACTTTTAAGCAGTTGGACCAATTTGTACCGGTAAAGCTCGTAAGATTAAACCCTGTGGGTACAGTTATATTGACTGAGATGGGAGCGGTTGAAGTGGATGTGCCATTATTCGTATTTCGAATGGCAAAAGAAATATTTTGTGGCGCATAGCGTTCCCAGTTTGTTGGGATGTCCAAGCCATTATTACGAACTCTCAGGTCAACTAAATCGCATACCTCGTGCCCAACAAAAGTAATACTTGGTTCTTCTACGGGACAAGCACGACTTCTGATTTCAATGTCTCCTGTGCTGGTATCAAAGGTTTGCCAGGAACCAGATGGTTTTTTGTATTGCACGGTAATGCCACCATCACAGCAGCCTTCGAAGCCAACTATTTCGAGCTTGTGATAACCGTTAGTGGTGATGTTTATACTGCCTTGAAGCACATCAGCATTGTCCCAATCGGTTGCCCACCATAAATCATCAGTGTTTAAGTCAAGCTCTGTATTATCAACATACAAGGCGCCGCCGCCGCCAAAGTCTGCACCGTATCTAAATTCCCAAATACCCGTTTCGTCTACTTCAAAATAGCTTTCGCTAAGCGCCATGAAATTGAGGCTTGTAGCCCCTCCAAACTGACTGTTACGCGTAATGGCATCAAAGTCGTTTATGAAAGTACAACCGTAACCATTCGACCCGGTGCCTGTATCTGCGATTGATTCAAATTCACTAATTAAATCAGTTCGTGTATCCGAACTGGAAACTGAGCCACTTGAGGGTTTGGTATGAAACTTAATGCCTGGTTCGATAAATGTAAAAGGCACGTTTGCGAGAGCGGTTGCATTTTCATTTCCGTATAGGAGATAAATAGAGGTTGTACTATTTGCTGTAATAGAAGAGAAGCGTACCCAGATCTCCATTGTTTCAGTGGCTTGATCCCATTCATCAATCCAGAACTCTAAGGGGGAACCGTCATTCGCTAGAACTCGTAAGTCATACCCGTCGACAGTCCAAGCATAAAGGCTATTTAAGTCGCTACCACTGAGTTCTAATTTTATTTGGTAATCTGTTAAATCTTGCCCAGATTCATCCGTGATGTTGAATTGAGATTGGAAAGGCCAGTCGCAATCAAGTGTATCTGCACTTGAAAGGCAAGATACAAAAAGTAAAAAGTACAAAAATCGGTAAAACACTGCATTTCCTTAATAGGATCTTTTTATCGTGATCGCAAATGTGATTTGCAGCAGTGTATCTCAAATGTTATTAAGGAGAAATGCTTAGATCCTTTTCCTTTATTAATTAAGGCGTTAGATAGGAAGCGTAAAGTGGCTTCAGTTGGTTAATTGAATTTGCTAGATAATGAGGGAAGTGTTTTGCATAGTTGTCTAATAGCACAATGGCGTTAGGACAGGCATCGCTGTTGATTTGGCTTTTTAAACGTTTTATTAGTGCGCTGTTAATGACTTCTAAGTTCTTATATCGACGCAGTATGTCACTGAGTAATTCAGTAGAAGATCCTGATTCGGATTTGAAATGCTGGGCCAACAAGAAATTCCCGCAAGATCGCCATAGGGTTTCTTCTGCTGATGCCAAAGGTAAATGAAACCGGGCCATGGGAAGTAAAAACTCGGTATGAGGGCAGCCACAACTGGCCAGCACTAAACCTAGTAATGAACTTACGGATTCTTGTACGGATGATTCTTGCTCAATGATCCTTTGTTTGGATGATACCTTTAGGTGAATACGGTCATAGCTAACCAGATGATCCACTTCTTTAACGATAAGGGAAAGTTGTGCGGCGGCAGGGCAGTATTTAGGGCCGCTGCCCTTATAAGGACAGTGGCTGCATTGTTGAAATTCTAATTCACACCAGGGCTCTGGAGCTTCTGTTTCTCGGTCCAACTGATAGCGTTCGCCATCAAAATGGAATTGATACTCCAGTACGAGTTGGTCGGGAAGGGTAAATTGGTATACCAAGTCTGCTTTCATTTAGAAGAATTGCCTATCTAGATAAACCACCAATGTCATGTATCTAGTATAGGCAATATTTTTTAAGTTTCGGTATTACCGTTCAACGGCAAAGTTATAACAACACACATTCCGCCTTCGTCACGGTTATATGCTGAAATTGAACCTTGATGTAAATCGATAGCACGCTTACTAATAGCTAGGCCAAGACCAAAACCACCACTCTCTCGAGCTCTTGATGGATCTACTCGATAGAAGGGTTTGAATATTTCGTTTAACTTATTTTCATCAGTGCCAGGGCCATTGTCGTAGCAAGAAACTTTAAGGCCCTCTTTTACATGAGTTACCTCAATTACGATGGGTTGCTCACCTTCGTGGTATTGCTGTGCATTTTTAAATACATTTTCAAAAGCACTTCTTAGTAATTGCTGGTTGGCTAAAAATAATGGTGCTGATTGCGCATGATTAATGACTGTAATGTGTTTGTTTGGGTTGCTGTAATTTAAATCATCGCTGATGGCACTAATTAAGTTTGCCACATCAATGCTGTCTTCTAGCCCTAGGTGTGGATCTAATTCATAGGCTGGTAAGTTAAGTAGAGTATTAATGATTTGATTGATTTGCTCACATTCTTTTTCTATTCGCTGTATATCGGGCTGGTCATCTGCAATATTCAATCGTTTCTTGGCTAATTCAAGGGCCAGTTGGAGGCGTGCAACAGGGCTTCTTAATTCATGGCTTATATCTTGGATTAAATGCTTGTGGCTAGAAATTGTTCGATCCAGTTTTTCAGCCATGGTGTCAAAGTCGTCTGCTAATAAAGACACTTCTTTAAATCGCTTTTTAATATTAGGTTGTACCCTTGCGGATAAATCCCCTGACGCAAGGCGAACCGTTGCTTCACGTAAAGCTAAAATGGGGACGCTGATATTTCTAGCTAAAAGGTAGCTAATAATACCACTGATAAGAATGGCAACGATTAATATAAATCCAAGTTTATCTTTAAATACAGATTTAAGGTGTGAATCTTTTTGATGGGCCTTTAATAGAATTTTTACGCGTTCACCATTTGGTAAGAGAACACTTCGGCCTACAAATATTCGGTCATTGCGACGATTGTGAATAAAGGGCTTAGAGCTGGATAATGTATTTGAAATTCTTATTAAGGGTTTGGGCAGGCGACGGCCTAAGATTTCTTCCTCTTTGTAAAGTACAAAGATTCTACGAGTGTGTCGCTCATCTTGCTGTTTGTACCACTCGCGAACTTCTTCAAATGGTTTACTTAATAAGAGTACAACTAATCGATCATTAATTTCTATTGGAGGCAGTTCAGGTTCGTGGTCTTTGTTATATTCATCCGTTAAGAAAATCAGCGGCATAGAAACCAGTACTAAAATAAGAATTGCCCAAAAGCTGATTAATATTCTACTGGTTAAGCTTATATTGTTTAAAAACCGCATAGTAATGAACTCTGTAATTGTTATTCCGGCTTTAATAAATAACCGGTGCCGCGTTGATTAATTATAATGTCAGTACTGGCACCGGCTTCTACCAGTTTTTTTCTCAGATTACTTACATGAACATCAACACTGCGATCATACATGGTGAGTTTTCTACCGAGTGCCATTTGGCACAGGTGCTCTTTAGTCACAATAGTGCCAACTTGTTGCTGTAGGGCTTCTAGGGTTTTAAATTCAGCCCCAGTTAGTTTTAATACGGCGCCCTTGAATCTTGCTTCCATTCTTGATGAATGAATTTCGATTGCCTTTTTGCTGGTATCGGTAGTCGGCTGTGCTGTTTGGCTTCGGCGTAATATGGCTTTAATACGGGCAAGTAATTCTCTTGGATTACAAGGCTTGGGCACATAATCATCAGCCCCCAGTTCTAGCCCTAGAATACGATCTACATCGTCCCCTTTTGCTGTGAGCATGAGAATAGGGGTTTCTACATTGGCTTTTCTAAGGCTTTTTAGCACTTCAATGCCATTCATGCCGGGCAGCATGATATCCAAGATAATCAGTTGATATGGATTTTCTGTTGCTAGAGTTAGGCCGTCAGGGCCTGTAAATGCGGTGTCGCATTCAAAGCTTTCGGCTTGTAGGTACTCTTTCAATAGCTCGGATAAAGCTTGGTCGTCATCGACTAATAAAATTTTATTCATGGTGTAATTGTCTATTGTCGCTACAAAAGATCAAGAGAGGACGTATGACTTTACGTTACTTTACCAAGTCTTTACTACTCTTTTCGATCCCTTAGCTCTGCTTAATGTTGACTGACTTATAATGTTTAGCACATTAACAACAACGTTGCGGAGCATCATATGACTCAACCACTTTTAAACTCAAAAAGAAAAACCATAGCGACTCTAGTAGGCGCCGCTGTATTAACACTTTCTATGTCTGCCACCGCGATGGCGTGTGGCGGCCCTGGTAAAGCGCTGCGAGACCTAGACCTGACATCTGATCAGAAAGATCAAGTGAAAGAGCTGATGACCAGTAAAAGAGATGAAAAGAAAGCGTTTAAGCAAAAACGTAAAGCCTTAAAAGAGAAGAGATCAGCATTGGCCGATAGCTACACTGAAGAATTGGCTCTAGAAGTTGCAACCGAAGCGGGTGAGCTTGAAAAAGAATCAATGCTATTACGCATTCAGCATCAGCAAAGCATACTGGCTATATTGAATGATGAGCAAAAAGATCAGTTTAAGAAAAAAATGGAAGAAAAAGAACACAAAGGAAAAGATCGCCATCACAAGTTTGATTAAGTATGTACTAGCCATCACTGAATCGTGATGGCTTAAATCGGAAATACAGGGTGAAAGAATGCTGCTATTTGCCGCGTTCTTTCACTTCTACTACCTCTCCTGCAGCGTGGGTTTTTAACCAACCCCTTACTCTTCTTGAAATCATATTATGCTTACTGCTATGAATGGTTTTTAAAGAAGGCAAACCAATTTGCATATAATTGATCGGCAGTTGTCTAGTCACCGCATTTTTGCGTGCCAGCAGTTCGCGGGGCATATCTTCTGAATTTTTTGTGTAAAGGTCCAATATTGGTATTTTTAATTTAGCCAATTGGTCATTTAGGTTGTAGTTAGGGTAAAGGCTTTGCTTAGCATCAATTAAAACCAATGAATACCCGATGGCATTAGGGTTTTCTTCAAACTTGGCTCGTAACGCTTCAACGGCCCAGTTGGCGCTTAAACCGTGAGCTATAATCACCAGGTTAAATTGCCCCAGAGTATTAAGTTGCCTTAAGCCACCTTCAACTCGTTCTATCATAGACTCTAAAAAAACCACATCTTGAGGTATTTCTTCTGTGACATTTTGAGCTGCATCTTCTAATGTATCCGGTACTGAAAACGCTTCAAAATTTTCCGCAGCAGCGTCTAGTGCATCTGAATTATTATTTTCAAGGTTTTCATTTGTAAGATCAGGCTCTGTATTTTCAGTGTCAGCAGTTAGTTCTCCTTCAGTATTAGTCTCTGTATTTTCAATAATCGTTGGGTCTCCTAAGCTGTCAGGTGATTCTGCCGCGTCAGGCTCTTCTGTTTCTGTTTCTGTTTCTGGTGTCGGCTGAGTGATGATAGGTAAGGGCTTAGAAATGTAATCACCAAAAAATAGGCTTAATGTATTCCAGCCATAGTCGGGTAGGTATTCTCTAAGAGGCGCCACCGAATGTGGCCATTGAGCATGTTGAGCAATGTCATGCAAAATAAGAATGCCCCCTTGCGGACGCCCAGTGTTTTCCGGCAAATATAGGCCGCTAATACTGGATTCTTCGTCGCTAAATTTAATCACCTCTTCTTCGCGCTGGAATAAACCAAGGTGCTTAACGGTCTCTATGATTCGCCGGGTTGAAGGTATGGGTAGCACACGCTCTAGTGGCACGGTTGGGGCATTGAGCTGTTCAGAGGCTTCATCGGATGCAACAGCCGGTTCACCTGCTATAGGGGCGGTAGGTGTGCTGGCTGGATCCGCCTCTGCATCAGGTTCGTCTGCGGCATAAAGGGGTCCAGAAAGCAGCAGTAAAATGATGCTGGATAATAAATACATAGAGCTCAATGTTTATAATTCTGAATGTTTCAGAGCAATAAGATTCAAGAGCTGTGCCAAATGACTTTTGAAGGAGTGAAGTACGAGATTTTTTTGGTTTTAATGGTTATTAAATCCAGTATTAATGCATGGACTTTGCGTGAGAGGGTTGGTTTACATAAACTTGATGAGTACTGCTTAAGCGGTGATAACAATGATAGTTAAAGAGCAGGCTTGAATGGATAAATGACTATGGCGTAGGCATAAAAAAAGCCAATAACCTTTTGAGTTATTGGCTTTTTAGATTCAACCTAAAGACTAGATAATGCCTTTGTCTTGAATTTCAGCGATGGCGGCTTCAATGCTTGTTGTATCAGCGTCGATAACTAAGTCAGCTTTTTCATGCGCTTCAAAAGTACAGATCGCAATTAAACCAGCCTGCTTGATGATGCATGCAATGTCTTCAGGGTTATTATCACCAATATCATCTTTGCTTACTAAAGCGGCTGCTTTACCTAGCGCAAATAATTTACGGTCAATACCACCAGCAAGAACATGTTTGTTGCTGCCCGTTAACACAATTGATGCGGCTTTTTGATCAAAACGGTTGGCTTTTTCTTGAGATGAAACAGCAGTTAATTGATCAGAACCCGATTCATCAGCAGCGCCAACAATCATGCCTGCACCAACAGTTACGTTAGTTGAGCGATCGATAATGATGAATGCACCACTTGCACGGTTCTTTTTGTATGGATCAAATGCAACGGTTTTGTTTAAAGTAACTTCACACAAGCCGATTTCATTCAGCTTTAAGTCATCAGCATTGAATTTTTCCATGGTGTTAACATCAACACGATGGTGAACACTGGAAATAGAACCTGTATTTTGAGCGGAAGCAAACTTCATATTATATTGCTTGCCCGGCTTCATGGAATCTTCAGCCATCCATACAATGTCGGCGTTAATCGTATTGGCGGTTAGCGGTTGATCGTCTGATTTAACAATCATATCGCCGCGGCTAATATCGATTTCGTCTTCAAGCGTTAATGTAACCGCTTGGCCAGCAAAGGCTTCTTGTGGATTGCCTTCAGCGGTAACGACGGCTTTCACAGAGCTTTCTTTACCAGATGGAAGCGCAGTAATTTTATCGCCTGGGCGAATAATGCCTGAAGCAACCGTGCCACAGAATCCACGGAAATCGAGATTTGGACGGTTAACGTATTGTACAGGGAAGCGAAAGTTATCTAGATTTCGGTTCGCATTGATCTCAACCGTTTCTAGAATTTCCATTAGCGTTTTACCTTTATACCAAGGCGAGCGCTCACTTCTGTTCACCACGTTGTCGCCATCTAAAGCAGACAATGGAACAAATTGAATGTTGGCTAATTCTAGCTCTTCTGCAAACGCAAGGTAGTCCGCTTTGATTTGCTCAAACTTGGCCT
>JAWUVN010000061.1:0-8322 GCA_034112345.1 Bermanella sp. | reverse complement strand
TTCGAGACTTCTTTGAGATAAATGAAGGTACAGGTATTTTATTCGGAATCAGTTTTGGTTACGAAGATAAATCTGTTTTAGCAAATAACGCGAGGACTAATCGAGCTGATATAATAGATGTTATAGATATTAAAGATTAATTTTTAATTAGAGGATGTTTTTGTTAGCCACTTTCTAAGTACATCTTTCAATAATGCCTTTTTATAAGGTTTGGCTAAAAATCCATTCATCCCCACACTTTCACATTGAGTTTGAACATCGTATAACGCATTAGCTGTCATTGCGATTATGCTGGTCTCACAGTTTATGCCTCCGTCAGTTCTGATGGCCTTAGTGGCTTCAAAACCATCCAGTACAGGCATTTGTAAATCCATTAAAATTAAGTCGTATTTTTTACCAGCGCACATAGATAACGCCTGCATACCATCTCGTGCTAAATCGCAATCCACACCAAATTCTTTTATCATTTTTAAAGCAATTTTTTGGTTAACATCATTATCTTCAACCAATAAGACATTACCTACATATGTTTCATTAGGTAGCTGTATAGTTTCTTGTTCGGGTATTAAACTATTCGTACTGGATGCATCCCAAGTAAACTGACAAATGAATCGAGAACCCTGACTAAATGCACTTTGAACAATAAGCTTCCCATTCATTTTTTCAACTAACTGCCGAGAGATAGCCAAGCCCAAGCCCGTACCGCCAAACTCTCTAGAAATAGATGTATCTTCTTGTTGAAAAGCGTCAAATATATGCTCTAAGTTTTCCTCACTTATTCCTTTACCTGTATCACTAACAATTATTTCTAACTTAACCTTTCCATTTATATATTCTATATTTTCTACACTGAGTGCTACATGTCCTTTATTTGTAAATTTAACTGCGTTGCCAAGTAAGTTTACAAGTATTTGATGAATTCTTGTTTCATCTGTTTTAACAGTTAAATTCTCTATATTCTCAATATCAACTTTAAAATCCAAACCTTTGGTAGCTACAATGGCTTTAAACCCATCTACTACTCGAGTTAAACTTTTATGCAGAGGTATAAATCGACTTTCTAATTCAAGCTTCCCCTGTTCAATTTTAGAAAAGTCTAAAATATCATTAATAAGACCCAATAAATGATCACCAGATGATAATGCTATATCAACGTATTCGAGCTGCTCATCTGTTAATTCAGTTGATTGCATTAACTGCAACATTCCAAGAACACCGTTCATGGGTGTTCTTAATTCATGAGTCATCACAGCTAAAAATTCACTTTTTGCTTTATTAGCTGCTTCTGATATTTCTCTTGCTGCAATCAAGCTTTCGACATAATGCTGCTGTACTTCCTCTGATTTCTCTAATGCATCGGCTAGCATATTAATGCCTGATTGCAGCTGCCCCACTTCGCCAGTAGCGGTTTTCTTAATGCGAGCAGAGTAATCCCCTTGCGTCATGTCATCTACCGCCTCTGATAAACGACTAATAGGCCTAGCGAGCTTGGCACCACTGAGCCATGCTATCAAAGCACAAATAATTAAAGACACGCCCACAATTAAGACTGCATGTAAAATGATTTCATTTTGCCTATTTACAACAAAACTCTCAGACAAACCGACCCTTACTTGCCCTAGTATTTTTTCTTTACTCTCCTTAGCAAACCAATCGTCTTCATCAGCTAATACGTCATATTGAATAATATCAGCTTGATACCAACGTAAAATGCCCTTGTCTTCTGGTTCATTGTGCTCAACAAAACCGTTATCGCTTTGGCTATAAAGCAATACACCACCTATATCTTCAATTTCAATAAACTGGACATCTTCATCATCAAGTAAGACACGAGCTAGTGGTGAGATTATGGATTGATTACCTGTTAACACAAAGTAATCGGCTGTAGACGCTAATTGAAAAGCTATAAGCTGACCCTTATTATCCAGCTCTTGTTTTACATCTAATAAACGAGCATTAATAAAATAGCCACTGATTATGACTGATATGACGAGAGCAGGACCAAGTCCCAATAACAATGTACGACTATATAAACTCCAACCTTTAATATTCATTTCAACACATCTCTTACTTGCTCAGAGAGATCTTTGATACCTACGATATTAATATTAAGTGATCGTGCCACTTGAGTATTTATAGCTACATTAAAATTAGAATTGGGAATAATTTCAGACCACGTTTCATTACTACCAAGCAATTGAGAGACAGATTGAATAGTTTCTTTGACGCCAGAGTAGGTACTGGCAACAGCTCCTGCCCGAACATAGCCCTTATCAGGACCAATCAGGGGTCTGGATGCTCGGTAAAGACGCATTAGAATACTGCGAATAGTCGTAGCATTATAAATTGCAGAGTCGTTGATTCCCAAAACAACATCGGATTCTTTAAGTACCTTTAAAGATACCTTGCTCCAATTTAAAGGGTCATTCATTAATGCCGTTCTAAGCGTCAGTCCCATTTTTTTTGCCTGTCTATTAACTTCATTCAGGTTTACAGGCATTTCTTGTGTATGAAGAATAGCGACAGATTTAATTTGGGGACTTAATACTTTAATTAAAGCTAATTGACGAGTTAAAGGCGGCGTATTATCGAGTAACGAAAAGAGCTTATTTGGATAGAGATTTTTTAATTTAGCTTTTGCCTCAGGCCTAACAAATAGACCTAAAACTCGTTTATTATGGTTGACGTTTAATCGCCCCAATAAAATAGCTAAAGATTTAGCACCCATAGCAAGCCAAGATTCTACAGGCGTTTGACTTAAGTCATTAGGGAGAGATTGTAAGGTATATAATTGAAAAGTATCTTGAGCCCGAGCCAGCCTCATAGCGGCTTGGAAATTTTGAGCCTGCTTATTATCCGCTTCCACAAGTAAACCTACCGTCGCTCCCATTGTTTCAAAGGAACAAAGCAGTATGCAAAAAACAAGGGTGCGCTTAATAACGTGTATAACCGAGCCTCCAATGCCCTATATATAAGTCCTTATATACAGCTAATTAACAATTTCCTAAACATATTATGCACTTAATTAACCTAATGCGCTTTATCTATCACTTTATTTTTCGCTTTAGGTGAAAACTTACGATCAAGAAAGCTAATGATTTCATCACTGCTTTGAATCCAACGACAACCCTTGTTGGTTTCTATTCGTAAGCACGGCACTTTAACACTTCCTATGCCTGCTAATAACTCTTTTTCATAAGCATGACATCGTTTTAGGTTTTTGATGGTTATCGGGACATTTAACTCTTTGATATGATGCTTAATACGGACACTGCTAACGCATGTCGAGTGATCATAAAGCGTAACACTTGATGCAAGCCTATCGGCCCGCTGCTGCTCTTTGGTACTACGAGCCACAGGATGTGTGATCATAAAAGAGCAAGAAGCCAATATTTTCTGGTACCAAGACATATCTTTACAACATCATTGAATTTGGCGACATTCTACTGCTGTAATTCTAAAATTTCCAACAAAGATAAGGTTTTAATAAAATAAAATATTGTTAACTGCAAGCGTCCCAACAACCCCCATTCCTAAGCAATAAAACATAAGCCATCTCGCTTGTATGCACTTTCTGCAAGGCTTTCTACTATCCATACTGATCTCCTTATATATTAAGATCAGTATAGACTAGGAATCCACCTTGCCCAGGGCTACTCAATCAATGAACGTATTACGGTTAAACCCAGGGATATCAGTCCAATTTTCCCAATGCATCCAGATAGCGAAGGCCTTACCTACAATATTTTCATCAGGAACAAAACCCCAGAATCGGCTATCACCACTATTATCTCTGTTATCACCCAGCATAAAGTAATGCCCAGCAGGGACTGTCCATTCACCATCGCCGCGACTAGGAATGCCGTTATATTTCTGCACAGGAAACGCTTTACCTTCCGGGGTTGTCTCGTTATAAACTAAAAGCTTTGGCGCGCCCTTTGGATACGCTCCAATCAATGCATCATCAACTTGCTGATCATTCACATACAGCTTTTTGTTTGTGTACTTAATATTATCTCCAGGTAAACCAATAACACGTTTAATGAAGTAACGAGGGTCATGAGGTGGAATAAATACCATTACATCCCCTCTCTTTGGGTCATCCATTTCAATAACCTTGGTGCCCAATACTGGTAATCTAAAACCATAAGAGAATTTATTAACAAGAATAAAATCGCCTTTTACTAAGCCAGGCTCCATTGAGCCTGAAGGTATTTGAAAAGGCTCGACCAAAAAAGATCGTAACACTAGCACCACAGCCAAAACAGGGAAAAAACCTTTGCTGTTTTCTATCAACCATGGTTCTGAAACCGCACTCTGAATTACTTCTTCTGTAGCACCTTGCTGATTAAGCGCTTCTGCACTGATTGCCCTTTTTTTTGCAAAATACAACAAGTCGGTCAAAGAAATGATACCTGTAACAAATACAGCTATAACTAAAATAAGGGGGAAGTCGATATCCATTAAAAACTCAAATATTGTTATTAGTTATTAGGAGCCTGCATTCTAACAAGCTTTTTAACAAAAAACGGTAAATCTTCACTTTAATGCCTCAGCCCCCTGATTGCTTGAGCCAACTCCACAGCATAGTCGTCGGTCATACCCGAGATATAATCGACTACGCGTAAATACGCCCGATACTTATCCCAATCCTTTTTTGGTGCATGACGCCCAATTAGCTCTAAAATCCGCTGTGACTTATAACTCACTGCTTGGCCCGCCAAAACCTCATCTACCGCAGATAAGAATGCATCAAGCAAGCTGCCCAATGTGGCGTAAGCCCCAATTTCAATCAGTGCTTTTTTAGGCTCTCTGAAGATTTTTTGCCTGGCTATACTTTTCGCTGATTGAATGCAGTGAGCAACTTTCTGATCGGATAAAGATATCAAGTCCGTATCAAGCTTGCCTTCCAATATTGCCTGCTCATGCCTTACAAATGCCATCGCCACACTGTTCACCATGATTTCAATGGCCTTCCCCCTCAAGATGGCTAATCGACGCCTTGCAGGGTCTTCATCAGTGGTTTCAAAGTAATCTTGAGGAACATCATCACCGATTAAATCTAATAATAATTGCTCAACTTCTTTATATTCCAATAGATTCATTTCAACACCATCTTCTAAATCTATTATGGCGTAACAAATATCATCTGAAGCTTCCATTAAGTAAACCAAAGGGTGCCGACAATATCGATTATCAGCCACGGCAATCAAACCTAATTCATTGGCAATTTTATGAAAAAATACCTGCTCTGACTGATAAACACCAAATTTCTCGCCTTTTGCAGGATCTTGATAATCGCTATGCCATGGGTATTTAAGAAAGGCCCCTAATGTTGCGTAGGTTAACCTCATGCCACCATCAAAACGATGATATTCGAGCTGCGTTAATATCCTCAAACCCTGCGCGTTACCTTCAAACGTCTTAAAATCTTTAATTTGAGCCGGTGACAACCCACTCAAAAAATGTTCATTAGATGCATCTCGAAACCAATTACGAATAGCATCCTCTCCCGTATGACCAAAAGGTGGATTACCAATGTCATGCGCCAAACAAGCCGCCTGAACAATCGCCCCCATATCGGCAGGTGACACATCATTTGGCAGTGACGATTCAAGCATCTCACCCACCAATGCACCCAAGCTACGCCCCACACAACTTACCTCTAAACTGTGCGTAAGCCTGCTATGTATATGGTCATTTTCTCTTAAAGGGTGTACCTGTGTTTTACGCTCTAAACGACGAAAACTACTAGAAAAAACAACTCGATCATGGTCTTTATGAAACGGCGTCCTTGTTAATGACTCATGAGAATCTGACAACCCAAATCGTCTACTGCTTAAAAGCTTTTTCCAATCCATGGTCATATTAATCACTGCCTTTATTTATCAGGTTTTGAGCCTGGTACGTGCCCAACCAACGGTACTCTGATGCGTAAAACTTTAACTCTTCTATGGCTAATTGCATTGATTCTGATTCAACGTGACCAGCTATATCAATATGAAACTGGCTATTATTTAAAGTCTGACCATCCATATAGCTTTCAACCTTTATCAAGTTAAGACCGTTTGTAGCAAACCCTCCCAACGCCTTATAAAGGGCTGCAGGTATATTTCTAACTTTAAATAAAATCGACGTAATATAAGGCTTACCCACATCGTACTCCGCAGGGTCAGCCTCTTTAGCCAACACCAAAAAGCGAGTGGTATTGCCAACAACGTCTTCAAATCGTCTCTGTAAAATATCTAGGCTATATAACTCTGCCGCTAATTCAGAGGCAATTACGGCACCACTTGTATCACCAGATTCCATCAATAATTTTGCTGCACCCGCTGTATCAAACTCTGCCCTAGGTTCAAAACCAAGCTCAATTATACGGTCATGACACTGCGCCAGCGCTTGAGGGTGAGACATAACCCAAGATGGATTTGCTCCCTTAAGTGCCATTAAGCAGTGGCTAACAGGCTGAAAGTGCTCAGCAATGATATGTAATTTAGTTTTAGGAATTTGCCGATATATCTCTTCTACTCGGCCAGCTGTGGAGTTTTCAATTGGTATCATCGCCCATTTAGCCTGATCATTCTCTACAGCTTTTAGGGCACTAAAAAAACTATCGTAAGGCACAGGGACTGCATTGGGCTTAACCGTCACACACGCTAAGTGACTATACGCGCCTAACTGCCCCTGAAATGCAATATTACTCATGGAATCAACACCCAACTAAAAACTGCAGCTATATTGGCCATATCACTCAATTTTGTACAGATATTAAAGAAACTAGATTCGATAACTCTCAAGGCTTATCTATACTAATTACAACAAGAGTGCGGGATTTATGCTGAAAAAAATATCTGTAAAAGACCTAAAACCCGGCATGTATGTCACAAATATTTCCCAAGAAGGCATAAAACTGGGAAGTGACCAGCGTGAAGGCCGGATTAAGGATGACGTCACGGTAAAAGCACTCCTGCAAAGAGGTGTAAGTCACTTAGTGATCGATACCGAGCAAGGGGACGATAGCGAAAAAGCCAGCCCTCTTGAACCTGAAAAGGCATCCCGTGATCTTGAGGATGAAATTCATACTACCTCTATAGAAACCACAGAATCCGTCGCCTCACAAACCGCAAGCTTTGAACAAGAACTTAAGCAAGCAGGTAAAATACACAATGAAGCCCTAGGGCTTGTTAGCAATGCCCTAGAAGCGGCTAAAAATGGCCAAGCTGTGGACACAAAGCCATTCGAAGAAATGGCATCGAGCTTCATGGACTCTGTTGTACGCAATCAAAACGCTTTGGCTTGCCTGTCGCGTATTCGCGATAAAGACTCTTATCTAATGGAACACAGCGTGAACGTTGCCGTATTAATGTCCATTCTTGGAAAATACCTTCAGCTCGATAACCGCTACCTGCATCAATGTGTCACTGGAGCTTTATTACACGATATTGGCAAAGTTATGATTCCAGACACCATCCTGCATAAACCTGGTAAGTTAACTGACGATGAATTTACAACAATGAAACGCCATGCACTTTATAGTCAAAAAATACTCGAAAAAAGCCAAGGATTCCCCCAGGTCGCTATCAATGTTGCAGGGCAACATCACGAACGTTTAGATGGCAAAGGATACCCTGCAGGGCTTATTGGAGATCAGGTGACACAGGAAGCTAGAATGGCATCAGTGGTAGACGTATATGATGCAATAACGGCTGACAGGGTTTATCACAATGGCATGACGCCTTCGAATGCCCTAAAGCGAATGCTTGAGTGGTGCGGACCTCATTTAGACTCAAAATATGTACATGCATTTATTAAGGCAATGGGGGTTTATCCTGTCGGCTCACTGGTCGAACTAAGCAATGGCATGGCAGGCATTGTTATTGAAGAAACCGAATCAACCATGAAACCGGTTTTAAAAGTCATATACAGCCTTAAATCCAAATGCTTTATTTCTGTCTCCCGCCTAGACTTAAGTGAAGAAAAAGAGACTGTCAGCATCATAAAATCCATCAACCCTATTGATCATGGTATAAAAATCAAAGAATTCCTTGTTTAAGCTATGTCCTGCCCTAGCCTTTTGTAAGTCATTGTATTTAAATTAAAAAAAAACAAAAAAAGGGTTGACGAAAACGCCCCTCATCCATAATATACGCCCCGCAGTTAAGGCAACAGCCAAGACCGCGTTGTAGTTCCTCGATAGCTCAGTTGGTAGAGCAGTAGACTGTTAATCTATTGGTCACTGGTTCGAGTCCAGTTCGAGGAGCCACTTTCGGAGCATAGCGCAGCCTGGTAGCGCATCTGGTTTGGGACCAGAGGGTCGGGAGT
>JAWUVN010000060.1:0-7237 GCA_034112345.1 Bermanella sp. | reverse complement strand
TTGCATCTTCTGATTTATTTCTATCAGGGTGATATTTAGCGGCTAATCGTCGGTAAGACTTTTTAATATCAGCTTGCGAGGCTGATTTATCTACTTCTAATATTTCAAAATAATCCAAAATCATCTCCTGAATATGTCATGGGTGTTCATCGCATGGGCGTAAAATAGGCTCATATTTTTGTGTTTCGCACAAAGCCAAGCTTAATATTACGGTTGGGATGCGGGTTGTTAAAATTGAAGGTTTAACGCCTGCTATAGGGCAATGGCATTAAAGGACTAGAATTCAATCAGGGCAGAGAATGAGAGGGTCTAGATTCGGTCGAGTACCATTTTCCACCTGCTTTTAACCAGTACTGCCTTGTTCCTAGATAATGGGTGGATTATAGGTGAATGGGGATTTGGTGTCGACCATTGAGGTAGGTGATGCTAATGGATAGCTGGGTTGGTGATTAAGGGCTGAAGGGCTGATTCCTGCCAGTTGGCCACCAATGCGTTCAACATGAATATGGACATGTAAGAGGGTAGGGGCTGCCTAACCGGTAATTAGGTGTTGGATTAGCCATTATGGCAATATCGCCCAATTATGGCGATGGCTGTTATACGGGGGACATAGCCAGTAGTTGGGCGCCAGCCAGTAACGTCACCCGGATATGCAAAGACCAGATTCAACGCTGTTTTCCGCTCTCGCTATACACTGCTCTCTGTTCTGCTGAGTCTGCTCTTCTGAGTCTGCTCTTCTGAGTCTGCTCTGTGGGGGCTGGTCTTGCCTTTTGTTTAAGCGCGAAATCATTAAGTCTGTCATATTTATTATCAAGAATGACACACCCGTTAATTAAATAAACTCTAGGTTTCTAAGTATGACTGGTTCGATCTTTTTAAATATTGGTGGCGGGGTGCGGTAAGGTTATAATATGGCTTGGGTAAGTGGTTGTTTCAAATAGAGTGAGGCCTTACTGATTTTCTTTTGGGTGTAAATTGTCGTATGCGGCTTGATAAATATATTTGTAAGAGCACTGAGCTAAATAGAGTTGAAGCGGATGATGTTCTACAGCGCCAAATGGTGAAAGTAGATAACAAGGTTTTTTCGAATGGTGCGACTCAGGTTCATGATATTAATTGTGTCACACTGAATGATGTCTCACTAACGCTGCGACCTTTTCGCTATATCTTAATCCATAAACCTGCGAATACCATGTGTTCGAATGTGGACGAACGTCACCCTTCCATTCTTAATCATCTTGATGTGAATAAAAAATCAGAGTTGCATATTGTTGGGCGTTTAGACGCCGATACAACGGGTTTATTGCTGATTACCGATGACGGCAGTTGGACCTCAAAAATAATCACACCCAGCGCCCAGTGTGAAAAAGTGTACCGAGTTTCGTTACGTGATGAACTGACTGGCGAGGCTATTCAAAAGCTTGAAAAGGGACTTTTGTTAAAAGGGATCGATGAGCCAACACAGCCTGCAAAAGTAACAATAGTAAGTACTCACGAAGTATTGTTGACGATTACGCAAGGTAAGTTTCGTCAAGTTAAGCGTATGTTTCGGGCGGTGGGTAATCGTGTTAAACATTTGCATCGAGAAAAAATTGGCCAAGTCTCTTTGGATGTCGAGCTGGGCCAGTGGCGATATTTAACCCGCGATGAGGTTGATTCTTTTAACAACTAAAAGGTGTAAGGGTCAGGGTGTAAGAGTCAAGGCGTAAGGGTCTGGTCTTGCGTTTTTAATTTCTCGTATAAAACACTATATCACTCGATACCCGACTTTCTATTTTATAAACCTCATTAATATATTTAAGAAATGGTTTTAAATTTGGTATATTAGCCTTTAGATTGAAGAATCCGAAAACGGCTGTGTATAACGTGAATACACGGCTGTTTCTATCGTTCTGTTACATTTAATTGAGTCACGATTCACATTTGAGAAGTCAAAGATGAAAAGCCAAATATGAAAAGTTTTTGTATGTACTGCGGTAATGACAAACCCGAGGCCCATCAAGTATGTGGGTCGTGTGATGCCATTCCTGAAACGCATGAAGATCTAATTTACTCAATTATCATGTGCTACAGTGCAGACGAGCCATATTTAAATTTCTTGAGTATTGAAGAGATTGAAGCGCTATGCGAGGAAATTGCAAAAGGCCATAAAGTTAAAGTAAACCCCGAGGTGTTTGCTCAGGCAGCGGAAGCTTATAGCGCGGTTAGGTTGCTGGGATCACCGCCGCTATTAAATAAATTTGCTAGAACGGCTTCGCCACTGCATGTGGTCATAGTGGTGTTAGTATTATTGGGGTTTATATTCGGGGCATAACTGTCAAAGAGTAAGGCCCTGCATGCGCGGGGGATTGCCTTTTTTGTAATTGAAGTTTGCACCCGTCACGAGTAAATAAGACAGGCGCACTGAGAAGCCGTTATAATTAAAGGCGTTACGGTAAACAAGACAATCGCCACCATGAAAAACCCGCTGCCTCAGAAAGCCTCTACAACGATATCTACCCTTGACGATCTTGCGAAGTTGGCTAGCTATTCGCTCATGGACACGCTCAACCGTGATCCTGACGCCACCCAAAACGGTGTAGACCACGCGCCTAGACAAGTCTTCACGGGCCATTATGTGCCCGTTAATCCCACTGCAATTGCCGATCCCGAGTATGTAACACACAGCAAAGACTTTTTTTCGCAGCTTGGCTTTGCCGACAGTATGGCCACATCCAGTGACTTCATCCGCATGTTCTCTGGCGATCTCTCGCAAGTTCCCGCGCCCATGCGCAAGCTTGGTTGGGCAACTGGGTATGCACTTTCTATTTATGGCACTGAATACATTCAGCAGTGCCCGTTCCAAACTGGCAACGGGTATGGCGATGGCCGTGCTGTCTCTGTGCTTGAGGCGGTTATCAATGGTCAACGCTGGGAAATGCAACTAAAAGGGGGCGGGCGCACGCCATATTGCCGCGGCGCAGATGGCCGTGCTGTATTGCGGTCTAGTATTCGCGAATTTTTGGCTCAGGATCACATGCACGCACTGGGTGTGCCCACATCACGGTCTTTGAGTTTGTACGTGTCAAAAACGGAAAAGGTACAGCGGCCGTGGTATTCACCGGGTTCGCACTCACAAAATCCCGACATGCTTGTATCTGAAGCCGCTGCCATTTCAACACGGGTGGCACCGTCGTTTATCCGCGTGGGTCAGCTTGAGTTGTTTGCTCGTCGTACCCGTAAAAACGAACACCCCAAAGCGATGGAAGAACTTGAAAAGATTGTGCTGCACCTGATTGATCGTGAGTACGCTAACGTGATTGACAGCCAACTCAGTATCCCGGAAAAAGTGGTGTTGCTGGCGCGTGAATTTCAAAACCGCCTCACGTCACTGGTGGCAAACTGGATTCGTGTTGGCTTTTGCCAGGGTAACTTTAACAGCGACAATTGCGCAGCCGGTGGCTTTACACTTGATTATGGCCCTTTCGGTTTTTGCGATGTGTTTAACCCTCAGTATCAACCTTGGACGGGCGGTGGGCATCACTTCTCGTTTATGAATCAACCTGGCGCCGCGCAAAAAAACTTCGGCATGTTTTGTTCGGCGTTACGGCCGTTACTGGCATCGCATCAAGATTCCTTGTTAGAACTTGATGAAATTCAAAGTGGGTTTTTGAGTGTCATGCACACACAAATGGAAAAAATGTGGGCTGCTAAGCTGGGGCTGAATCTGACTCTAGAAAGTGGCACTTTGAACGCAGGGTCTCACCAAGCATCTTGTAATGAATTGATCAGCGAGCTACAAACACTGATGGCGCAAACGCCTGTTGATTACACTATTTTCTTCCGTGAACTCTCATCAATCCCTAACGATATTGCGCCACTCAAAAAGAGCTTTTACAGTGGCTTATCTAATAATAGTGCACAAGATTCAGACTCTATAGTCATGGACACACGCTGGACGCACTGGCTAGAAAAATGGCAAGCGATGCTTATCAGCGCAAGTGACGCGGATAACACAAATGGTTCTGGGCTGCGATCCCATGAAGAAATATCTAGGAAAATGAAACTCGTTAACCCAAAGTATATTTTGCGCGAATGGTTTGTTGTGCCAGCTTATCAGCAGGCAACGAAAGGTGATTACACTTTAATTAAAGAGCTGCAAGACGTGATAACACAACCCTATGCAGAGCAGTCGCAGGAAATAGAGGATAAATACTATCGCTTGAAACCGCTTGAGTTTTTTGAGGTGGGTGGATTGTCCCACCTTAGTTGCTCATCGTAAGGTAGGGCAGGGCTGAAGTTTTGCTGTTCTTAAAACCTCAGCCAAGCATCAAGCCCTTCATGGCCAAAACAACCAACACAATCAAAATGATACAGCCCAGCATAAACACGCCGCGTCTTTTGGGTACGTAGTTTGATGTCACATGAATATATGCGTGCATGATTCGGCTTGCCACATAAGCGCACGATAAAACCATTACGGTTATATCCACCGCCTTAAGGCTAAAGAACACCAAAGACAAAACAAAAAACAAAATGGGTGTTTCAAATTGGTTCGCAATATTATTCGAAACCCTTACAACATGGTCAGGCCAGGCATCGTTATGTAACGCTGCTTTTTTTCTGTCTACGGTGCCTGCCTTAACGGACTTTGATTTTTCAATGCCTAATAAAATATACAAAAGTAATACCAGTATGATTTGTATGAGTAGCGGATAAAAAATAATAGTTTGATTCATAATTACATCCTTTGTGGCGGTTCTAGTTAAAGAGATGGCTCTAGTTAAAGAGACTATTGCAGTTAAAGTTAAGCTCTAGTGAATGTTAAATCACTCAGTGCACAGCGCTAACGGGCAAAGCCCAGAATAAGTTGTGCAATTTTTTCGTATTAAGCGCCTTTAATTAACGGCGGCTGATTTTTATATGCCGTTAATGCGGCCCCTGCAAATATTGCAAACACCAATGTAAATACAATTACGCCTGCATTTATTCCCATTAGGGTTGCCTCGCTGCCATCGGGGTGCACCATGGACCCTCCGAAAGATTCTTTTAGTAAAAAAGCTAACAAAAACCCCCCGGTTACAAACATGCCTATGACGCTGGATAACATAAGGTCTTTTTTCACCCACGTAAGCCACAGGCAATACAGGCCCAACATAGAGTTAGTGATCAGTTGCCATACCTCGTGCAGCAAGGCATGGGCGGGCCAGTCTGGGTTGAAAACGTGGCTAGGGTTTACCTCTAAAATTGGCACCAGCAAGCCATAAACCAGTATGCCTAGGGTTATTAATGCTTTTAGAATCATCATTTTCTCCGGTCTGTTGGGCTCAATTGCTTCAAATTGAGGGGATCATGAATTAATATGGACACTGTCAATTTAGAATAAAATATGGACGCTGTCTACATGAATGCCAAATCGAGCACTTATCACCATGGAAACTTGCGCGAAGCACTATTAAAAGCGGCCATGAGCATACTGGATGAATCGGGCATCGAGGCTGTCACCATCAGGCAGGTAGCCCGAAAGGTGGGGGTGGGGCACTCGGCACCGGCCAATCACTTTGCCGATAAGCGGGCTTTATTAACCCAGCTGGCCATTGATACATTTATTGAGCTAGGTGAGCTGATCAAGCGTGATTTACAGTTAGCGCCCCAAGGGATAAGTGAAAAGGTGCGAGTATTTACTGACACCCTGATTGAATTTGGTCTGTCGCAACCCAATCGCTATAGGCTGCTGTGGCGCAGAGATTACTTGGATAATGACAGCATAGAATTAAACGGTGCCATGGATGTGATTTACGATGCGCTATTGGCTACGCTTGCCACTGATAAAAAATCGAACATCAGCGTGGAATCCAAAGCCATTGCCTTGTGGTCTATGTTGCAAGGCTATGTGACCATGCGCATTGATGGCAATTTAGAACCTAAACAAGATGAGGTGTCGGGTAAGGATAGACAGCAAGCCATTGTGGATGTGTTATTGCAGGGGATTCTTGAAAAAGAATAAAGGGCAAAGAAAAGCTGGATGCCATGATTTGGTTGTTAATTAAAATTAGCTGTCGGCGAGAGCTGTAGAAACAGTGGCAAAATTTAGCGCCACTGGGGCGCTCATTTAAAACGTGACAATCATCATACTGATGCTTAACCACACTCCGAATGTAAAATAACTCGTAATCCAAATCACTTCTTGTTTCCAAATACCCCATGATTGAGTGTGTTCACGGCGTGACAGCGCGTCTTGTAAGCCTGCTTTAATCGTTAAAGTTCTGTGGCCTTTATGTTGTCTTTCTTTTGCTCTTGAAAGGTACATGGGGATATCAATAAATAACATAATCCAAATACTGATGATGCAACTGGCTAAGCCAATGGCCATGAACACTTGGTAATCAGCGGATAATAAAAAGAAACCCGAAACAAAACAGCCAGCGATTAACACTAGCATGACCACCCAGGCGGCTTCTTCCATGCTGTGCCAAAAATGATTAAGAGTGAGAGTGGCGTGCCAACAAAATATTTGTGCGATGACAATGATTGGAACAATGCTGTAAGCAATGAATAACATCCATTGGGATTGAATAGAAAGCGCGATACTGTAAATAATGATGGCACATTGAATGCTAAAGCATATTTCAGCAATGGTGGCGCATGTTCGTCCAAGTGCCACAGAAGAGAATATTGAATCATGCAAACAATATCGCTCTAAATCGATTCTAGGAAAAAGTGATCGAAACGCACAAACCGAAACATAAATTCCTGACAAAATAGCTTGAATGTAGAAAGTACTGTGAGGGGCTTCATAGGAATAAATGACCCAGCCCCAAATGCCCATATTGAATACAGCAATTAAGCATAAAAATTTCCACCAAGCGTAGGTTTTATCTGATTGATAATCGTCTGATAAATACAATGAGGCCTCCATCAGGGTAGTAAGAAGAAAGCGGTGCTGAAGCAAATACAAACCTTGCTACTTTAGACCGTGTATTCAATTAGTATAGTGGCTAAGTATATAAAAATATCAGTTGGGCGTTAGGTTTCACTAAAATGTCACATAAGTGTGTTTGTAAGTTGTGAAGTGATAAACCAAAAAAAACCACCCAAGCTTGTAAAAGCAGAGGTGGTTTCTTTATTGATACTGAAAATTCTAAAAACTAAATCAAGCTTGGTATAGCAAGTTTAAAAACTCTTTAGATGATTTTCGATCAGTAAATTCAAATAACTGTGAGCCAGTTTGATCTTTTACAGCAATGTTTAACTTATT
>JAWUVN010000059.1:0-43715 GCA_034112345.1 Bermanella sp. | reverse complement strand
GGACCTGAGCATTGGCCTACTAAAAACAGAATTTATAGATTATGAATTTACAAGCAAAGATGACGACGACAATATAATTACAGTTAGCAAAAATGGACGCGAGCAGGCTCATGCTCCAACGTACTCTGTATCAACAGCTATCACTCAAAAACTAACAGAAAAAATAAACATCAGGATTGAAACAGAATCAAAAGACAGTTTTTATTATTCAGACAGCCACGATGAAAAGTCCAGTGCATACCAACTTTGGAATGCCAGTCTAAATTATTCATCAAACAATTTAGAACTATCTCTTCACGGTCGCAACCTCACTAACAAAGACTACACAACTAAGGGCTTCTATTTTGGTAACGACCCAAGAGATTTTTATGCTGACAAGACATACACACAACTTGGCGACCCTCGCTTAATAACACTTCAAGCCCGCTACTCCTTCTAAAAATTACACCAAACAGCCCATAGAAATATGGGCTTTTTTATTAAAAGGCCTTACATGGAACTTTCAGTAGAAATAAGCAAATACCCTTTAGCAGATGATTACATCCCTGCCATAAAAGACTTCATTGACCGCCTACAAGCAATCGATGGCTTAAGTGTTGTTGGCAACACTATGAGTACACAGGTATTTGGTGATTACGACCTAGTCATGGACACCCTAAAAAAAGAAATCAAATACTCTTACGAACACTTTGGTAAAGCCATCTTTGTATGTAAATTCATAGGCACAAACCTTGATCCTGCACTTAATCCTCATGGCGAATAATTAGAGTAGTAGAATGGAAATTACAACATCTTTTACAGACACCTTCACACAAGGTGTTACAACGGCACTGCAAGCAATGAGTTTCCTAGAAGTCATTGCTGTACTACTCGGCCTTGCCTATCTTATTTTAGCCATGAAAGAAAACAGCTTATGCTGGTATGCCGCTTTTGGTAGTACCGCTATTTTTAGTTGGTTATTTTTTGATGTGAGCTTGCTAATGGAATCGGCGTTAAATGTATACTATCTCGCAATGGCTGTTTATGGCTGGTATGTATGGAACAACAGCAATGATAAAAACAATGAATCAAATCCATTACCGGTTACCACATGGAGCATAAAGCAACACTCGCTTGCCATAGCTTCTGTCGTATTACTTTCATTGTTTAGCGGCTACTTTTTAAATAATCACACAACGGCTGTTATGCCCTACCTTGATTCATTTACCACCTGGGGCGCTGTACTAACCACCTATATGGTCGCCAAAAAAGTACTAGAGAATTGGATCTACTGGATTGTCATTGATACGCTGGCCATATACTTGTACATTGATAGAGAGCTTTACTTAACTGCCCTGCAAATGGCGGTATACGTGGTCCTTTGCTTTGTTGGCTTCAAGGCTTGGCTTCATTCGTATGAGAAATCCATCTAAACAATAAGTATAAAATGCCCTTAGAACATACAAGCGACTTAATTAAAGACTGGAAGCTCTGGCCAAGCATTTGTGCAGAGCAACCTCGTCCCAATGACTTTAAAGCGCTGGTTAAAGGGCTCACTAATAGCAGTTTTTCGCTCTACTGCGACAGAAATAACCAACATAAAAATACAGGATACGTATTTAGAATCAACGCTCAAAACGCCCAGGCGTTAGGACTAAACCGTCATGCAGAATGGCACATCCATCAGTGTGTTGCTCAATATGATATTTGCAAACCATACATATATCGAGACCCCAAAGACATCTACTGGGTTCGACCTTTTATCGAAGGGCAAACCTTATACGAGCTAATGCTTAACTGCACAGAGGCAGACACACAAGGTTACTTAAAAGAAGTCGCATTAAAACTAAAGGCCACTCACAACACCCCCCTATCATCAGCCTGGCCAATAATCGATTTTAAACAAAGAACTGATCACTATTGGACACAAATATTAAAACAGACATTAGAGACACCCGAGCTTGGAAAGGCTCTTTCTGCTTATAAAGATGAAATAGACATACAATTAAAAAGCCCCGGTTATTCACTTAAGCTTTGCCACATGGACCCAAATCCGCACAACTGGATTGTTGATACCGACAAACTCTATTTGATCGACTGGGAGTATGCCGCTATTGGAAACCCAGTCTGGGATATCGCCGTTTTATGCGATAGTTGCAACCTAACACCCACTCAAACTGAACTATTTTTACAATATTATGGGAATGGTCAAATCAAACCCTCACAACTAGAGTTTGCCAACCGACAAATGAAATACTTGTCTGCTTTATGGTATTGCGTGCAAAAAGTGATCTCACCAGAAAATTTATTGCCTGCATTAGATGAATTAATCAGGCAATCGTAAGCCCCTCTTTAAATTGCACCCAATAAAAAAGCCAGCTGATCCATCAACTGGCTTTTTCACTTCAAGATACAGAACTAAAATAATTAACTCAGAATTTAATCATCACCCATACGAGATGAAATGGCACCCTGCTGATTTTTATACTTAGCATTTTCACGAGATAAATAAGGGCGCTTAGCTGGACTAGATAATGTCTCAAAACTTAACGCACAAATGATCATTTCAGGTTTAAGCGCCAGAGGCATCTTGCCTAAATTATAAAATTCCAACACTACCTGCCCTTTCCAACCAGGGTCTATTCGACCAGCAGTAACATGCACCATCAAACCCAAACGAGCCAAACTTGAACGGCCATCTAACCAACCAACTAGATCATCTGGAATTTCAACAGACTCTAACGTAGACCCTAAAACCAACTCACCGGGATGAATGAAGAAGTCATCTCCCTCTTCAATAATGATTTCTTTTCCCATCACCTGATCAATATCTTTATTTAACTGCTCACGCTCTCCAGATAAATCCAAGAACGGAACCGAGTTGTTACTGAACACACGAAAGTGATTCGCCAAGCGTAAATCAACGCTAATACCTGAAATAGATTTTGTTTCAGGCTGAGGTGTAAGCTTGATATGACCACTTTCTAGTGCCGCTTCTATATCGCCATCACTTAAACGCATGTAAACCCTTAACACTTTGTGTTGAATAATAGATACAATTGGGCAGCTTCTATCAGATTATTACGGCTTTAATAGCGCCCAAATGAAGCAAACATCGACAGTAAACAATCAAACAGGCACCTGCGAGATACTAAGACAGCTTTCTCGGTATTATGCACATACAGGCCATCGCCAAGTCATACTGGTATCAGGCAATCTAGAAAACAGCTGGGACATTGTTTACAGCTACCTTGAACACGAAAAAAACACAGTATTAATCACCAGTAGCACTAGTTGCTTACAGTCCATTATTACTGAACAAAATATCCCAATCACAACTGCCAGACCAGACAAGCCCAGTACATTGCTTGGATTTAATTGCGGCAATGCCGTGATAGATTGCAGTGAAGGTTTTTACCCTGATGCACTGACCTCTATATCAGGAGCCATAATGCCTGGCGGCTTTCTTTTTATTATTTGCCCTAAGCTAGAAAGCTGGCCTTGTAATCGTGATGAATTTGCAAAAAAACGAACATCCCATGGCCAGTCAGACCTACCTAACAGTCCAAATACCATCCAACGCTTTATTGAGCACTGCCAACAAAATGATGCTCTATTTATTCAGCAGCCAGAGCCAACATCTAATAAAAGAACAAACTTTAAGACGCCAGCAGAACAATTAATAAGTTTTCAACATGCCAAGACAGAAAACACAGATACAGCCCACCGTCAGCCTTGGTCACTACCCAACAAAACCAACCCAGAACAAACTGCTATTTTAAACACGATAAAACACAATATTCTTGCTACTACTGATACACAAAATACATTCAATCAAACTTCGAATAATCACAAGCAATTCCACATCATTCAAGCCGATCGCGGCCGTGGCAAATCGCACCTATTAGGATTGATCGCAAATACTATATTAGAGCCTAATATAGATAACGGTATAAAGTATTATGTGACAGCCCCAAATAAGGCAGCCATCCAGTCTATTTTCAGCGCCCAGAAAACCGCAATCAACGTGCATTCACTCGAATTTATTGCACCAGAGCGAATATTAGAAACAGTCAATAAACACGACATTTTACTAGTAGATGAAGCCGCCAGCTTACCCTTACCCATATTGATGTCATGGTCTGTCGCAATCGATACCATTATTTTTGCAACCACCTCCCATGGCTACGAAGGCACAGGAAAAGGGTTTCAGATTCGTTTCCTAAACCACCTAAAGCAACTAACCAGTAATATCCACCAGCATCACCTAAATCAACCTATTCGCTACGCAAGCAGCGACCCTCTCGAACGCATCATGTTTTCAAGCTTCTGCTTAAACGCAGAACCTAAAGGCTTAGAGCTAAGCGGCATTCCAAAGGGCTGTCGCACAGTCACCTGTAAAGAAATCACTAAAAATGAGCTAACCGATACACCCTATTTGCTAGAAAACCTATTCGCCCTATTGGTTCAAGCCCACTATCAAACACGACCCAGTGACTTAAGAGATATCTTAGATTCTTCAAGTATTCGAATATTTTCGTTATTCGTTACCGTTGATAACATCGAATATCTAGCATCAGCCTGCTTGGTTTCGACAGAGGGTAATTTTACAACCAAAGACGACACCCTCATCACCAATATTATTAATGGTACTCGCCGGCCCAAAGGGCATTTAATTCCACAGGTATTAACTCTACACATGGGGCAAGCAGAAGCCCTTAAATTAAACGGTGGTCGTGTTATTCGCATAGCGACCCTACCAAACCTACAGAATCAAAATCACGGATCAAAACTTCTCACCCACACCACCAATGCACTCATTAAAGATGGTTATGACTACATTGGTTCAAGCTACGCCGACACACCTGACGTAAATAAGTTTTGGGAGAAAAATGGATTCAGTGTTGTTAGAACAGGTAATAAATTAGACAAATCCAGTGGCACAAAAAGTAAACTGGTACTTAAGTCGCTTTCTAATCAAGGCCATAAACTCATTCAAAGCTGTATTGCGTTTTATGATAATCAGTCTGCTGAGTTTCAAGCATATAACGATTTAAATGGCACTAATAAATTATTGATCAACCGATTTATTAACGAGACAGGCAGCTATGAGGCTGTGAAAGACATATTACAACGATGTAAAACTTGGGAAGGTTTTTATAATAAACAGCTCCCTAAAAAAGCCAGTAAGGAATTTAGGCAGCTGGTACTTGGATGGACAAAGTTATAAACCCCCATCAAAGGGGTTCACTTGATTTTAAGTAACAACTTACGGTGTATCCGCACAAAATGCGCAATACACCGATCCAGCCTAGTCATCCGATATTTGAATATCAGGCACTACTCCACTCTTCAAAACACTCAAAGCAGCTGCTAAATTGCGAGCCGTATGTCGATACATCATTGCCACATCGCATTCAGGGTCATCTGCCACTACAGGAATACCTGAGTCAGATTGCTCTCGAATATATTTAGATAAAGGTAATGACCCTAATAAACGCGTATCAAATTCTTGTGCAATTTTCTCAGCACCGCCCTCTCCAAATATATGCTCTACGTGAGCACAGTTACTGCAGATATGTATCGACATATTCTCTATCACACCTAACACGGGGATATTCACCTTTCGGAACATCTCTATGCCTTTCTTGGCATCTAACAAAGCAATGTCTTGCGGCGTAGTCACAACAACAGAAGCGGATACAGGCACCTTTTGTGACAAGGTTAATTGGATATCACCTGTACCAGGTGGCATATCAATCACTAGATAATCCAAATCCTCCCATAGAGTTTGAGTAATCAACTGCTGTAATGCACCGCTGACCATTGGACCACGCCAAACCATTGGGGTATTTTCGGTAATCAAATACGCCATAGACATAGACTGAAGACCTTGAGCAATAACAGGCTTAAAGAACTTCTCTTGTACCGTTTCAGGTCGTGTCCCTTCAGCAACTCCCAACATCATCCCCAATGAAGGGCCGTATATATCAGCATCTAAAATACCTACCTTGGCTCCATCAGCTGCCAAAGCTAAGGCCAGATTAACCGATGTTGTCGACTTGCCTACACCGCCCTTACCTGACGCGACTGCAATGATATTCTTAACGTTAGCAATATTGGCTAAATTCTCATGAGCCTTATGAGAACTCACAGCCCAATCCAAACTTACCTGAGCACTCTCAACACCATCTATGTTCTCAATAGCACATTGCAACATCTGACAAATACCGTCTTTCAGGTACTCACTTGGGTACTGTAAAAACAGCTGAACTTTCACAAATCCGTCTTTAATCTCAATACTCTTAACGGCATCCGCTTCGAACAAATCCATATTCAAATAAGGGTCCTGATAACCCTTTAACGCACTTTCTACTTGAGCCTGTAACTGGTCAGCCATGCAAATCTCTCTTTATAAATACACTAGGTGGTATAGGTAGCACCTAGATATGGCACATTCAATGTCCTACTAATGGGGTCGGATTTTACATTTTTAAAGGGCTAAGGTCACTTACCCTCCCACATCATAAGCTTCACAATCTATTAACACTGATCAAAGCATTGCCTCTGGCTATCATAGGCTCTACATCAGCGTCTATATTTCTGCTATGATTGCTCGCAATTTTGTATACGAACCAGTTCTGAGAAACACTCTATATGTCTACCCGTCGGATTCTTGTAACCAGTGCTCTACCCTACGCTAACGGCCCTATTCACCTAGGTCACATGCTGGAATACATCCAAACGGATATCTGGGTGCGCTTTCAACAATCAAGAGGCCACCAGTGCACTTATGTTTGTGCAGACGATGCTCATGGCACCGCCATTATGCTACGCGCGCAAAAAGAAGGCATTACACCTGAAGAGCAAATAGCTCGCGTACAAGCCGAGCATGAAAAAGACTTTGGCGAATTTCTAATCAAATTTGATAACTTTGGCTCTACACACAGCGAAGAAAATCGTGAATTGTCGACCACTATATACAATCGATTAAAAGAAAACGGACACATTAACGTTCGCGGTATCAAACAGTTATTTGATCCAGAAAAAGAAATGTTTTTGGCCGACCGCTATGTAAAAGGCGACTGCCCTAAATGCAAAACACCGGATCAATACGGCGACAACTGTGAGAACTGTGGCGCCACCTATAACGCATCAGAACTAATCAACCCTAAGTCGGTCATGTCAGGCGCAACTCCTATTGAAAAAGAATCTGAACATTACTTTTTCAAACTTCCAGAATTCCAAGAATTTCTAAAAGGCTGGACTCGTTCTGGCACATTGCAAACCGAAGTGGCCAACAAACTGGCTGAATGGTTAGACAGCGACTTAAGAGAATGGGACATCAGTCGTGATGGCCCTTACTTTGGCTTCGAAATTCCAAACGCCCCAGGTAAATATTTTTACGTTTGGTTAGACGCTCCTATCGGCTATATGGCCAGCTTCAAGCAGCTGTGTGATAAAACAGACAACGACCTTGAGTTTGATGACTACTGGAATAAAGATAGTGAAGCTGAGGTTTACCACTTTATTGGTAAGGACATCATCAACTTCCACGCATTATTTTGGCCAGCCATGCTAACCAGTGCAAATTTCCGCACACCAACCGCGGTATGGGCACACGGCTACGTAACAGTGAACGGCGCTAAAATGTCTAAATCTCGCGGCACGTTCATTAAAGCTCGCACTTACCTAGACAACCTACAGCCAGAATACTTACGCTATTACTACGCTGCCAAGCTAAATAACAAGGTTGATGACTTCGACTTAAACCTTGAAGACTTTGCACAGCGAGTCAATTCAGATCTAGTGGGTAAAGTAATCAACATAGCATCACGCTGTGCTGGCTTTGTTAAAAAATCAGGTGGTGTATTAGCGGCCGAGCTTCCAGAACCAGAACTACTACAAGCCTTTATGGATAAAGGCGATGAAATTGCTCAATACTACGAAAATCGTGAATTCAGCAAAGCCATTCGCGAGATCATTGCACTGGCTGACCAAGCTAACGAATACATTCACGAAAAAGAACCTTGGGCACTTGCCAAGCAAGAAGGTAAAGAAGCTGAAGTGTTAGGCATCTGTTCTCTAGGGGTAAATTTATTCCGCCAACTGATGGTGTACTTAACACCGGTTTTACCTGAGATGAGCGCAAACACTCTTGCGTTTTTAAATATTGAAAACCTAAACTGGGATTCTCGCCTAAACGCCTTAACTGATCATGCAATCAATAAGTTCAAACCTCTTATGAGCCGCATCGAAAAAGACAAGGTAGATGCCATCGTAGAAAAAGAAAAAGCTGACGCAGAAGCTGATGCTAAAGCTAATCCGGTAGATGCCAAACCCGCTTCAGGATTAAGTGAGCCAATTGCCGATGAAATTGAATTTGATGATTTTGCCAAAGTGGATTTACGCATCGCAAAAATCGTTGATGCTGAACACGTTAAAGGCGCAGGTAAATTACTACAGCTGACACTGGACATTGGTGAAGGTAAAACACGCAATGTACTATCCGGGATCAAATCTGCCTACAAGCCAGAAGACCTAATCGGTAAACACACCGTGATGGTAGCCAACTTAAAGCCACGTAAAATGAAATTCGGTATTTCTGAAGGCATGGTATTGGCAGCAGGCCCTGGTGGCGAAGAAATCTGGTTATTAGAACCTCATGCAGGCGCTCAGCCTGGTATGCGAGTAATGTAATCAGCTGCATGAATAGCAGCAGTAGACCCTTATGACTACTACCGCTGCTATTCATGCCCTTACACCTCTATAACCTCACAGCAATACACTACCCCCCCTACTTAACCCACTTAACCCACTTAATCCTCGGCGAGCATTTTTCTGATGTTTGTCTATATTTACTTAATGAAAATATTATTAATAACTGCGCTACTGGCTCTTAGTTGCACCTCCAAGGCTTGCGACAACCCCTTGCGGGTGCATGTAGGCGCATTCTTCGATTCTTCAAGTGTCATTTCATATTGGGGAGCATTTGCACAAGAAATTGAAAAGATAACAAAGTGCACCACCACCCTTTACCCAGAAAAAAACTATAAAGACCACATAATCAATACAATAGATAAAGTGGGTGACATATATATGGTGCTGACATTTCACACACCAGAGTATGAGAAACTTGGACTAAAGAAAGTACTAACCACTGACCAGCCAACTCATTACTACCTTGTAACACAGAAAAAATACGATCCTAATGACCTCAACACCTTGAGAGGTTCAATAATTCAACATTCTAGTGAGTACACAGAAATTCATTTAAAATTAAAATCTGAACTTAGAGATAAAGGGCTGCAAGATAGCGTTTTATTTCAATTTGGACACTACTTCCAGTCAAATGTATTAGGTATTATCAAAGGCCAGATGGATGCAGCATTAATATTCTCTCCTATTTTTGATTCTTTGCCGGCCAGCATAAAAGCAAAAGTGAAATCTAAACCGCTCTTACAAACCAAGACCATTGGATCCATCATGATCAAGACGGATTCTCCAAAATATTTAGAAGACGCAATAATAAAAGCAAAAGACAAAATAAATATATTAAAGTGGGTTAAATCCAAGCCCTACATCCCTCCAAAAGAATTAGAAGGGCAATTCCAAGCTCAGATAAATGAGCTACTTAGAACACGCTCAGCAAACAAACCAGTAAGCAGATAAAAAACTAGCTTGATATCGATTTTATCGATTAATCCTATTGTTAATTTCAGTCAACACATTGTCCACCTCAGCTTGTACGGTTTGCCCAGTTCTAGGATAATATGCGCCCGAAAACCCCATATAATCGGTTATAAAGCGATTTTTGCTATTTTTTTAGATTATATAGGGCCAACAATGACGGATTAGAGAGAAGTCATGACCGATTACATTTTAATTCTGGTTTCGACCATACTAGTAAACAACTTCGTATTGGTTCAGTTTTTAGGCTTATGCCCTTTCATGGGTGTATCAAACAAGCTTGAAACGGCCATTGGTATGTCAGCCGCCACCACATTTGTATTAACACTTGCCTCTCTAAGCTCTTACCTTGTGTACGAGTACTTGTTGATTCCATTGGATATCGAATATCTAAAAACCATTTCGTTCATCATGGTCATAGCAGTTGTCGTTGGCTTTACCGAAATGGCTATCCGTAAAACTAGCCCATTATTATATCGAGTACTTGGCATCTTCCTTCCGTTAATCACAACTAACTGTGCTGTATTAGGTGTCGCCCTTTTAAACATCAAACGTGAAAATGGATTTATGGAATCCATCCTTTATGGTTTTGGTGCCGCTGTAGGCTTCTCTTTAGTATTAATATTTTTTGCCGCCATGCGCGAGCGCATTGCCGTCGCTGATGTGCCAAAAGCATTTCAAGGCAGTGCTATCGCAATGATTACAGCTGGATTAATGTCACTGGCCTTCATGGGCTTCACTGGCCTAGTGTCGATTTAAGGGGTAATTCTATGACAAGTATTATCGTTGCAGTCAGTGCACTTGTAATTCTAAGTTTAATTTTTGGTGCCGTACTTGGCTTTGCTGCCATTCGCTTCAAAGTTGAAGGCAACCCGTTAGTTGAACAAATTGACGCCTTACTGCCACAAACTCAATGTGGGCAATGCAGCTACCCTGGTTGCTCCCCTTATGCTGAAGCCATTGCAAGCGGAGAAGAAGGCATCAATAAATGTCCTCCAGGTGGGGAATCAACCATACAAGCCATTGCCGATTTACTAGGAGTTGAACCCGAGCCTCTTGATGCCGAACATGGTACCGAAAAAGAATCTGCAATGGTGGCCGTTATCCGCGAAGACGAATGCATAGGCTGCACAAAATGCATTCAAGCTTGCCCTGTTGACGCCATACTCGGTGCCGCAAAACAAATGCACACTGTTATCGAATCTGAGTGCACTGGGTGCGATCTTTGCTTAGAGCCCTGCCCTGTTGATTGCATTGACATGGTACCAATTAACGGTGGTCTACCAGCATGGCACTGGGACAAACCAGCTCAAATTATTGCAACCGATGGCGGCAATCAAGATACGTCAAATGAAGGGAAAGCCGCTTAATGAACACTTCATTTAACTTATTTGATTTTGTCGGTGGCATCCACCCAGTTGAAAACAAAACACAGAGCACACAATCATCAATTGTGGCCGCAGGAATACCTGACAAACTGATATTACCTTTGACTCAACATATTGGTGCACAATCAAAATCTTTAGTACAGCCAGGTGACAAGGTACTTAAAGGCCAACTAATAGCTGAAGCCCAAGGCTTCATCAGCGCAAATTTACACGCTCCTACATCTGGAACAGTCACAGCAGTTGAAGACAGAGCGATTGCGCACCAGTCTGGCCTCACCGATCTATGTATCGAAATCACAACCGACAAGCAAGACAACTGGATTGAACATTCTGGTCTAAAGAACACCGAACAAGCAGACCCAAGCACATTAATTAACATGATTCAGCAAGCGGGCATTACAGGACTAGGCGGCGCAGGATTTCCAACTCACGTAAAAGCCTCAGCCAATCCCGAATCCATAAAAACACTGATTATTAATGCCGCTGAATGTGAGCCATATATCACAGCCGATGATATGTTAATGCAAGAACGCGCTGGCGATGTCGTATCCGGCATTCAAATTTTGTCTAAAATATTAAAACCTGAATCTGTACTAATTGGCATTGAAGACAACAAACCTAAAGCCGCTGAAGCATTGATCACAGCTATAAAACAACTTATCGATAACGACCATATTATTGATGTTGTCGTCATTCCGACAAAATACCCTTCCGGCGGTGAAAAACAATTAATACAAATTCTGACCGGTAAGGAAGTTCCCAGCAAAGGACTGCCTTCTGAACTTGGTATTGTTTGCCAGAACATAGGCACTGCATACGCCATCCATAATGCTGTCATTAAGGGGCGGCCATTAATTAGTCGAATAACCACCATGACGGGTAATGCATGCTCCGCTCCCCGAAATTACGAAGTATTAATCGGCACACCAGTTGAGCACCTTTTAAAGATCAGCAATACCGACATAAAAAACACCAGTCGCCTTGTAATGGGTGGGCCCATGATGGGTTTTACAATCGAGCAGATTCAAACCCCTATTGTAAAAGCAAGCAACTGCATTATTGCGGCCACCCAACAGGAATTGCCCGACCCCGCAATGGAACAAGCATGTATTCGCTGCGGCATGTGTACCGAAGCCTGCCCCGCACAATTATTACCGCAACAACTTTATTGGTTTGCAAAAAGCAGTAACCTAGAGCAAGCCGAAAAACACAATATCGCTGACTGCATTGAATGTGGCGCCTGCTCATATGTTTGCCCAAGCAATATCCCCTTGGTGCAGTACTACCGATTTGCCAAAGGCGAAATCAAGCAAGCTCAGGCTGACAAATTAAAAAGTGATCGCGCTAAAGTTCGCTTTGAAACACGCCTTGCTCGACAAGCCCGTGAAACAGCTGAAAAAGAAGCTAAGCGCCAAGCACGAGCAGAAGCTGCAGCTAAAAAACAAGCCGAAAAGAAAGCAGCTGCCGCAGCAGCAGAGCCACAAATCGCTAGTAACAGCCCAATTCCAAATATCGATACAGAACTACTTCAAAAGAAATTTGACGCAAGCAAAGCTGGCGTCACAAAAACAAAAGAAAAACTGGCAGCCCTAACTGCCGATGAAAATGCTGACGCTGACAAAGTTGAACTACTCAAAGCTGCGCTTGAAAAAACACAAACAAAAATGAAAGATGCGGCCAAAACATTGGCTGAGGCTAAAAAGGCCGAAAAAGAAGCTGCCACGACTGATAAAGACGACCCAAACACTCCTGAACGATTAAAAAACAAATTAGATCTGGCGCAAGCTCGACTAGAAACCGCTAAAAAACGGCTAGCAGAAGCCAAGACCGAAAACAGCGATAAAATTGAGCTGCTTGAAACAGCCGTTACTAAACAAATAGAACGAGTAACCGAAGCACAATCAGCGCATCAACAAGCAATTAAAAGTACTGAACAAAAACCAACAAAAGACGCGCCTGCTAAGCCAATCATCACAATCGACATCGAAACACTCAAACAAAAAGTATTAGCCGCTCAAACTCGCGTTGACAAAGCCAATGAACGCTTAAACATGGCAATAGAACAAAACCTAGAAACAGTCGGCGCATTTCAAACGGGCTTAGAAAAACAAACATCTAAACTAGCAGATGCCAAAGCAGCGCTAGAGAAAGCCTCTACCGAGGAAGCGAAATAAATGAAACTACTGAATATAAGTTCGCCTCATACCACGCGTCCATTTAGCACCAGCAATGTTATGCTGAATGTCTTAATGGCACTCATCCCAGGCATCATTGCATTAACTTACTTTTTTGGTCCCGGCCACTTAATTCAAGTCATCATTGCATCAACAGTAGCTTTAGCAAGTGAAGCCACCGTTATGAAGTTGCGTAAACGACCCATAATGTTTTACCTAAAAGATTACAGCGCATTACTAACCGCAGTATTACTAGCGGTATCACTCCCACCTTACGTTCCTTATTGGGTAACCATTATTGCCAGTGGGTTTGCCATCATTGTTGGTAAACACCTTTATGGCGGCCTTGGCCAAAACCCATTCAACCCCGCGATGATTGGTTTTGCACTGGTATTAGTGAGCTTTCCGGTTCCAATGACAACATCATGGAGCGCACCAACAGAGCTACTACCGACAGCCTTCTCTAACGGCATATCAATTTCCGATGCACTTACATATATATTTTCTTCGCGTGAAACCATTGATTCAATTACATCTGCAACACCTTTAGATGCTTACAAACATCAGGTTGCCATTGCCACTCAAAGTGAAATTTATCAAAACCCATTATTCAAAGGTAGCGATCATTCCAGCTTAATCGTTCTAGGCTGGGAATGGGTAAGCGCTGCATTCTTACTGGGCGGTATTTACCTTTTATGGAAGCGAATATTCACATGGCACATTCCTGTCAGCCTGCTTTTATCATTGGCTTTATGCAGCCTTATATTCGGATGGGATGCTGATAGCTTTGTACCCACCTCACTTCATTTATTTGCAGGCGCGACCATGTTAGGTGCATTTTTTATTGCTACCGACCCGGTTTCAGCTTCTACCACCCCATTAGGTAAACTTATTTACGGCACTGGCATTGGTATATTCATTTACGTAATTCGCACCTGGGGCGCGTACCCTGACGCCGTTGCATTTGCCGTACTGCTTATGAATTTTGCAGCACCATTTATCGATCAATACACTCAGCCTCGTACTTATGGTCATACAAAACCTAAGCGCGGCCTAGCGGCAAAGAAATAAAGGTTGAACCATGACTGATACAAATAAAAACGAAAGCAATATTGAAAATTCGGATACTCAAGAAATGACACTTGCGCAATCCATTACTAAAAACGCCATTGGCCTAGCGATATTTGCATTTATCACAGCCGGTGTTATTGCGCTAACACAGCAAACCACGGCTGCAAAAATTGACTTTAACATTGCTGAAGCGCAAGCAAGAGCGCTTTACGAAATAACACCTAAATCCACCGTTGATAACGATTTACTAAATGACTATTTTGACCTTCAATCTGAAGCGGCACAATCACTATATAACATTGAGCTGCTTGGCCCTTTGGATAAGCGCCCACTGGTATACTTTGCCAAACTAAACCAACAAACACATACTCTTATTTACCCAACCATTGCACCCGATGGCTATACAACCGCCATCAAATTATTGGTGGGAGTAAGGATAGACGGCACATTATCTGGTGTACGCATCGTAGACCACAAAGAAACTCCAGGACTAGGCGACAAGATAGATATTAAAAAATCAGATTGGGTCATCAATTTTGAAGGCCTATCTCTAACACTGCCCACCCCTGAAAAATGGAAAGTAAAAAAAGACGGTGGTGACTTTGACCAATTTACTGGCGCTACCATTACCCCTAGGGCCGTGGTTAACGCAGTTAAAAATACACTTGTTTTTCATCAAAAAAATGTAGATTCTATTTTAAGTCTCAAAAAAATAAGTAACCATAACTTGAATAAAACTGAGGAGCAAAACCCATGAGTACAAAATCGCTTTCTCAGATCAGTAAAGATGGCCTTTGGACAAACAACCCCGCTCTCGTTCAACTACTTGGCTTATGCCCTCTGCTGGCCGTTACAGGAACCGTGGTTAATGCGCTAGGCCTCGGCCTTGCAACCATGCTTGTTTTAGTGGGTTCAAACATTGCAGTATCCTTGGTTAGAAACTACGTACCAAACGCAGTTCGACTGCCTGCCTTTGTAATGATCATTGCATCATACGTAACTTGCACCGAACTGCTCATGCAAGCATACACGTACGAACTTTATACAGTCCTAGGTATTTTTATTCCGCTAATCGTAACTAACTGCGCAATTTTAGGCCGAGCAGATGCGTTTGCCGCTAAAAACCCAGTCCTGCCTTCTGCTCTAGACGGGTTCATGATGGCAATGGGCTTTACCGTAGTTTTATTATTACTGGGGGCAATGCGAGAAGTGATTGGCCAAGGCACGCTATTCAGTAATATGGATTTATTATTTGGCGAAAGTGCCAAGGCATGGGAGATCACGTTATTTTCAAATTACCCAGATTTTTTATTCGCTATTCTGCCACCCGGTGCTTTTGTTGGAATGGGGTTACTCATCGCACTTAAAAACATTATTGACCAAAAAATAAAAGACACAGAAGATCGGAAAAAAGCGCCTATTGTTTCTGGCGGAAAACGTGTACGAGTGACAGGAAAAATCACTTAATTCAAAAATACTGGCGCTTGCAATTTTGGAAGCGCTAAACAACAGACCGGTAAAAATAAATCTTACATTATGAATAAAGCTATTCGAACTGAAATTTTTACCCGTCTGCGCAATGAAAACCCAAACCCTGAAACCGAACTAGAATTCAGCTCACCATTTGAATTAGTTGTGGCTGTTGCTCTTTCTGCTCAAGCCACTGATGTCAGCGTTAACAAAGCCACCCGCAAACTATTTCCCGTGGCAAATACACCTGAAGCCATCTACAAACTTGGTGAAGAAGGATTAAAAGAATACATCAAAACCATCGGCTTATTTAACAGTAAGGCCAGACACGTAATCAAAATGTGTAAAATCTTGATTGATAAACATGACAGCGTCGTACCTCAAACACGAGAAGAACTTGAAGAGTTGCCCGGTGTAGGCCGAAAAACTGCCAACGTTGTATTGAATACCGCCTTCCGTCAAATCGCTATGGCCGTTGATACGCATATTTTCAGAGTCTCAAATCGCACAAAAATAGCACCAGGTAAAGACGTTCTCGAAGTTGAAAAGCGACTAATTCGATTGATCCCAGAAGAATTTTTAATGGACGCCCATCATTGGCTTATACTTCATGGGCGATATGTGTGCATTGCAAGAAAACCAAAATGTGGCAGCTGCATGATTGAAGATTTATGCGAGTACAAAAAAAAGGAACTAGATTAATGAGAATCCTGCATACAATGCTCAGAGTGGGTAACCTTGATCGCTCTATTGAATTTTATACCCAAGTACTAGGTATGAATCTAATTCGTAAACGCGATAACGAACAATACCGCTACACTCTTGCTTTTCTTGGCTACGGAAACGAAGCCGACGGCGCGGTTTTAGAACTTACCTACAACTGGGATACAAAGCATTACGAGCTAGGTGAAGGTTACGGGCATATAGCAATTGGCTGTGAAGACATTTACTCAACATGCGAAAATATAAAGCAAACAGGCGGCACCATCAGTCGAGAACCCGGCCCTGTTAAGGGTGGCACGACTGAAATTGCCTTTGTAAAAGACCCTGATGGCTACGCCATAGAATTAATACAAACAAAGCAAATTGATTAGAACGGCACACGGAACAAATCGTTTCACTCATATAAACAGTTAATTCCGAGTTATTTAGTCGGTCTTTATTGTTTCAAACGGTCGTTTCAGATAAAATCACAGCCTTTATTTTTACGCCTTATTACACTTGAGGCACCAGGACAAAGAATCATTTTTATGACTGATAAACGTCTTAGTGAAATGCCAGATGTGGCTTCTAGCCAGGCTCCACAGATCAATGGCACCCTTAACTGGGTTGGCATGAACCGTATTGCCTTACCAATTGTGGTAAACGACAAAAACCTTGGTGAAAACAAGGTTAATGCTTTCGTTCAAACCTATGTAAACCTTTGCAATCCTGAAGTGAAAGGCATCCACATGTCTCGCCTTTACTTATTGCTATCCGAGTTTTCAGACAATCAAATTCTAAGCGCTAAAAATTTAAGAGAATTCTTAAGCCACATGCTAGATAGTCATGAAGACATCAGCGACCAAGCTAGCCTGAACTTTGAATTTGATTACGTGATTAAACGTAAAGCTCTTAAAAGCCAATTTTCTGGCTGGAAAGATTATCCAACAGAAATCAAAGCCACATTAAAAGACGGTAAAGTAGATTTAGAATTGGGCATTAATGTTCCGTATTCATCTACCTGCCCTTGCTCAGCTGCATTAGCTCGCCAGTTAATTCAAGAAGCGTTTCATGCTGACTTTGCTGATAAAGACCAGATTTCAAGAGATGAAGTTGAGGCTTGGATTCGCAGTGACAAAGGCTCTTACGCCACCCCACATAGCCAACGTAGTATTGCTAAGGTATGGGTTAAGCTAAGCGATGATACTGATGAATTCCCTATTACTGACATTATTGAAGTAATTGAGAACGCACTGCAAACACCCGTACAAACAGCCGTTAAACGTGAAGATGAGCAAGAGTTTGCCCGCCTAAACGGACACAACCTTATGTTTTGTGAAGATGCTGCACGCCGCGTTAAAAATGCACTTAACACACAAGAATCTGTATTCACTGACTTCTGGCTTCGTATCGAACACCTAGAAAGCCTGCAGGCACATGATGCCGTTGCTATTGCAACAAAAGGCATTAATGACGGGTACGCCCCCCTGCTTTCTCGATAATTCGAGCCTAAATAACAAAAAAGGCAGCCTAGGCTGCCTTTTTTGTTGGCCTCAGCCTATATTTCTCATGTTAGGCATGTAATGCCAACTACAATCATATAAAATTAGCATACTTTAAATTACGAGCATCTCCTGTGAAATTATTTGTAGACGACCTCACCAATATTGATGTTTCCTACCTAGACGCTAAACGCGGACTAGTAGGTGAGTCTTGGATTGCAGGTATGGTCTTAACAGGGAAGCTAGATAAACAAAGCATGATATGCGATTTTGGCATTGTTAAAAAAACTGCCAAAAAATGGCTAGACGACTACATTGACCACAGACTCGTAGTACCAACCGGCATGAACGGCATTCATATTAGCCGTCACAATGAACTAACAACGGTTCGCTTTAGCCATCCTTTAGGCGGTGAATTTGTATGCAGCGCTCCTGAACAAGCGTTTTGCTTTATCGATGCGACAGAAATCAGCATTCCATCTGTCACCAACTGGTTAGAAATACAACTAAACAATGTTGTACCGGGTGATATCGACAATTTAAAGGTGAACCTGAGTACCGAACTTGTAGGCGGTGCGTTTTATCACTACAGCCACGGCCTGAAAAAACATGATGGTAATTGCCAGCGCATAGCGCACGGGCACAGATCGAAGATTGAAATCTTTGTAGATGGCGCCAGACAACCCGAACTTGAAAAAACATGGTCTAAAAAGTGGAAAGATATTTATGTCGGTACATTAGAAGATCTTCACAACACCACTGAAATTGAAGGTATACTGCATAACCACTATCAGTACACTGCACCTCAGGGCGTGTTTAGCTTAACACTCCCTACTGCTGCTTGTTACGACATAGAAACTGATACAACTGTCGAACAAATCTCTAGTCATATCGCCAACGTCTTCTTAGAAGAACAACACAGCGTGACTGTAAAGGCATTTGAAGGCATTGGCAAAGGCGCGATCTCTACCCATGAGTAACTTTTACAAAAGCCTCGAACCTCTAAAGAAAGGTCAAAAATCAGACCTATCAGACGCATTGAATGAACTAACATTCAATGAAGCTGGCTTAATACCTGCAATCGCACAACAGCACGATACAGGTGAAGTACTTATGATGGCCTGGATGAACAAACAGTCCATTGAAGAAACCCTTCAAACGGGACAGGTATGCTACTGGTCTCGCTCTAGAAATAGCTACTGGCGAAAAGGCGAAAGCTCTGGAAACCAACAATCACTGCATTCTATGAGTACAGACTGTGATGGCGATACAATACTAATAAAAGTCGATCAAAAAGGCGCAGCATGCCATACCGGTCGACGAGATTGTTTCTACAATGAAATCTCTAAGGATGGTTTAATCATTAATAGCGACCCAATCCAAAACCCTAATGATCTATATAAGAAAGGTTAGAGAGTGAAACATTTAATCACCAAAGCTGAAAAAAGAGCCTCCCTATCCGATGAAATCGACAAGTTCTTCAAAGATGGCGGGACAGTTGATGAAGTACAACAAGGAGTAAGCGGCAGAGATAACCCTGCACAGGCCATACTCCCAGTACTTTTTGGCGAGAAGTCTATGCAACGCACAGATGCTCGTGGCGCACTCAAAGCAATTGACGACCGTAAAAGACAATCTCTAGAAAAGAAGCCAAGCATTAAGAAAGCGAAAAAAGTACCTGTCTATGATGACTTTGGTGAGATTCTTCGCTGGGTTTGGGAAGATGAAAAATAGCACTACCTTATTACTCCTAGGCGCTATCTTTCATCGCTACTACAATTTTACTACTACAACTTTTTTACAGAACTTAAAATCCATTCATTATCCACCCTATTAGCAATACCTGCGGCACCGTTACCAAGGGTAAGAACAAAGCAATCTTCCAGCTGCTCGTTGTTTCTTTCAACGCCATTATTTCAGTGTAATCAGTCGAAGCACCCGCCATTAAAAATACAAAACCATTACCTGGTGCACTGGCTCGATTAACCAAATCAGCGGCAATTGGCGAAGACCCTTCACTGCACACTTCCATTAGAGTGGTAACCAACAAGGTTAAAAACAATCCACTAATAGTCGCACCAAACCAAACACCAAACTGATCCATATCGACAAATGCGCGCAGAAGTGACACCAAAACAATGCCAAATAACACCCAACGCAACACCATTTTTGATTCTTTCAATCCCGTCAGCATGACCTGAGCAATATTCGAAAATGAATAATCAGCTCCTTTTATCATCAATTTAACTTCTGATTTAAAATCAAAATCTGAATCAATCTCTACCTTCACAGGGTTTTCAGGTAAATGCTTTCTTTGCACCAAGACATCAAACAGCAAACCACTGCACCAAGCAATCACCATAGACCCGGCTATAAATAACAACGTCCATTTAAAGCCAATTAACGCCACTAAAATCAAAGTAAGTGTAAAAGAATTCCAAGGACTGGCAATTAAAAATGCCATAACCTGCCCTAAGCTGGCACCCTTTCGGTACAAGCCCATGGCCACCATCAAGATACCGTGATTACACAAATCCAAAAGCAGACCTGCCATTGTCGCCCTAACAACCCCTGATTTACTGCCGGGCCTACCCAAGACTGACATGACCATTTGATTAGGGATTCGACCCAAAAGCCCAACTGCCAACGCACCCAGTAACACTCCCCACCACATGGTATTCACCATTTCAAAACTGGTATGTGCAATTACATACGCAGGCTCCAAAACGAGATCAAACCCACTGATAAATGCTGCGTACGACACTAACACCCAAATACCGCACACCCACATCAAATAATCAGTTTTATTAGACTCCACAGAGCAACATGAGCCAGAATCAACATTTACGACTTCTTGCTCACCACTTACAAATTGCTCTGACTCGCAATTAGGTTCATCACCCTCTTTTTTGTGACCACAACAAGAAGGTAGCGACTTATCATTTTCTTTCTTTGGCATATTCGATCACCCTCCAATATAAGTACTCTATAGAACTACATTATCACGCTCTTACAACGAACACATTGAGCGATACAGAATAGAAAAATTAAACACCAGCAACACAATTCTACCCATGCAGGCATCCCGCCTCATTCAGCTACTTCAAATGCTCGGAAATTGCGCTATCTGGATAATATACTTTAATATATTTACACCCATGTGGAGCGGAATCATGAGATTAAAAACACTCTTACTATTAAGTATACTCGTACTCATAGCATCCGTTTCACATGCTGAAGTCAAATTCAATGGCTTTGCATCGATTGTTACAGGTATAGATTTAGAAGATGAAGGCGAAGAAAGTACCGTCGATGAGGGTGATGCTCCATCAAGTTACAACACAAGAACAACAGATAACCTGCAAGAATCAAAGGTAGCACTTCAATGGGCTGCCGACCTTGGTGAAGGAATGCGCTTCGTGGGACAAACCATGGCTCGCGGTAACTCAGCCACTGGCTTCCAACTTAATTACGACTGGGCTTACTTTGACTTCAATATTGGCGATAGCGCCAAACTAAAAGTTGGCCGCTTAAGAGCGCCATTCTATAAGTACTCTGACTACCTAGATGTAGGTTACGCTTATCATTGGATCACACCACCTGAATCGATGTACAGCCTAACTTTTTCCAATATTGATGGAGTTAGTTATCAGCAGAACATGGAAGCCATGGGCTTGGACCACAGCCTCACTGTTGCTATAGGCACCTACCAAGGAATATTGGAGCTAGGCACTGAAAAAGTTCAAAGCTCACTTGAAAACTTTATAGCCATCAATTGGTCTGCAACTATAGGTAACCATGAATTTTCAGCGGCTTACGCCCAAGCAGATGTTTACGTGCCTGCTGATGCGACGGCTGGCTTAGCTGCTGTTGCTGCACTTGGTGGAGACGATCCAAATCAAGTATTGATCAATGGGGATCTCGGCTCATTCATAGGTGTCGGATACACAGGTACATTTGGTGATATTGTCATTTACTCTGAGTACAGCATAGTAAAAGTGGATGATTCTATTTTTGCAGATACAGAAGGTGGCTATCTAGGTACCAGCTACAATATGGATGATTATACATACCACATAACTTACGGCATCAGAAAGGCTGAAGAAAAAGAATACGCTGCTGGCACTAACGGTATAGACCTTGGAATTGCAGGTGGTAGCACAGCAAATGGGACGACCTTAAATAGCACCGCCCGTTTCCTAGGAAATGGTGAAAGCTCTACAGTTACTATTGGAGTGAGAAAAGATATCGGTATAAGCTCTGCAATTAAAGTTGATCTCGACATACTTACTGAAGATAGAATCCAAACCTCACAAATAGCCGCTACCTCAGAAGAAAGAACGGCAACAACCCTTAAATTCGCTATTGAAACAATGTTTTAGGAGGTAGAACCATGAAAAACTTATTCAGCTTTATATTTTTAACGTCAAGCATGATGCTATCAGCGGTTTCTTTTGCAGAGATCGAGGTTATTGTTCACCCTTCTAACACAACCGCACTAGATAAAAATTCAATTCAACGAATATATCTAGGTAAAACTCGTGCATTCCCTGGTGGTGGCGAAGCCGTTCCCATTAGCTTAAACGAAGGTAGCGGAGCTGAAGATGAATTCATACAAAATGTCCTAGGAAAATCAGCCAAACAACTCAAAGCCTACTGGGCAAAAATGGTATTTACTGGAAAAGGCACTCCCCCACGCCAAATTAGCAGCGCAGAAGAAATGGTTAAGCTGATTACAGCAAACCCAAATCTAATAGGTTTTGTGCCAGCTGGATCTGCTGGCGCAGCAAAAGTGGCAGGGAAGTTTTAGTTTCAACTCACAAGTCTTTTGAATTTATAACAACCACAATAAAAAGCCGAATAGACTAAAATCTATTCGGCTTTTTACATTACAAATATTAACTACCAATTACTCATCGTAACCTAGCGTAGGACGCAACCAGCGTTCTGCTGTATTCATATCCCAACCTTTTTTCTGCGCGTATTCTTCCACTTGAGTTTTATCAATTTTTCCAAGTGCAAAATAACGGGCTTCAGGATGAGCAAAATACCAACCACTTACTGAGGATGCAGGATACATGGCGTAACTATCAGTCAGCTCACAACCAATTTCATTAGTTGCATCAAGCATTGAGAACAAGGTGGTTTTTTCACTGTGTTCTGGACATGCAGGGTAACCTGGGGCAGGACGAATACCCTGATACTTTTCAGAAATAATCTGCGTATTCTCTAGGTTTTCCTCAGGTGAATAACCCCAATAATCCTTACGAACCTCTTCATGTAAAAGTTCAGCAAAGGCTTCTGCAAAACGATCCGCTAACGCTTTAACCATAATAGCATTGTAATCATCCAGTTTATCTTCGTAAGTCTTAGCTAGCTCATCAGCCCCCTTACAAGTCACTACAAAACCACCCATATAATCTTTTACACCCGTTTCTTTTGGCGCAACAAAATCCGCAAGCGAGCGATATGGACGACCTTCTGGGCGAGCCGTTTGCTGACGCAAATGGTTTAACACTGCCTTAACATCACCACGACCATCATCTGAATACACTTCAGTTTGATCACCTTGAATACCGTTTGCTGGATACATACCTAAAACAGCATGACAGCTTAATAATTTCTCAGAAATTATTTTATCTAACATGTCATTAGCATCCTTAAATAACTTAGTAGCTTCTTCGCCTACTACGTTATCTTCTAAGATACCTGGGTACTTACCGTGCAATTCCCAAGTAATAAAGAATGGTGTCCAATCAAAACGCTCTTTGATTTTCTCTAGCGGGTAATCATTAATGGTTTTATTGCCAATAAAAGTTGGCGTAACCGGCTCATAGCTATCCCATTTAATACCCGCTGTATTTGCACGAATAGTTTCTAAGCTACTGAATGATTTCTGACCGCGCTTACGCGCATTCTTTTCACGGGCCTCTTCATATTCAGTACGAAGATCTTGAACAAACGTATTTTCAGTATCACTTAATAACGCACTAACTACCGGTACGGATTTAGATGCATCTAAAACATGAACAGTAATACCATCAAACTGAGGCTCAATCTTCACTGCAGTATGTACCTTAGAGGTAGTCGCCCCACCAATTAACAATGGCTGAGTCATGACGCGCTTCTGCATGATTTGCGTAATGGTCACCATTTCATCTAATGACGGAGTGATCAAACCAGACAATCCGATAATGTCCGCATTATGCTCTACCGCTTTATCCAGAATCACTTCCGGTGGAACCATGACGCCCAGGTCGATTACATCATAATTATTACAAGACAGCACAACACCAACAATATTTTTACCAATGTCGTGCACATCGCCTTTTACTGTGGCCATAATGATGACTCCATTGCTGGTACTAACATCACCTGTACGTAGCTTTTCTTCTTCTATATATGGCAGCAAGTAAGCCACGGCTTTTTTCATTACGCGGGCACTTTTCACCACTTGCGGTAAAAACATTTTACCATCACCGAACAAGTCACCAACAACATTCATACCGATCATCAAAGAATTTTCTATTACTTCGATTGGTTTATTTGCCGCTTGCCTAGCCTCTTCTGCATCCTCTTCAATAAAGTCAGTCACACCTTTAACAAGCGCATGAGTAATACGCTCTTGCAAAGAACCTTCACGCCACTTCAACTTATCCGATTCTTTCTGTTCAATCGACTGGCCCTTTAAAGACTCTGCAAAGTCAACCAAACGCTCAGCACCATCAGAACGGCGATTTAAAACAACGTCTTCAACACGCTCTAATAAATCTTTAGGAATATCATCATAAATGGTTAGCATGCCCGCATTCACGATACCCATGTCCATGCCTTCTTTAATGGCGTAATACAAGAACACCGAATGCATGGCTTCACGAACAATGTCGTTACCACGGAATGAGAACGACATATTTGAAACACCACCAGAAATTTTCGCACCTGGTAGGTTTTCTTTTATCCAGCGAGTGGTTGCAAAAAAGTCCACACAGTAATTGTCATGATCAGGAATACCTGTGGCTACAGGAAAGATGTTTGGATCAAATACGATATCTTGTGGCGCAAAACCGACTTTATCTACAAGCGTGTCGTATGAACGCTTACAAATATCAATACGGCGCTGATAAGTATCCGCCTGCCCTTTTTCATCAAATGCCATAACGATGACAGCTGCACCGTACATTTTGCATTTACGAGCGTGCTCTAAAAATATTTCTTCGCCTTCTTTTAAAGAAATAGAGTTAACAATGGCTTTACCTTGAACACATTTAAGGCCCTCTTCTATAATTTCCCATTTAGAGGAATCGATCATAAAAGGCACACGCGCCACATCAGGCTCTGATGCAAGTAAGTTTAAATAACGCTTCATGGCCACAACGCCGTCTAGCATTGCATCGTCCATGTTGATATCGATTATTTGAGCGCCGTCTTCTACTTGAACACGGGCAATGCTAACGGCTTCTTCGTAGTTATCTTCCTGAATTAAACGAGAAAATTTTCTAGAGCCCGTAACATTAGAACGCTCACCAACGTTAACAAAACCCGTAGTGTCATTAACCACTAACGGCTCTAAGCCACTCAACACCATATCAGGAACAGTTTGGATAGTTTGATCACTCATTATTTAGCTTCCTGTACAGACTGGGCTAATTTTTTTGCTGCTTCAGGAAAAGGACGTGGCGCATATTCATCTGCCAATTCTTTAAGCGCTTTTATGTGGGCTGGCGTAGTACCACAGCAACCACCAATAACATTTACATGACCTTCCGATAAAAACGGTCTTACTAGCTCAGCCATTTCTTCAGGAGATTGGTCATACTCACCAAATTCGTTTGGTAGACCTGCATTCGGGTGAGCTGAAATTAAACACGTAGCATGTTTAGCCAACATTTTAATGTGCGGCAGCATATCGTCTGCTCCTAACGCACAATTCAAACCAATACTTAACAAGTCTCCATGCATCAGAGAAACCCAAAATGCTTCTGCTGTTTGACCAGAAAGCGTACGACCCGATGCATCAGTAATTGTGCCTGATATCATCACAGGTAAATTTGGTAAATTCCGAGTTTGCTTAACTTGAATCACAGCAAACAATGCCGCTTTTGCATTCAAAGTATCAAAGACAGTTTCGATCATAATGATATCTGAACCACCATCTAACAAAGCATTTGTTGCTTGCGCATATGCCTCTACTAATTGATCAAATGTCACCCAGCGAGCGCCGGGGTCGTTTACATCAGGAGAGATTGATGCCGTTCTATTAGTCGGCCCCAAGCAACCCACAACGTATCGTGGCTGATCCGGTGTTTTAGCAGTCCAGCGGTCTGCACTGCGGCGTGCACACTGAGCCGACTGGTAATTAATTTCATATACAGCATCTTCAAGACTGTAATCAGCTTGAGCAATTGTAGTTCCACTAAACGCATTAGTGCTGGCAAAGTCGGCACCGATAGCAAAATATGAATCATGGATCTCTTCTATCACATCAGGGCGAGTAATAGACAACAAATCGTTATTACCCTTTAAAGGGCTAGGATGATCTTCGAAGTGACCTTTACGGAAATCTTCTTCTTCTAACTTATAAGTTTGAATCGACGTGCCCATAGCACCATCTAAAACCATAATGCGATTAGAAAGCGCTGAAAACAGCTGATTTAATGAAGACGCCGCCATTTGAATACCCAGAATACGAAAAATGAGGCGAATTATAGCAAGCCTAGCAACCTACAGGAAGTTCATACTCTTCAGTGTCTTCATGAATTTTACTCATATTAAACCCTCGGCCACTAAACTAAGTAGCCACCCACTCTTTTACACCGTGCAACCGCAAAAAAATAGAAATTACCACCCCAACCTTACAGCCATATAATAGGTGTAAAAACACCTACACAATAAAAAATCAATACTAATAAGTGTATTTACACCTTTTAAAAGCAATAACTTTACATTAGATTAATTAGTGCAATAATAACTATTAGAGCGTAAAAATAGCTTAGAAGGCTTAAAAACACTTATTATGAAAAATTTAATCCAAACTAGCGAACAAGCTGTAGCCTCACTGCTAACGCGCATAGCAGAAACAGCTAAAAAACAACGCCTATCGAACAACACCTCCCAAGCTGATCAAGCTGAAATCGCAAGCATTAGCATAAAAGCCCTACAAAAGATCGAAACCGGTGAAAGCGGTAACAGCCTAGTGCTATTTAAGTATCTATATTCTCTAAACCTACTGCATATACTGCATTCTGCACTGCCCGACCCAACTGAATTAACACCCATTGAAAAAATGACAATACAGACCAAAAACAAAAAAATGCGAGCCTCAAGAAAAAAACAAACGACCACTTTCACAGAAAATATACCCACTAAAAAAACCATTGAATGGGGGGACGAAAAATAATGCCCATTGAACTCGCTAAGGTCCGGTTATGGGGAACAGACATAGCCGTAATCAGCTGGAATGAAACCGGTAAATTTGCAGACTTTCAATATACGCCCGAATTCATAACTTTTGGCATTGAAGTCGCCCCTTTAATGATGCCAGTAAGAAAAGAACCTTATCGCTTCACCGCCCTTTCATTTGAAACCTTCAAAGGGCTGCCCGGTATACTGGCAGATGTACTACCTGATAAATATGGTAATGCCATCATTGATCAATGGCTAATCAAAGAAAATCGCACCCCCGAAAGCTTCAACCCTGTAGAAAGGCTTTGCTATACAGGCACCCGCGCTATGGGCGCATTAGAGTTCAGCCCAGCCACCTCACCAACAGAAGCACAAGATTCTCAAGAGCCAATAGAAATTGAAAAAATTGTAAAACTAGTAAACAAAGTAATGAGCTCAAAAAACTACGAGCTAACAGCCGCAGAACTCGGCACAGAAGAAATGTCACATATACTGCAAGTTGGTACATCCGCAGGTGGTGCAAGAGCCAAAGCCATCATCAACTGGAACCCAACAAACGGGGCCATTGTCGCTGGCCACAAAAAACCCACAACGGGTTTTGACAGCTGGCTAATTAAATTTGACGGCATTGATGAAAACAGCGACAAAGAACTCGCCGATCCAAAAGGCTTTAGTCGTATTGAGTACGCCTACCACTTACTTGCCACAAGCCTTAGTATCAACATGACCGAATGCCGCCTGCTAGAAGAAGGCGGCCGCGCGCATTTCATGACAAAACGATTTGATCGAGTTAATGGAAACAAGATTCATAAAACAAGTCTATGTGGTATCGGACACTACGATTTCAACATGAGGAACGGAACATCTTACGAACAACTCATGGTGGTAGGCCAACAACTACAATTAAATAGACAGGAAATGGAGCAATTATTTCTACGCATGACATTTAATGTGATTTTTAGAAATCAAGATGACCACACTAAAAACACCGAGTTTTTAATGGACCGAAATGGCGTATGGAGCTTAAGTCCAGCCTTTGATATTACTTATGCTTACAATCCAAAAGGTGATTGGACATCTACTCACCAAATGACCATTAACGGTAAAAACACCGACTTTGAACTAGAAGACTTATTACTAGTAGGAAAACAAGCAGGCATCAGCCGACAAAAATCGAAAACGATTATTAATCGTGTACTTACAGCAAAGAAATACTGGCCTGAACTGGCTAAAAAGACAAAAATTGATTCTGAGCTAGCCGAATCAATCGGCCATACATTTAGAAATATTTAATCAGTGGAACGACATTAACTAGATGGATGCGATCTATTATTGGTTACGCCACACATTACCTACATCAAGGTGAATATTTAACCACCACTCTATGACTTTCAACAAAAATATAAATCTTAACAACAAGCTGCCACCCTATGCTTTGTAACCCTTGGAGTTACCTTAACTATAATATCAACCAACATAGTCACGAGTAAGGTCAAGCACTGCTTTTATAAAGCCACCAACCAAAACAGGCAAGAAATCTATCTAGAACATTGATAAAGCCCATACAAACAAAAACATACAGGATACCAAGCACTTCAAATTATAAGTTAAACCACTTAAGAATATTTCTATCAAACACATCAAAGACCAGCCAATTTAACCAAAATTGCTTAACTCTTATTTAGGGATGTATTCCAAACAAAGTTCTCAAGCAGTGATCCCACCTATATAATTCCCTGCAAATATACTAAAGTTTACCTAGTGACTAACAATTATAATGAACGTCACACTCATGAATTCAAACTATAAAAAAGGTGAGATATGAATACTGAAGGTATGACCGAACAAGGTTATGGCAAATTTGCCAAGATTCTACACTGGGCAATGGCATTTATGATTATTGTAATGGTTATTGTAGGTAGCTACATGGCTGGATTAGACAAGTCAGACCCAAACAAAATGCAGATGATGGGCATGCATAAATCCTTTGGTGCCATCTTCATGTTACTCGCCATCATTCGACTAATCTGGAGCCGCACTAATAACTCACCAAAACTGCCCGATGTATTAGCGCCCTGGGAAAAACTACTATCAAAAGCGGTTACTGGTGCTATTTATTTATTAATGATCGCAGTTCCATTTAGTGGCTACGCGATGTCGAACCTATTCGGCCATCCTGTTAGTCCATTTGGCCTCATCGATTTACCAATTATATTCAGTAAAAATCCAGAGCTGGGTATGATCGCCAAAGAGTCACACGGCTTATTGGTATTCACACTATTACTAGCAACATTTGCTCACGTAGCAGGCGCACTAAAGCATCGCTTTTTGGACAAACCAGAAGCCGATGTACTTCCTCGTATGCTGCCAATAAAACCTCGAGATTAATTACCGACGACAACCACTAGCATCAATAAACTTTAACCTCCCCCTAAAACAAAGCAAGCATCGCAACTGCGAAGCTTGCTTCTGTTCAAAATAATTATAAATTTCAAAAAAACGCATTCTTCACCAACAATCAATTAACCACTCAAAACACATTTAAGCATTAGTATTAGCATTCACAGCTTCGAGGGTTGAGATGCAGACATTACTCCTTGCTGCACGCACCCAAAATACAGCTAAGGCCGCCATTCATAACTAAAGATAATATATCTACAACACGAAACCAATCTGACTCTAACCAATCTGACTCTAACCAATCAGACTCTAACCACTAGCTATACCCAAGTACCCTTTATCATCAACACCCCTGCTTTGAGTAAATTTAAAACGAAAAAAGCCCGAACGCTTTCGCATTCGGGCTTTTAAAATAATGGCGGTGAGAGAGAGATTCGAACTCTCGAAACCTTGCGGTTTACACGCTTTCCAGGCGTGCTCCTTCGGCCACTCGGACATCTCACCAAATATCTTTACACGAGACTACTTAATAGAATCATTGAAAGAGGCGCGCATTATACTAACGAGCAACTCAAGTTCAAGTAATACCTTGATTTTTCAAGCAATTTAATCGAACTAACCCTACCAATTAGAATAATAGTCTTCTAAATTCGGCTTTTGTTGTGCAGGCCGCTTTTCTGGCTGCCCAACATAGACAAAACCAACAATAGACCCTTGGGCAGATAATCCAAACGCTTCTTTTACCTGTGCTGATTCAGCCATGACACCCGTTCGCCAAATTGAACCGTAATCAAGTGATGATATAGCTATTTGCATATTTTGAATGGCCGCACCTACCGCCAACACCTGCTCTTCTATAGGGACTTTTGAATTTAATGCTGGCTCACATACAGCCACGATCATCATAGGGGCTCTAAGCGGCATATTGCGACACTTGGTCAGTTTATCAACTGCAACACAACCATCCGCCTCAGCTGCATTGGCAAACACATTTCCCAATCTTACTAAAGCATCACCCTGAACCACATGAAAGTGCCAAGGCTTCAACCTTGCATGATCTGGTGCTCGCACAGCGCAAGATAATATAGCTTCAAGCTCTTCTTTATTTGGAGCTAAACCGCCCAGTTTTGGACAGGAAACCCTGCTCCTAATTAGGTCAATTACTCTATTCATAACTCCCCAATGCCTTTATTTTAAAGGCCTAGATGCCTATTTAGCCCAACGAGATTTGAAAGCTTGCACATCACTCATTCAGGGTATTAAATACGCGACAAAGCAAATATCTTATATTGAAAAGAATTATCATTTAGATTTATGAATAACACCAGCAGAACATCGTCCTCAGCCCCTGTTTATGAGTTTTACTCTCGCAGCGTTGGCTACATTTCAGGTGCAATTACGTTAATGCTGGGTAATTATCTTGATGTTTGGTCAGGATTTCATAACGAAGCCATTTTGACGGCCGTGTGCTACCCCTTTATCGTACTTATCATAGGCAAGCACTTACCTGAGAAATACAGCAGCATTCGACGCCCGCTATTCATGATCATTGATGCCTTTATGGTAGGTATTTTAATCTCATACATGCATTTTGCAGTCATACCAAGTATTTTATACTGCATCCTTATCAACACCACTGTCTTAGTTCTCGGTAACGCACTTTATTGGCTAGGCTGCGCATTAGCCGTCACACTGGGCGCGTATATTAGCGTGCATTTATTTGGCCTCCACTATGCACCTGACACCCCATTATTGGTCAACGTCACCGCTGCAATAGGTATATCTGTCCACCTAGCCGTTACAGCCTATTTTTCAGGTAAACAAACCAAACAGCTTAAATTTTTACATAAAGAAATTGAAATCAAACAAATCGAACAACAAAATCTAGCCAATAAAGTAGCTAAATATATCTCCCCTCAAATTTGGGAGTTAATATTTTCAGGCAAACACGAAGTAAAACTTGAGACCCAGCGTAAAAAGCTCGTGGTCTTCTTTTCAGACATAAAAGGCTTTACTGCGCTTTCAGAGCAAATTGAATCGGAAGCTCTAACTGAAATTCTGAATAATTATCTAACTGAAATGACCAATATAGCCCTCAAATACGGTGGCACCATTGATAAGTACATTGGCGATAGCATAATGGTTTTCTTTGGCGACCCAACCACTCAGGGCGCGAAAAAAGACACTCTAGCCTGTGTTGCTATGGCCATTGAAATGCGTAAACACATGAAAGTACTGCGTCAAAACTGGCGCTCTCAAGGTGTTCAATCTCCACTCGAAATAAGAATGGGCATTAATACAGGATATTGCACGGTTGGTAACTTTGGAACAGAATCACGCATGGATTACACCATCATTGGTAAGGAAGTTAATATGGCCAGTCGGCTAGAAAACGCTGCCGATGCAGGGGAAATCCTTTTATCACACGAAGCTTATGCTCTAATCCAAGACAAGATCATTTGCCGAGCAAAAGGCACGATAACCGCAAAAGGTTTTTCTCGCCCCGTGCCTGTCTACGAAGCCCTTGATTTCCGTCATAACCTAGCATCAAAAAGCACCTTTTTAGAACACGAACTTCCTGGTTTCTCTATGTACATCGATACAAATCGTATCAACAATTATGATCGCGAAAAAATATCATCAGCTCTTGAAAATGCAGCAAAGAAAATGAAAAACGACACTAAAATGCAAGGCTAGTTTTGAGTACTTATAACCGCCCCCCAACTGATGGCCAGGATCAAAACATAGACCCTAGCAAGCCAACAAAATACATTTTATCGATCATGATAGCACTTGGTGTTTGGCTTATATGTTTGCTGGCCCTGGCTAGCTGGTATCAAACCAATTACATTCAAAACTTTACTGAGAAGTCTCCCGAATTTTTAAACAGTGAATACACTGAGAAATGGACTAAAGAACTCGCTACTCTTCTTCCGGTTAAAACTAACCAGACTCGCGTAATTCAATTTTGGAAACCCGACTGTCTTTGCAATCGGTTCTCACAACGCCACTCTCTGAATGCTGTAAATGTCGCCAAGACTCTAAATATAGATCACATAACCATCATTCCGAATGCCAGCGCTGAATCACTTACCGCGCTTCAAGACATGAACCCTGACACACAAATCATCACACTCAATACATCAAGCCTTGAGCACTGGCCATCTAGCCCATCAGTTATAATTGAAGGCGCGCTTAATCAACCCCTATATTTTGGACCTCTTGGCTTTGGTGCCTTTTGCAGCCAATCATCTTCTGATGTAATTGAGCAACAATTAAAATCCCATAAAAGCGATAGTTTAAATCCATTTTTTAATGTAATTGGTAAAGGCTGCTTCTGCTCTTGGGATGACTAAGTTTTAACGCTTAACCATAAAACTAATTTAAGCCGTTACTCCTTCGAATTTAGACTAAGATTAAATATATACTTCTTTAATCTATGACTATCATGCAAGCACTCAACTACCAGTCATTGGTCGCAATTGGTCGCAGCTTGATCAGCGAGCGGGATATTACCAAACTCTGTGAGCTAATCATCGATGAGGCCCAAAAATTAACCGGGGCGGATGGTGCGACGCTTTATCTAATTGATGAACACCCCGCTACACAACTCAACTTTTCCATTGTTCACAACATCAGCCTGAAAACTCGCCTAATAGCCGAACCAGGAGAATCTGTATTTCCAGCTGTTCCGCTACACAATAAAAATGGCGACATAAATCAGCACCATATAGCCGCATTTACAGCTCATGCCAAAACCATAATTAACATTAAAAATGCATACGATGATACTCAGTTTGATTTTTCTGGCGCTAAAACATTCGATAAAGAACACAACTACAGAACCGAATCAGTATTAGCCGTTCCCTTATTAAATGATATGAACCAGATCATTGGCATGCTTCAACTGATCAATGCAATAGACCCCGATATTAAAAAGGTTATTCCATTTCCAGAAACTGTTGAACCAATGGTCACATCACTTGCCATGTTTGCCGCCACTGCCATTGAAAATAGAACCGTGAGCAACAGTCAAAAAGAACTGCTCGTAGAACTTGCAGCAACAACTGACACACAAGAAATCATTGAAAGAATATTAGATGAAGCCATCAACCTTACCCACAGCGAAGGTGGCACCCTATACCTAATGGAAAAAGAAGAAGGTGAAAACCACGGCCTTTCTTTTGAGATCATTAAGAACGACAAATTAGACATTCACATGGGAGGGAAAAATGGACCCTCCATTCCATTCCCTCCTATCCCTTTATTTACAAGCACTGATCAACCTAACGAAAATAACGTTGCAGCATTTAGCGCAAATTCGATTGAAGTCGTTAATATTCCCGACGTATATGAATCACAAGACTTTGATTTTTCAGGTGCCCGTGAATTTGATCAGCAAGCAAACTACCGAACAACCAGTGTACTCACATTACCATTACTTAATCATCAACAAGAAGTAATTGGTGTCTTACAACTCATTAATGCAAGGCACCCTGATACAGACCGCATCATTCCATTTTCTGATCGTTATATACCTTTATTAAAAGGCTTGGCTTTATATGCAGCCATCGCCTTGAACAATCAAATTTTAGTACAAGACTTAAAAAATCTACTGGATGCTTTTGTGCGAACAATTGCCAAGGCCATTGATGCAAAAAGCCCACACACCAGTGGTCACTGCCAGAGAGTTCCGCTATTAATGGAATTAATAGCGGAAGCTGCTTGCGCTAATAACGAAAAATACAAAGACTTTCAGCTTGATGAAGAAGAATGGTACGAACTAAGAGTCAGTGCTTGGATGCATGACTGTGGAAAGCTAGCCACACCAGATTCAGTTTTAGATAAATCAACCAAACTGCATAAAATGAGAGATGGCATTGAGTTAATCGAAGCTAGATTTTCTGCATTAAAGCAACACTCTCGAGTCATGTACCTTGAAGCCTGCACTGATAAACCGAATGACAAAACAATACTGGAACGTACCTTCCTACAAAATATAGAAAAACTAGATACTGACTTTGATTTCATAAAAACGAGTAATAAAGGCGGGGAGTTCATGTCGGCCGAGTCAAAATCACAAATTGAGAATATCGCCAAAATTCAATGGCCCGATATTAATGGCAAAATGCAAAATATGCTAAATGATGATGAGATTTATAACCTGTGCATCGAACGCGGGACACTGACAGCCGAAGAAAGACAAATCATTAACAATCATATGACCGTCACCATCGATATGCTTGAAGAACTGCCTTTTCCAAAACAATTACAAAGAGTGCCCGAGTATGCAGGTGGACATCACGAAAAAATGAATGGTTCCGGTTTCCCTCGTGGACTTACAAAAGATCAAATGTCGATACCCGCTCGCATGATGGCAATTGCAGATATATTTGAAGCCCTTACAGCAAAAGACAGGCCCTACAAAGACCCAATGAAGGTCAGTTTATCACTCAACATAATGGGCCGAATGGTAAAAGACGAACATATAGATCCTGATTTATTCGAACTATTTGTAAGATCAAGAGTATGGGAAAAATATGCCAAGCAAGTACTTAGCCCAGAGCAGCTAGATGTTGACGACATAGAGTCCTATGTCGTCTCACTGCAGTGAGTTTTAAGCGACTAAAACGACAGGCTTCACTCAGGCTAAGGAATAAATACCAGCATTAAACTAACTATTTAAATTAACAGCAAGCTTCACCTACTTGCCCATCCTGTTGAAACGGTATGGGAGTACCGCAATCTGGAAAAATACCATAATGGGTACTACAATCCCCATAAAAATCAAAATGATCTTTAAATCGAGTTTCATGCAACATCTTGTATGTATTCCCACAAACCGAAAACATTTTTCCTGTTTCGATTTTATGGTGGCCATCTAACATAAAAGAATATGGATTGTGTTCGATAGTGCCCTTGTACTTAACCGCCTGCCCATAATCTTCACAAGCCGACTCTAGCCCATCTATTTTAAATAAACGATATGTAGCACTGTAAAAATTCATATACCCAATTTTTTGTTCAAGCTTAGAGTTCTCTATGGTAAGCACCCTGTCTTTCACTAATCTTGGATCTGTGAATCCGGCGTATTTACTGAATTCTAGAAAATCCCTCCAGTACAGAGCACCACTTAAACACTCCCCATACAGTACTTCGTCCTTAACCAATGCATCCGGTATACGGCGATCACTGTAAACATCAGAAAAATACATTTCTCCGCCCTGTTTAAGCAGCCTGTAAGCTTGCTTTAGAACTTCTTGTTTATCCTCTACTAAATTGATCACACAATTTGAAACAATCAGATCAAAATAACCGTCTTCATATTCCAGTTTATCTAATTCATCAATATTACCGTGTACAAATTCTACATTACTTCTTTCAAATCCAAATATATCAGCATGGTAAGATTTATATTCCACTGCTACTGCCAGCTGTTCTGGTGTCATATCTAATCCAACTACCACACCAGCCTCTCCAACCATGGCAGAAAGCGCATAAACATCTCGACCTGCGCCACAACCCAAATCTAAAACTTTTAAACCTGCCATTTGTTCTGGCACTACTAGGCCACAACCATAATAACGAATCATTACTTCATCATGAACTTTAGATAATATTGGTTTTAAGAATTCAGGCATGGCTTCATCAGTACAACAGGCATTAGTTTGCAAATCACCTGAAGACTGCAGAACCTTCCCGTAATAGTCTTTTACTGATTCTAACATTTGAAACCCCTCAATTTTTATCACTTCAAACCACCAAGCATCTATAGATCACACTACAGCAAATAAGTTCGGCCGAATAGCGCATTCATTTTTTGAAATTCAAGGAAAAGGAGGGGTAATACGAGTGATTATTTTTTTCGACAAACCTTAATTACTTGATTTAACAATGCTCGATTTCTGAGGTGGGTATCTTTATCAAAATCACTGATTCCTCTTTCAAAAAAGGCTTTATTTAAACTCCGGGTCAAGTTACTCGCCTCACGCTGGCAACCGGGATAACGAGCTACCAACCGGGCCTCTATTTGCATAAAAGTCATGGCATTATTTACATCTAATCCCAGCCTATTTAGTTTTTTCAAATAATCATTAAAGAATCGAATCTGTCGAGTGTCTCTAGAAAAAACACGCCCCCCCATCACGATTAAGAATATAAACGACAACAACCCAATAAAGATGCCAGACATGGTTAAAAATAAACTAAACGCGTCTCGCTTACCGAATATAGAATCTAAGAACTCTTGTTGCTTGCTACCCTTATAGTTCAACATCCATTCATTCCAATAAAAATTAAGCGCCTGAAATTGTTGACGCATATTTTTAATCCATTTCGATGATGTCTTGAAACCCACAAACTCTTGACTAACAGCTCGCTCCATTCCACTTTCTACTCTTTCTGGTGACACCCATCCTGTAGGGTCGACTCGCATCCAGCCTTCATTTTCAACCCACATTTCGACCCAAGCATGTGCATCGTATTGATACACAGAGTAATACCCCCCAACATTATTCAACTCTCCTCCCAAGTAACCTAGAACAACCCGAGCAGGTACACCGGCACTTCTTAACAGATAGACCAAGCTGCCTGAATAATGCGCACAGAAACCAGCCTGAGTATCAAACAAAAACTCATCAATACGGCTATCACTACTTAAAACACCAGGGCTAAGTGTATAAAAATAAGATTGTGATCGATAGAAACGGGATATACCGTCTAGAAATTCGAGAGCACCCCTTGCCTGTGATTTTATTTCCTTGGATAGCATTTGAGCTTTACGGTTTAAATTTGGATTAGGTAACTGCAAATACGCTTGACGCTCTAAAGGACGTAAAAAATCCCTTCCCGATTGCGTTTGAACTCCCCCCCCTGTCATTGGAGCTGCTGCACGATACTGAAAAGTATTGAGCGCTTTATACTTATTTTTGAGCAACCCATCTTCTGTGACACCAATATCACGCTGTAAAGGTAACGAACCTGCTAAAGCAAATAACCAGCGTTGCTCATGTGCTTCTGAAATCACCTCATAGCGATAAGAAGGCTCGCTTAATGATTGACGACTTAAAGCCCAATCAATTTCGGTTGTATAGCGGCTATCCCAAGTTTCACCCGTGTAATAATCCAGTATCAACGCCCGCCAATAACGTTCATTTATGGGAGGCACATCACCCTCAAATTTCACTCTAAAAGCAAGCTCATCACTTTTACCAAGCTCACTGACATCTCCCGGTGACATGGAATTTGATAAACCTACCACTCCTGACTTAGTGGGTATATTTAAAGACCATAAAGGGCCCAATCTAGGCAATATAAAAAATAAAAATACTGTAAGCGGGATAGACAGTAAAAATATTTTAGACACCACTTTAACATGACTTGTAGATTGCTCACTTTGATTGATCACCACCTGTGCAAGCAAGGTACAAAATAAACAAATTAAAACTAAAATAAACGCTAATGGCCCCTGATCAAATAAGAAATGTTGACTTTGAACGAAGTAACATAAAAATATCAGAACATAACTATCCCGCTTTGACTGCACTTCCAACGGTTTTAACGCTAAACCTGCCACCAACAAGGTGACAGCAGATTCTATAGAAAGGGACAATCCATAACTAAAATACACACCAGAAAAACCAGCCAACACCAGCAAGCTTTTAATAAATGCGTTTGGTGATTTGACCTTGCCTATGTAAATTGCATATCGACATGCTATTACTGACGGAGCCAAAATCAACGTCCAAGCAGGTAAAAATTCAAAATGTAAAAATAAAGACAGTAAAACACTAGTGAATAAAAAAAACAGAGCACGCTGGCTTAATACATTAATTTGCATGCTAGCCCCCACTCCTATTGCTTTCCACTATACCTTTGCCGTCTTTCCCAGCTTTAAAACCATGTAATGCTAAAGCGCTTAAGCATTCATGCTTGTGCGCATCGCCTTGCCCTAGCTCAATACGACACCCTGGAATCGAAAGTCCATATTCATCTGATTTTTTTTCGGACTCAAGCACCCACCCACACATTATTTGTAATCGACGCTCTACAGAAACACCTTCTAATGCACTCCAATCCAACCAACGAGAAACGCCTTCGTATGATGAGAACTCTTTAGTTAATAGTTGCGATGTTTTGGCATATTGTCGCCAAGCAACGTGCTTTAGCGAGTCTCCCGGCTGGTAGATTTTAAAGCCATAAAAATCATCAGCCGACTGCCCCTTTACCAAGCAATCAACCTCGTCTTCATTTATCTCGTCACCCTCATCAATTAATGAACGCTTAAAAGGCATAAAGATAGGCGCTGGATAGACAACAGCATCAAAATCTAACTTAACCCACGTCCAGCATCTCAGTAACCCAAGAGGGTAATGACTAAACAAGGTAAAACGAGGCACATCTACCCAGCCTCTTGCTTTAGCTTTAAAGCGTAACTTCCCCACCACCTCATCACTAATCGCATCCAACTGAGCCGTACTATTGCGATCAAACCCAAGATACACACCTTCTTTGGTATCACCTTTACTCGATGAAAGTAATGCATTTACATTTACAAATTCGCCTTCAAATACAGATGTGCATTTACCTGCTGATATCTTAAGGCCTGACAGGTTTCGATAGGTGAATGCAATTGCCGATATCATGATGGATACCAATAAGCAGGAGAAACTAAACAGCAGGTTGTTTTGATAATTCACTGCTGTTAAAAACATCAGTGCAATCAAGACTAAAAAGAAAAGGCCGATACGACTTGGAAATATGAAAATCCGCTTCTGTGTCAGCAATACAGAATCATGAGAACCCAACCTTTTATCCAGCCAGTTTAGGTATTTACGCTCAAAATAATGCTGTATTCCAGCTATCACAGCACAGGTGTAGTATTAAGAATAGTTTGGCACAAGCTCGAATCATATCGGCCCATAGCCGAAGCTAATCGGTGCTCTGACACCGGTAAGAATACAGCTTGAACATCATCAGGGATTACATGATCTCGGCCTGACAGCATGGCCCAAGCCTTTGATGCATTAAGTAGAGCTAAAGCACCGCGAGGTGACAGACCATAACTCAACGTTTTATTATGTCGTGTTGCAAAGACTAATCGCTGTAAATAATCTAACAACGCAGAACTAGTAACGACATTTTTTATTTGATCTTGGAAAGCAAAAAAATCGTCTAGCGTAATCATTGCATTAATATTAGAGAGATTATTTTTTTTGCCTTCGAGCAACATACGCTCTGCTTCTTCTGTCGGATAACCTAATTCAATTTTCATTAGAAATCGATCAAGCTGAGATTCTGGAAGCGGAAAAGTACCTGATTGCGAAGATGGGTTTTGAGTTGCAATCACAAAAAACGGATTGGGTAAAAGCTGTGTTTTACCATCAATACTCACCTGACCCTCTTCCATTGCTTCTAACAAAGCACTTTGAGTCTTTGGAGTGGCTCGGTTAATTTCATCAGCAAGAACCAGCTGGGAAAAAACAGGACCCTTGTGCAGGACAAATCCAGCATCTTGCCCGTGAACTTGCTGTTGAAAGACACTGCTTCCCACAATATCAGAGGGCAGCATGTCACTGGTAAACTGGATACGCTGATACTGTAAACCCAACACTTTAGCAATTGCATGACTAAGTGTCGTTTTACCCATACCAGGTAAATCTTCAATTAATAGATGACCTTGGGCCAATAAACAACTGATGGATAATTTAATTTGATGCTCTTTACCTAAAACAACACTGTTTAGTGCCGCTAATACAGCAAGTAACTTAGCATCCATAAATATCCTGACTTTATTATTTGTTTATTTTTTAACTAAGAAATACGACTTAAACCAAAAGATAGATCACGCTTAATGTCTTCTATATCTTCTAGGCCACATGCAATGCGAATTAAGCCATCTGAGATACCAGCGTTATCACGCTCTTCTTGACTAACACGACCATGAGTTGTGGTAGCAGGATGGGTAATGGTTGTTTTAGCGTCACCTAGATTAGCCGTTATTGAAAGCATGCGAGTACTGTCAATCACATCCCAAGCGGCTTCTTTTCCACCCTTCACTTCAAACGCCAAAACACCGCCAAATAACTTTTGCTGACTTTTAGCCAAGGCATGCTGAGGATGACCTTCTAACCCCGCATAATGCACAGCCAAAACAGATGGCTGCTCTTGTAGCCAATGCGCCAATTCACTTGCACTTTGACTGTGAGCTTTCATGCGAATATTTAATGTCTCAAGACCTTTAAGCATAACCCATGCATTAAATGGGCTCATGGTTGGGCCAACACTTCTTAAAACGCCCACCACCTCTTCCATTAATTCGGAACGACCAAGTACAGCACCACCTAAGCAACGGCCTTGGCCATCAATGTATTTAGTCGCACTGTGTATGACAACATCAACACCGTATTTTAATGGTTGCTGCAATGCAGGCGTACAAAAGCAATTATCAACCGTCACTAAAATATCGTTTGATTTGGCCAATGAAACCAATGCCGCTAGATCGCCAACTTCATTCATCGGGTTAGAAGGCGACTCCAGAAAAAACATCTTTGTATTTTCTTGAATAGCCGCTTCCCACTCAGAGGTATCCGTTAAAGAAACATAATCAACTGTGATACCTAACTTACTGACATATTTCTTAAACATAACATTTGTCGAACCAAATATGCTTCGGCTAGAAACAATATGATCACCCGGTGATAACAACCCTAGAATGGTAGAGAATATTGCTGACATTCCAGATGCTGTTGCAACACACTGCTCAGCGCCTTCTAAAGCCGCTAAGCGCTGCTCGAAATTTCGGACTGTCGGATTGGTATAACGCGTATATACATTTCCAGGCTCATCGCCACCAAAAATAGCAGCGGCCTCTTGTGCACTTCCAAAAACATAACTAGATGTTAAGAACATGGCCTCACCATGCTCATGCTCTGCGCTTCTAACTTGCCCCGCTCTTACTGCTAGGGTTTCAAAAGATGCACCATCAAGTTCTGAGTTGTAACGTTTATTATCCGACATGCTTACCTTTATTCGGCCGTATCATCATTGTGTAAATCGATAATTCCGATCTCAGCTTCAGTTGTTTTTTTCTTAGCGTCATTACGCTTGGTTTGAAGATTCTCTAAATACTCATCGTTAATATCACCCGTTACGTATTCGCTATTGAATACCGAGCAATCGAATTCATATTTAACATCTGCACCATCACATGTAGCCTCTACCAAGTCCTTAAGGTCTTGATACACAAGCCAATCAGCTCCAATAGCCGTTTCAATTTCTTTAACTGTGCGGTTATTGGCTATAAATTCTTCTTTTGCCGGCATATCTATGCCATATACATTTGGATAGCGCACTGGTGGCGCAGCACTTGCAAAATACACTTTATTTGCACCTGCTTCACGGGCCATCTCAATAATCTGTTCGCAAGTCGTGCCTCGTACAATCGAGTCATCAACCAATAAAACATTCTTGCCTCGGAACTCTAGGTCTACCGCATTTAGTTTTTGTTTTACTGATTTTTTACGCAATTGCTGCCCAGGCATTATAAAAGTACGACCGATATATCGGTTTTTCATAAAGCCTTCACGATATTTAACCCCTAAGCGATTAGCAAGTTCAAGGGCACTGCTTCGGCTTGTATCCGGTATTGGGATAACCACATCAATATCATGATCAGGGCGTTCACGCATGATTTTCTCTGCTAAACGTGCTCCCATTTTTAAACGCGCTTTATAGACAGAAATTTTATCCATAATAGAATCAGGGCGAGCAAAATATACGTGTTCAAAAATACAAGGAGTCAGCTTAGGGTTTTCAGCACACTGCTGCGAGTGAAGCACACCATCTTCGCTAATATAAATAGCTTCGCCTGGTTCAATATCACGAACCAAGTCAAACCCAAGCGCATCCAAAGCAACGCTTTCAGAGGCGATCATGTACTCTACACCCTGCTCAGTATCACGTTTACCATATACTGCAGGTCGAATACCATTGGGGTCACGAAATCCAACAACGCCGTAACCAGCAATCATAGCGATTGCAGCATAACCACCTTTAACACGCTTATGTACACGCTTAACGGCTTCAAAAATATCATCTTGATTTGGTAATAACGTTTTTTGAGCATGTAATTCGTGTGCAAATACGTTTAGTAGAACTTCAGAATCACTATTTGTATTAATGTGGCGTAAATCTTCACGATACACTTCATTCACTAATTGAGCCGTGTTCGTAAGATTACCATTATGAGCCAATACAATTCCGTATGGGCTATTCACATAAAATGGCTGGGCTTCTGCCGAAGTAGAACTGCCTGCTGTCGGATAACGAATATGACCAATACCCATACTCCCTACCAAACGTTTCATATGACGAGATCTAAATACATCTTTAACTAAGCCATTGTCTTTACGTAAGTAAAAACGGCCTTCGTCACACGTCACCATTCCAGCTGCGTCTTGTCCACGATGCTGTAAAACAGTAAGAGCATCATACAACCCTTGATTCACGTTGCTCTTAGCAACTAAACCAACAATGCCACACATGGCGATTCCTCTTAAAGTGATTAACTGGCTAGCCTTTTGTGGACTCGCCTAGTGTAAGAAAAGTTTCAGCAGCACCTGGTAAAATAGCTTTTGACCAGGTGACCATTAATTCAAAATGCGGTATAAAAAATGACTCTTGCCACCATGGGTCTTTACTCAGCGGTGTCATCTGTAGCCCATAAATAGCGGCCATTACCAATATGAGGCCACGAGTTACTCCAAAGACCACGCCAAACAGCCTGTCTGTTCCAGCCAGACCCGTTACCTTTACTAACTCAGCCACTAGATTATTAATCATAGCGCCAATTATGAGAGTAGTTGCGAATAAAATACCAAATGCAGCGCCATAACGAGCGGATAGCGTCTCGATCCACTGAACAAGTAAAACTTAAA
>JAWUVN010000058.1:0-46102 GCA_034112345.1 Bermanella sp. | reverse complement strand
TGGCCCCATTTGTGGTTAACAAGATTAGTTTTGGCTATTAGTTCTAAAAGCCAGTTATAGAATGTGGAGTGATCGGGTGATTAACCGACAATTAAAAATTGTTTTAATGACACCTTTAATGAGTGTGTTTTCGTTAATGGCTGTTGCGCAAGGATCAAATGATGAGCTGGATCTTAGCAAGGTTTACATCACCGGTGGTCAAGATGCGGTGTTAACCCAGCCAGGTTCAGCCATTTTATTGGACGAACTAGAATTAGAAAAATTTGAATACACGGATATTCATCGAATATTAAATGCAGTACCCGGTGTGAATTTACAAGAAGAAGACGGTTATGGCTTACGCCCTAACATTGGTTTACGTGGTACATCGCCAGAACGTTCTAAAAAAATCACTATAATGGAAGACGGCGTGCTGGCGGGTCCTGCGCCTTATTCTGCGCCAGCTGCTTATTATTTTCCTAATGTTTCTCGTATGAGTGCGGTAGAAGTATTTAAAGGGCCATCAACTATTCAATATGGTCCAGCCACGGTAGGTGGTGCAATAAACTTGGTCAGTCGTCATATTCCGTATGTCGCCGAAGGTGAGTTAGATGTTCAGTATGGAACGGATAACTATCAGCGTGTGAATGCTTATCAGGGTCAGCAGGTGGGGGACTTTAGTTATTTAGTTGAAGGTTTACGTGTTAGTGCCGATGGTTTCAAAAATTTAGACACAGGTGGTGATACCGGATTTGTACGTAACGATGCATTAATTAAAACTCAGTGGCAGATCATGGGAGAAACCAGTCATGTGTTTCAACTTAAGCTGGGTTATGCGGATGAATCATCTGATGAAACCTATTTAGGTTTAACGAAGTCCGATTTTGATGCAGATTCATTTCGCCGCTATGCCGCCTCGCAATTGGATTTAAGTGAATGGCAGCACACTCAATTTCAGTTAAGTCATGTGATGGAAACCAGTGATTTAACCATTAGTACTGATGTGTATCGTAATGACTTTTCACGTGATTGGTTCAAATTAAACGGTTTTAACTCCAGCAGTATCAGCATACTTGATGCCATTAATGATCCTTCAACTTATAGTGCTTATTACAATGTATTAACGGGGGATGCGGCTTCGTCAACAGCAGAAGAGCAATTACGCATTGGTAATAACGCTCGCGAATACATTTCTCAGGGTATTCAAACTCGACTTAACCAATCCTTTTTCACTACAGGTGCTATTCATAATTTAGAGGTGGGTATTCGCCTGCATCAAGATGCGGTAGAAAGTTTTCATACTGAACAAAATTACACCATGGCGGTGGGCGGAAGTATAACGGCCGTTAATGGTACCTTTAAGACCACGGTAGACAGTGAAATTCAAGCCAATGCTTTGGCCGTGTATGTCCAAGATAGAATTGAGTGGGGTAAAAACACCATTACGGTAGGTGTACGTAATGAAAATATTGAAACCACTAAGAGTAGTTTTGGTACTTTGACAGGGATTTTAGAAAGCAAAGAAACATTAACTCAGTCAGTTATTTTACCTGGAGTAGGTTTTTTCAGAAAAATGAATGAAGACCTGGGTGTTTTGGCAGGTATTTATAAAGGTTTCACTGCGGCTACCCCAAGTGGTAACAGTAATATTGAACCTGAGTTTAGTACAAATTATGAATTGGGTTTTCGTTATTCAGGTGTAGGCCAGTTAGAGGTGATTGGCTTTATGAATGACTATGAGCAGTTCAGTGGGTCATGCGCCCAGTCTCAAGGTTGTGATGGCAGTATCGCAGGCACTCAAGCCAATGCGGGCAGTGCTTTGGTGTTTGGTTTAGAAGCCGGTTGGAAGCACAGCGTTGAGCTAGCGGCTTACCATGTGCCTTTGGCATTTACCTATACTTATAGTAATGGGCAATTTAAAGAGGATTTTACCGATACCAATGGGGTATTTGGTGAAGAAGGCCAGGAGATTAAAGCAGGTTATGAATTAGCGTATTTGCCCGCTCATAAATTGAATCTTCAAGCAGGTATTAACTATGAGAAATGGACGTTAAATTCATCTGTTTTGTATCAAAGTGACATGCGAACTATTTCAGGTGAGGGCAGTATTCCCGAAGCCCAAAAAATTCCAGCGTATTGGGTAGTGGATTTGTCAGCTACCTATCAGGTGCTTTCTGATCTAGAGTTGTATGGCTCATTAGATAACGTATTGGATGAAGTGTATCTAGTGTCTAGCAAGCCTTACGGTTACCGACCTGGTAAGCCACAGTCGATTAATTTTGGTGTTAAATACCAGTTTTAACACGATTATTTAGAGGGTTCATAAATAATTGAATGGCACAGACTGTCTTGGTGGTGTGATAACCTAGCAAACTACTAGGTTATTCGTTAAAATGTGCGAAAATAATCAGCGTTTGATAATTGAGAGAGTGCTTATGTCTGAGATCCTAGATCAAATCAAAGAACAAATTGAATCAAATACCGTTCTTTTGTACATGAAAGGTAACCCTAACGCACCGCAGTGTGGTTTCTCTGCCCGTACGGTTGCAGCTGTAATGGAATGCGGTAAGCGTTTTGCTTACGTTGACGTGCTGTCTAATCCAGATGTGCGTGCTAACTTGCCTGCATATGCTAACTGGCCAACGTTCCCACAGTTATGGGTAAATGGAGAGTTAGTAGGCGGTTGTGATATCGTGACTGAAATGGGCGAAAATGGTGAACTTAAAGCGTTAATGGATGCTGCGATTCCTGATGAAGCTTAATTTTCTATTTTTATAGAAGATGAATAAGCCAGCGAAAGCTGGTTTTTTTTCGTCTGATTAAAAGTTTTTATTGAATGAATTGGTAGGCTTAACCTGTCATAAAACTGTAATAATTCACACGTATCCTTCCGTGCAATGATACCGATAATTGGATATATCCATTACATGAATAAATACTGCACACTTATTTTTATACTTTTAAGCCAAATCTTTAGTCCAGCATATGCAAACGTAAGCGACAAAGAAACTCGGTGGCAAGCCTCACTTGATCAAATTCTTATAAAGCCTAAACCATTTGAATCGATTGCGGGTAATGCGTCGGTCGTTACCTTATTTACCATTCATGGTTCCAATACTATTGGTGGAAGTTTAGCGCCTACAATGGCTGTTGCCTATTTAAAAGCAAAGGGACTTTTAAATGTGCGTGTGCAACCATTAATGAAACAAAATGAAAGTGTGATTAAAGGTGACCTGGTAAGCCAAGGTAAGACCATTCAGATTAAAGTAGCTGCTCATGGTTCAAGCACAGGTTATAAAGGCCTTATCAATGGTGATGCTGAAATTTGGGCGTCTTCTAGACCGGTAAAAGACAAAGAAGTTAAATTAGAAGGAAGTGCTTTGGATTTACGGTCGTCTAATTCAGAGTATATTCTTGGTATAGATGGCTTGGCTATTGTAGTTAATCCAAATAATCCTTTGGGCTCGCTAAGCAAGGCTCAGTTAGGTCAGATATTTTCAGGGGGTGTGAGTAACTGGTCTGAAATAGGTGGTCCAGATCAAATGATCAACTTATACGCCCGAGACGAAAATTCAGGTACCTGGGACAGTTTTAAAAATATGGTGCTAGGAAAAACACATAAGCTTAATCCAAAAGCGATACGTTTTGAGTCTAGTGAAGAGCTTGTAAATAATGTGGTACAAGATCGAGGGGGCATCGGTTTTATTGGTATGGCGTTTGTTGGAAAAAGTAAATTACTGGCGGTGAGTGATGGACCTACTCAAGCATTTAAGCCAAGTGAAATGACAGTGGCCACAGAAGATTATGCATTATCTAGACGTTTATTTTTATATACAAAGCCAGAGCATAATAACGAATTTGTGAGTGAGTTTATGGGTTTCTCTCAGGGTATTCGTGGTCAAGAAATTGTAAAGTCTGAAGGGTTTATTTCGCAAAATGTAGTGTCTATGGACATGGCTTTGAGTAAGGACTTACCTGAAGATTATTTGAGTATTGTGAGTGGTGCGAAACGATTAAGCATTAACTTTCGATTTAATGAAGGCAGTGCAAAACTTGATAATAAAGCTAGGAAAGATATTCAACGAGTCGCGTATTTTTTAAGATCTAGCCAAAAAGTGGACTCAATTGGCGCACAGGGTAATGATAAATTAGCTGCAAAAGTGATGTTGATTGGATTTGGCGATAAGCGTAAAAATGCACAAAGATCTAAGCTTTTGTCAAAGTTAAGAGCCATGGCCGTTAGGCGTGAACTAACACGCTTAGGGATTTACCCTGATTTGGTAAATGGATATGGAGACTTTAATCCTGTTGCCGGATTTAACGGTAATAGCAGCCTGAAAAATCGACGTGTAGAGGTTTGGGTTAGGTAGGTCTGGTTATTACCTTAAAAAGAAGCTAGTTAGTGGCTGTGGGTTGGCGATAGATATATATGCTGACACATAGCCCAATTATCAGTAAAACGATTTTTCCCCAAATAATCGGTACTACCAGCCAAGCCGAAAAACTCATGGTCACCCAGATCATGACAATAGCAATGACCTTAGCTCTCATAGGGATACCTTCACCATTTAAATAGTGTAATACGTACTTACCTAGCTTTGGATGGCTAACTAACCATTGATAAAATCGAGGACTAGACCGAACAAAGCATGCAGCGGCCAGAAGCAAGAAAGGGGTCGTGGGTAATAATGGTAAGAATATCCCGAATACGCCTAGAATCACCGAAATCCAGCCAATTACGATCAAAAACCACTTATATATTCCATTCTTTTGGGTGTTTTGGGCCACTTTGTCACCAGCTAGGTTATGTATGCTTATTTAGTTAAAAAACATATCAGTTGTTTTAGCAAAATCCAATTCAACAACTATCCTAATCTAATAAGGACAAATAAGGGCCATGATATGTCAAACGTAACCTCAACCCAAAATGGGCAAAATGTCACAATCTCAATTGTTGGGCGTTTTGATTTTAATATTCTGCAGTTATTCCGAGAGTCTTACAGTGAGCACGGGAATACTGACTTGAAGTTTTCTCTTGATTTGGCGCAAACAGATTATATAGATAGTAGTGCTTTAGGTATGTTACTAAATATGAAAAATCACTTAGGTGCTGAAGATTGCGCTATTGAGGTAAAGAATTGCCAGCCTAATCTCATGAAAATATTCTCAATCGCTCATTTTGACAAGAAATTTAAGTTCGTATAAATATGCAGATACTCGTTGTTGATGACCAAGCTACAAATCGAGCTATCCTGACTTGGTTGTTAGAGGATGATGGTCACACAGTTTTAGAAGCAGAAAATGGTTTAAATGCCATTGAAATTTATGAAAAACATGAAATCGATATCGTATTGATGGATGTGATTATGCCGGTTATGGATGGCTTAGAAGCCACCAAAAAAATTAAGGCATTACAAAAAGATGGTAATTACGTGCCTGTTATATTTTTAACGGCGCTTGAAGATGACAAGGCGTTGAGTCAATGCTTAGAGTCGGGTGGAGATGATTTTCTTAGCAAGCCCTATAATGACGCTGTTTTAAAATCCAAAATAGCCGCACATATCCGCATTCGCGAATTAACCAAAGATATTACTGAAAAACACAAAGAGTTAACGCTTCATAATAGCCGCTGGGAAAGAGAGCAAAATATTGTTGCTCATATTTTCAACACAGCCATGGAGCATAACTTAAGCGACTGTAATAATCTTCGCAGTCATATTGCACCTGCTTCAACATTTAATGGTGATATTTTATTGTCAGCCCCCAGTCCTGTAGGCGGCTTATATGTGTTTTTAGGTGACTTTACCGGTCACGGGTTGGGCGCATCAATTGGAACATTGCCAATTGCTAATAGCTTTGATCAGTTAGCTTTAAGGCATCTAAGTGTGGGTGAGATCGCTTTCGAATTTAATAAAATGCTAGCCACTATGCTGCCAGACTATATGTTTTGTTGTGCCAGTATTATTGAATTGAACCCTCAAGGGGATAGCTTACAAATATGGGGTGGTGGTTTACCGGATGCTTACCTGATTAATGCAGATGGATCTATTAAAGAGACTTTGCCGTCTAATAATATGCCGTTGGGTGTTGAAAAAGATCAAAGTAAGTTCAATAAAGGGTTTGAAGTCAGGCGTTTAGCTGAAGGTGAAAGAGTGATATTTTTTACCGATGGAATAATTGAAGCCGAAAGTCCTGAGGGTGAATTTTTTGAAGAAGAGCGTTTGCTAAGTTGCTTCAAATCAGGAACGAAAGACACCATAGGTGCCATTTTAGAGAAGCTGCATAACTTTATTTTAGACGCTGAGCAACGTGATGATATTACTTTGTTCGAAGTGTCATCTGGCCCTGTTGTTATCAATCAAAAAGCAGGAGGTTCGCTTTCTGTAGAAGACAACTATGGTGGTATTTTATGGCGCATGAGTTGCCAGCTAGAAGCTGAAGACATTAGGCGTGCAAACCCAGTTGAAGAGATTATGTCGATACTTGGTGCACAAACACTGATGCGACCCAATAAAGATGTGATTGGATTGGTGTTAACTGAGATGTACAGTAATGCCTTGGAGCATGGTATTTTAGATCTGGCATCTGAGTTGAAAAAAACAGAAGAAGGCTTTGTTGAATATTATCAACAACGTCAAGATCGGTTAGAAAACCTAGACAATGCTTTGATCCAAATTAATTTTAAATTGATTAAAGATGATGAGCTGATTTTAAGGATTCGATTGTCTGATTCAGGATCAGGATTTGATGTGAAGCAGCTAACGGGTTCTAGTAATGAGGACTCTTTTGGCAGAGGAATTGGTTTAATTAATCGGGTATGTAATCGTGTTGAGTATCTTGATGGTGGCAGCACCATTGAAGTAGATTTTCCTGTCAGTAAGATGATGACGATAGATTAGTTTAATTTAATGTAGGTGTGTTTTAAGCATGTATAAGATTTTAAAGTAAAAAGGCCTGTATATTAAATACAGGCCTTTTTTTTGATATAACTAGTTGCTAGTTGATCTGAATTTTAGCTTTGTAGCGTTAAGTTTTTTGGCTGCGCTGTTTTTGCATTTCACGTTCTTTTATCTTTTGTTCACGATGGGCATTGATGGTTTCTTTTACATAACTGCCTATGTGTACTTCACCGCGTTTTTTAGCCAGTTCGACTTGGCGTTCACGTTCAGCAAAGCGTTCTTTTTGTTGATCTGAAATTTTATCAAAGCAATGAGGGCAACTAACGCCTCTTTGATATTTTTCGCTTAGTTTTTCTTCTTCAGTAATGGGTAGGCGGCAAGCGTGACATTGGTCGTATTCTCCACGCTCTAAGTCGTGATTAACGGTTACACGTTCATCAAAAACAAAGCATTCACCTTCCCACATAGTTTCTTCTTTTGGTACTTCTTCTAAGTATTTAAGAATGCCGCCTTTTAGATGGTAAACCTCTTCGTAACCTTGCTCTTTCATATAGGCAGTAGATTTTTCACAGCGAATACCACCTGTACAAAACATAGCAACTTTTTTGTGCTTAGCTGGGTCCATGTTTTCTTTTACATATTGTGGGAATTCACGGAAGGTTTCAGTATCAGGGTTTACGGCGTGTTGGAAGGTACCTACTTGGTATTCATAATCGTTGCGTGTATCTACTAAAATTACATCGGGGTCGCTGATTAAAGCATTCCAGTCTTTTGGGTCTACGTATGTGCCAACGACTTGTTTTGGATCGATGCCTTCAACGCCCATGGTTACAATTTCTTTTTTCAGTTTAACTTTTGTGCGGTTAAACGGCATAACTTCAGTATAGGATTCTTTGTATTCAATGTTGGCTAATCGGTCGTCTGATTGTAGCCAATTTAATAATATGTCGATGGTTTCTCGAGTGCCGGCTACGGTACCGTTAATACCTTCGGTAGCCAATAGTAGGGTGCCTTTGATGGCATTGTCTTCCATTATCTTAAGCAGGTTTGGTTTGATTTCTTGGTAATTATCTAAGCTGACAAATTTATACATGGCGCAAACAACAATGCTGCCAGAGGTGTTGTTAAGTGTGGTCGTGCTTGTATTTGAATGGGTACTGGGACTTTGGGTGTTCATAATGGCTCCTGCTAACCGAAACGTAAAATCGGCGCTAAATACTTAAGATGCTTTACGGTATTCCACAAAGCAGGGGCATTATAGTGAAGTGACAGAGATTTTAAAGTCTAGTTTTGTATGAAAAACATACAGACAGGTAAAGAGAGGAAAGGCGGTATGTTAAATCGGCGGTACAAAAAGTTTTTATACCGCTCAGTTTAAGTGGGTTTATTTACTGATATTTTGACTGTAATAATTCAAAAACGGCTCTCATCCCCATGGCCTCTCCACCAATAGGCCGACCTGGCAAGGGGCGGTTATTCCAAGCCATTACATCAAAATGCACCCAAGGAATGTCTTTTTCAATGAACTCATTCAAATACAAGGCTGCTGTAATAGCACCACCAAATGGGGTGCTGGCACAGTTAGACATGTCAGCAATATCACTTTTTAGTAACTCTCTGTATGGCTTATGTAGGGGTAATTGCCATACAGGGTCTTCTGACTTTAGACCGGCTGACATTAAGTTTGCAGCAACGGATGCATCCGTACTGAAAAAGCCGGGAAGCTCTGTTCCTAATGCGACACGGCAGGCACCCGTAAGCGTTGCATAATCCACAATCAACTCTGGATCATCGTTACAGGCTTCAGATAGTGCGTCACAGAGTACTAATCGGCCTTCTGCGTCAGTGTTATCGACTTCAACTGTTAAACCCTTTCGGGTGGTTAGGACATCTCCAGGACGAAAAGCATTGCTTGAGACAGCATTTTCAACACTTGGAATAAGGACCCTTAATTGAATGGGCAGGTTATGACTCATGATTAGATGAGCTAGGCCCATTACATGGGCTGCGCCGCCCATGTCGTTCTTCATGTTGCGCATGGCGGCTGATGGCTTAATATCTAGGCCTCCACTGTCAAAGCACACCCCTTTACCAACAAGTGTGATTTTAGGGTGCTTTTTATTTCCCCAATGCAAATCCAATAAGCGTGGAGCGTGAATGCTGGCACGGCCCACTGCATGAATGGTTGGGTAATTTTCGTTAAGCAATTCATCGCCAATGATTTCGTTGAATTTAGCCCCAAATTCTTTTGCGATGTTTTGTACAAGTTGTGACATGTGTTCAGGCATCATGTCACTGGCAGGAGTGTTAATCATGTCTCTGACAATAAAAGTGGCATCGATGAATTTATGCGCATTATTTACCACTTGCTCATCATTAATAACGAGTTGGGCTAGCTTATTCTCAGATGATTTATACCGACCGAAAGAGTATTGAGCCAAGCCAAATGCGATTGCGGCATTCAACTGTAAATCAGGTTCGATAATTAGCTGGAAAGCTTGCTTAGGTAATTGTTTGGCAAGATCGGCGCATGCAAAAAATTGCTTAGGGTTTTCAATTGAATATATAGCTTGAGATAACTGACCGTCAGTCCCTGGGATTAATGATAGCCCTGTACCGTTAAAGCCTGTAGAGGATAGCCATGCCTGTGTTGCAACGGGTTGTTCTTTTATCCATGTTTGAAAGTTAGATTTGTCGATTATATGAAGAGGTGTGCCGTTCGTTCCAAAGACAATATTGGCTTGCATTCAATGATTCCTAATAATTAACGTTATATGCTTATTCTAGCGTCTTTAAGAGGTCTCGCGTAGCATAAAAATCACATGGTGGTGTTAATACTTACTCTGTCTGGAAGTCATTTCAGGCTAATTAGAAGCTTTTGGTAATAATGTTCTCATTGCTTGATTATGAATGTCGTTTATTGTCTGTAATTATATACAATTCATAGCTTCCAGTTTTAATTGATCATCTTAGTGAAATACACTTATTTATTAAAACTTAGGCCCTTTAAATAGCCAGTTTCCCAAAAAGTCTATTTTTAGATCTCATATTTTCATTATGATTGATTAATCACCAATATTTTTATTGTTTATAGGCTAGAATTAATCATGAATGAGGCCAAGTACTCATTAGGATTAAGAGACTAATTTATGCAGCCCCCTAAAATACCACCTTATGAGAATGCTCGTTTAACTGCAGTCCAAGCTCTTGATATTTTAGATACTTCTGCAGAGGAGCGATTTGACCGTATTACCCGAATTGCTCGGCGTATGTTTAATGTGCCTTTTTCTGTTGTGACAGTGGTTGATACTAATCGTCAGTGGTTCAAGTCTTGTGCTGGTCTCGATGTGCAAGAGACACCTCGAGAAGTGTCTTTTTGTGCTCACGCTATTCTTAATGATCAAATTTTAGTCATACCTGATACCTACGAAGATAACCGCTTTGCTGATAACCCTTTAGTTATTGGAGAGCCATTTGTTCGTTTTTATGCAGGAAGACCGATAAAGCTGCCAACAACAAGTCCAGCTGAAGCCCATAATATGGGAACCTTGTGTATCCTGGATACTAAGCCAAGGAGCATGACTAAAGATGATTTGGATCTATTGGATGATTTAGCCGCTATGGTTGAGTCTGAACTGTATGCGCATCACGCAGCAACAATTGACGAATTGACCCAGATTAGTAATCGACGAGGCTTTCAACTATTAGGCCAAAAGGTGTTGGATTATTGTCAGCGCTACGAAGAGGATGCCTGTCTAGTATTCATAGACCTTAATGACTTTAAAGTAATTAATGACACTTATGGTCATAAAGAAGGGGATATCGCGTTATCTTCTTTTTCTCAGTTATTGATGGATACTTGCCGTGGTTCAGATATCGTTGCTCGATTAGGTGGTGATGAATTTGTGGTGTTGCTTTTAAATACAGGTTCAAGTGGTGCCAGTATTTTGGTTGATAAAGTACAGGAAAATCTTGAGAAGATTAACCAAATAAATCCAAAAGATTATGCTGTTAAATTTTCCTATGGAGTTGTGGAGTATCACCCTGATCATCATGACCAGATAGATGTATTACTAGAGGCTGGTGATGCTCTGATGTATCAATGTAAACAAGGTTATAAAAAGTAGAGACCTGTATTTTATATTACTATTTTGAATCTATAGTTCATTTCTACTTATCTCAGGTTAAATATAAATACTCGATATTTTTCTTACGAAGTTTTTTTCACTGTTCTCTTATTAATACCTCCTACCTTATTTTAAACCCGATCAATCCAGTTTGACTTATTAGCTTTAATCTTACTGTTAGCACGGATTTATATAATGGAAAGCCTTAAGCAGTTAGTGATGTATAGGGTGAGGTTTTATTTTTTTCGTAGATAGGGGGGGTAATAAAAAAGTATTTATTAAAGATAGAATGTATAGATAGGGGGAGGACAAAAAAAGAAAGCGGCAAAAGCCACTTTCTTTTTATTCACTAAGCTGGAACTACGTCTTCAGCTTGTGGACCTTTTTGACCAGTTGTAACTGTCATTGTTACTTCTTGGCCTTCAGTTAGGGTTTTACGGACCTCACCACTGATAGCGCTGTAATGTACGAATACATCTTTGCCGCCTTCTTGCTGAATGAATCCAAAACCTTTTTCATCGTTAAACCACTTAACGGTACCGGTAACACGGGACATGCTTCTTACTCTTTATTTCTGGTCAGACAAGCTGACATATCGTTCATTACGCAAGCGTAATATTTGTGTAAATTTAATCAGAAATCCAACTACTAATTAAATCTGCAATTATATTAGACCCAATTTATTACAAATAAAACCCAAAAATACGTTTTATTTGTAAAAGTTATATGAAAATTCATTAGTGACCTAAAATGGGACAAGGCGCTTAATCTTGGGTATTAAGTGCCTACTATAAAGTGCACGAGGGTTTATTTTTACATGTTCCTACGGTATTCACCCCCCGCTATGTATAGGGCATGGCTTACCTGACCCAGTGATGCGCTTTTAACGACTTCTATCAATGATTCAAAAGTATTATCTCTTGATATAGCACAAGCTTGTAGTTTAGTAATTTGTTGTTCGACTGAGCTGGCATGCCGTAAATGAAAGTCTTTAATGTTGTTAATTTGTTGTTCTTTCTCGGTATCATTCGACCTGGCCAGTTCAAGATTCCCTGAAATATCTTGGCTATCTTTTCCAAGAAAGGTATTCACCCCGATAATAGGCAGGCTGCCATCGTGCTTCTTATGCTCGTAATACATAGATTCATCTTGAATCTTGCTGCGTTGGTACATGGTGTCCATGGCGCCTAATACACCGCCACGATCGTTTATACGGTCAAACTCTTGATACACATTCTCTTCTACGAGATCTGTCATTTTGTCAATGAAGTGCGATCCCTGAAGCGGATTTTCACAGGCGTTCATGCCCAGTTCGCGGTTAATAATCAATTGAATCGCAACGGCTCGGCGAACACTTTCTTCAGTGGGGGTGGTGATGGCTTCATCGTATGCATTAGTGTGTAGGCTATTGCAGTTATCGAATAGGGCGTACATAGCCTGTAAGGTGGTTCGTATGTCATTAAATTGAATCTCTTGGGCGTGCAGTGAGCGCCCTGAGGTTTGTATGTGATATTTCAATTTTTGTGAGCGTGAGTCTGCGCCGTAGGTATGTTTCATGGCTCTGGCCCAAATACGGCGGGCCACGCGACCAATCACTGCGTATTCAGGGTCCATACCATTACTAAAGAAAAAGCTTAGGTTGCTGGCAAAGTCATTAATATCCATGCCACGACTTAAATAGTATTCAACAATGGTAAATCCATTGGCTAGGGTAAATGCCAGCTGGCTAATTGGGTTGGCCCCAGCTTCGGCAATATGGTATCCGCTAATGGAAACACTGTAGAAGTTTTTAACATTGTTGTTAATAAAGTATTGCTGAATGTCGCCCATCATATGCATGGCAAATTCGGTTGAGAATATACAGGTGTTTTGAGCTTGGTCTTCTTTTAAAATATCGGCTTGAACCGTGCCTCGTACCAATTTTAATGTTTGTTGCTTGATGGACTCATAGGTAGCTGCATCTACAACTTTATCGCCACTGATTCCTAGTAAGCCCAAGCCTAGACCAGTATTGCCTTCGGGTAAGTCACCAGAGTAACTGGGTTGTGTTTGATTTTTAAAGTATTCATTAATTATTTTCTGGGCATCATCCCATTGGTTGTTCTCTTTTAGGTATTTTTCAATTTGTTGGTCAATGGCCGCGTTCATAAAAAATGCCAATATAATAGGAGCAGGGCCGTTAATCGTCATAGAGACAGATGTACTTGCAGCGCATAAATCGAAGCCGCAGTACAATTTTTTCATGTCGTCTACGCTGGCAATACTGACACCACTGTTGCCAATCTTTCCATAAATATCAGGGCGTAGTGCAGGGTTTTCACCGTACAGTGTAACGCTATCAAATGCGGTTGATAATCGTGCTGCTGGTTGGCCCAATGATAGGTAATGGAATCGGCGGTTAGTTCTTTCTGGAGTACCTTCGCCAGCAAACATGCGAATAGGATCTTCACCTTCGCGGCGGTAGGGAAATACACCGGCGGTATAGGGATAGTGTCCGGGTAAATTTTCTTTGCCTAGATAAATAAGCAAACTGCCCCAATCCGAATAATTAGGCGCAGCCACTTTACTAATGGGTAGCCCACTTAGACTTGTGCGGTAGTTATTACCTTTAATTATATTATCGCGTACTTTATATTCAAAACTTTCAGACTGAACCTGTTGTTTGTTTTTAGGCCATTGTTGAAGTGCTGTTTTTAATGGGCTGTCAATATCATTGATAGCAGCTTGATATCGTTGGCGTAATACAGAGAATTCAATACTGGTTTCGGTTAAATCAGATTGCTCGTAATCAGATAAAGGTGTCGGAAGTTTTGAGTCCCCTAGGTCATTCAAAACCTGATAATAGTGTTGGGCTTTTTGTGCAAGCTCACTTTGTGCTATCAGGTTGTTATCTTGATGGCGGCCGTTATCAGAAATATCAGACAAATAGCGTTTACGGCGTCCAGGTATAATGGCGCTGCCTTTTGGTGTGATGGCATCAAACGTGACAGAGAGTTTTGCTTTTTTTGAAAAGCCTATATTTTTTGATGCGAGTTGATTAATAAGGTTTTGGAATAACCAGTTTACACCAGGGTCATTAAACTGACTGGCAATGGTGGGGAAGACAGGCACGTCTTTATCATCTACCGTGAAAGCATTGTGATTTCTGCGCCATTGTTTTTTTACATCACGTAATGCATCTGAGCTGCCGGGTTTTTCAAACTTATTAATTACTATGCTATTAGCAAAATCCAGCATATCAATTTTTTCTAATTGACTGGCGGCCCCAAACTCACTTGTCATGACGTAGGTAGAAAGATCCACATAATCGACAATTTCACTGTCGCTTTGGCCAATGCCTGCGGTTTCAACAATTACCAAGTCAAACTGGCTGGCTTTTAAGTATGCGATGGAATCTGACAGCATGACACTGGTCGCAGCGTGTTGCCGGCGAGTAGCGATAGAGCGCATGTACAGGTTTTCATTACGCAATGAATTCATGCGAATACGATCGCCCAAAAGAGCGCCGCCTGTACGCCTACGAGTGGGGTCAACCGCAAGTACGGCAACTTTTAAATTAGGAAGGTATTGGGTGAATCGATTCAGTATTTCATCGGTTAGGCTGGATTTACCTGCGCCACCGGTTCCGGTGATGCCCAGTACAGGTGCTTGCTCTGATTTTTTCCATTGCTGGCGCAGTGTGTTTAGCGTATCTGGGTCAATGGCCTCATCTTCAATGGCACTTAATAAGCGAGCGGTTTTAACTGTTTGTGAGTCGGCGTTTAAATCTTTTAAGGTACGACGTTGTGTTGCACGTTTAACAACATCATCAATCATGCCTTCTAGGCCCAGTTGCATGCCGTCGTTTGGGTGATAGATGCGTTCAACGCCGTAGCTTTGTAAGTCTTGGATTTCGTCTGGAGTGATGGTGCCGCCGCCACCGCCAAATACGGCAATGTGTTCAGCGTCCAATTCTTTTAATCGATCAATTAAAAACTTAAAGTATTCAGTATGCCCACCTTGATAAGAGCTTAGGCAAATGGCATCGGCGTCTTCTTGAATGGCCGCATTCAAAACGTCATCAACGCTTCGGTTGTGGCCAAGGTGTATAACTTCAACACCGCGGTCTTGAATAAGGCGGCGCATAATATTGATGGCTGCATCATGGCCGTCAAATAAGCTGGCGGCTGTGATGAATCGCAATGGTAATGAACTCATATCGATACCTTTACTAATTGTATTTTTATTATTGTTACAATCAGTTTAGACCCAATATGTTAGGCGCAATAGGTCACAATTGGCCCAATTGGGTGATCGGTATAAAGGGCCAGTCTATATGGTAGAAATGGTTACAATCGACAGCTTTCTTTTGCTGATTTAAGTGGTGTTCTTCTATGAAGAACAACTTATTTCAAGCTTTTTCCCCCAGTCTGGTGGTAGCTGTGCTAATTCTTCATGCTCAGGTTGTTCATTAAAAGGATGCTTGAGGACATTGTGTAATGTTTGAGTAACAGAATAGTCGCCTTCTTGTGCTGCGTTAATAGCATTTTGAGCAAGGTAGTTACGCAAAATGTATTTTGGGTTAATGGCATCCATTTTTTCACAACGTAATGTGTCAGTTAAATTCAGTCCCTGTAATTCTATTGTATTTGTGTACTCTAGGTACCACTGGTCAAACGAATTTACATCTAATGCCATGTTTCTTAATTTTGTTTTAACTTGACCATCTTCGATGCGGCTAAGCTTTCTAAAAAAGAAGGTGTAATCTAGGTGGCACTTAGCCATCATACTTAGAGTTTTTTCAATTATTTTTTGGTTTTTTTCTTTAGGGGTTTCTTCTGATAGCCCCAGTTTTTTAGATAGAATTTCTAAATAGTATTCAGAAAAAAGATCGTTATAACGATCAAGGGATGCAAGCAATATGTCTTTATTTGCAAGTGGCAGTAAAGCTTGGGCAAGTACAGATAAATTCCAGTTGGCGATACTGGGTTGTTGATTGAACGCGTAACGCCCTTGGTGATCACTGTGATTACAAATAAAGTGAGGGTTGTAATCATCTAAAAAAGCAAAAGGTCCAAAGTCGAAAGTATCACCAATAATACTCATATTATCTGTGTTCATAACACCGTGGCAAAAACCAATAGATTGCCAATGAGCCATTAGCTTGGCTGTTCTTTTTAAGGTTGCTTCATAAAATTTTTCATATTTATTGTGTACAGTATCAGTGGTCTGATTAAACTCAGGGTAGTGTTGTTCAATAACTGAGTCGCATAAGGTTCTTAATAAATCATGTTGTTTAGTGAACGAGCAAAATTCAAAGTGTCCAAAGCGAATGTGAGACTGGCTGACACGCACTATCATTGAAGCCGTTTCGGGTGTTTCACGATAAACCGTAGTATCGCTATCAATTACACATAATGCACGAGAGGTGGGTACTCCTAGCCCGTGTAATGCTTCACTGCATAAAAATTCTCGAATAGATGAACGTAATACGGCGCGGCCATCTCCTTGGCGAGAATAGGGTGTCATGCCAGCACCTTTTAGGTGTAAATCTAAAATGGTGCCGCTGGCTTTTTTAATTTGGGCCAGCAATAATCCGCGGCCATCGCCTAGGTCGGGATTATAATACCCAAATTGATGCCCTGCGTATTTCATGGCAAGTGGGTGCCAGTTACTTAATAAGGCTTGTCCTGAAATTATTTTTAGTGAGTCATTAGACGATAGTGATTGGGTGTCGATGCCAATTAGCTCAGCACAGCTTTCACTGGTTGCAACTAGACGTGGGTTTGAAATACCCCGAGGTTTTACAAGGGTATATAAAGCGTTTGGTAAATCTTGATAATTGTATGTGTAATCTAACTTAGTAAAATCTGACATGATCGCGTTACTGTTGAAAACAGATTTCAGTATACGCTTTATCGTAAATGGGTGAAGTAAAAATAGATTATGACAATTAGTTGTTCTTTTTTACTACCAGATAAATGCCACTTAATATCATGATAGAAGCAGCCACAAAGGATCCAGTTATAAGTTCGCCATTCCAAATAAAACCACCTGCAGCGGCAATAATAGGCACAAGTAATTGCAGTACAGCAGCACTACTAATACTAAGTTTGGGAAGCACGCTGTACCATATCCAATAGCCAATGGCGGACATCAGACTGCCAGATAAAACCGCATAAATTATGCCTGAGGTTGTTACATTAAATGGTGTGATAAAGAAGTAGCCAGGCAATAACAAAACAATAAATAGTAAGGCGACAGTGAAGCTTTTTGCAGTATCCAATTTAGCATTTATAGATCGTTTTCCTGCTAGCGTATATGCGGCCCACGCCACGCCAGATATGATCATTAGAACAGCTCCAATGGTAGATGGGCTTTGGCTGTTAGGCAGCATCCAATAAATAAATCCCATTATGGCTAACAGCAGTCCGCATAATTCTTGATTACTGGGCTTGTTACCTTGAAAATATTGTACCGTCAACATGGTAAATTGCACGCTTGTAAAGAGTAATAAGGCGCCACTTGCGGTATCTAGGATTATGTAGGCATAAGAAAAAAATGCGGCGTAAATAAATAAGTAAGCGGCTCGTTTAAATGCATCGGAATTAATCTTTTGTTTGAATACTGAGGGGCCAGTGTTTAAAACAGTAAGCAGAATAATTAGGGTTACAGCGCCACTTAATAACCGAATGATTGTAAAGCTATTTGCGTCGATCAACTGGTGACCCAAAGCCAGACGGCACAAAACACTGTTACCAGCAAAGGCCAGTAGTGCGATCGTTGTGAGTATAACTGTATTGGCTAGTGATGAATTAATGGTGGCTATCCTAGAGTTTACTTAAGTGTATGTGTCGGGATGAATGTGCGTTAAAGCGAATAATGAGATGATAGTGCACAGCTATGAGTGTAGGAAGCTAAAAAAGTTCTTGATGAGTGAGTGAAAGCTTAGTTATATCTATATTTAAAAAAACTCAACGTCTCCGTCGTTTTCTTTTGTACCTGGTCCTGCTTCAATTTCTAGTCCGTCTTTGCTTACTAATCGGTCAACTAATTGTTCTTGATTATCTACTAAGTGTTGTAGTAACCGAATTAGGTTATCAAAGGTCATTTGTATCGTTTCATAATTTTGAACCTTTGCCATCGCTTCATTAATCTTTTCTTCTATACTACCCATTAAATATAGTTCTTGATCTTCATCTAACCCTAGCCGTGGCATGGCTTCTTCTAAAGAAACAAATAAAGTATTAAGAAGGGAGGAGCCATCTTCTTGACCTACACGCATTTCATTTGCGAGATCATCCAGTGTTGATCGAATATTTTTGAAGTTTTCTGAGAAACTCATGGTGTGTTCTTGCAATAATAACTCCATTTCAAGCTGTAACACTTTTTGATTGGCACAAGCTAAGATGGGGGGGATGACATCTTTGTAGCGGCCGTATCTGGCAGGGTCATCTAGAGGCATGTTTTTAACTAAGCAAGATACAACCGGGTAGTTGATTTGCGTACGCTGCCCAAAGTCAAAAAATCGTGGTTGGCTGCGAAGCTTTGTGATGATGTCTTGTTCAATGGGTTTGTTTTCGCCTTCGCTGCAGTAAAAAAAACTCTCTTTTTTGGTTTCAAAAAATAGGCATGCTTTCAGATCAAGTGCTCTTAGAAGTGAGAAAACGGCGCGTGCGAGTTGTTCGAAATTATTGATGGCATAGGTTTTTTCAAAGAACTGTAATATTAATCCAAGTTCGCTCGCACTTGTCATAGATTCTATGGCGGTGCTTTGAGCCTCTTTAAATTGCTGCGAAAGGCTTTCTTTATGCTCGTGCTGGCGAACAACCGCTTTGATTTTGGCGATTAATTCAGATGCTTCAAAAGGTTTAGTTATATAGTCATCACCACCGGCTTGATAGCCTTTAATGCGCTCTTCAAGATTGGTTTTAGATGATATGAACAAAATGGGAGTGAATAGGTATTCTGATTTCAATCTGAGCTTGTGGCAGATGTCGTGGCCGTTATGATCGGGTAGCTCAATATCAAGTAAGATGATATCAGGCTTGAGTTCCTGAATCATGCGCTCACCTTCTTTGCCTGTACTTGCAAAGTGTAATTCTAACGTACCTTCAAGAGCACGCTGAATGTACTTTTGAGCAATCTTATCGTCCTCGACTATCACCGCTGATTTCATGTTTATACTCTTCCTGAATATAAACAAGTATAGACGTATTGGTTAATTTACCAGAAATAACAGGGTTATTTTTTAGATTGGAATTGTTTTAATAACTCTTTGATTTCTAAGCTTTTACTTGGATCGTCTAATGCTTTTTTAAGCTTGTCGCGAGTATCATTCGCATCGTCATATTCTTTTTTACAGCATTCTTGGTAGAGTTTGCCGCTGCCGCAAGGGCAGCTTTCATCTTTTTCGTTAGACATTCGAATTTGCCTCGCTTGGGTATAAAGGGGGGATTGTTGAGGCAGATTGAGAGCGATTAGGCTTGTAAGCCTTGAACAGTTGCCATAAGTATTCCCCTTGCCATGCGCTATTACCAGTCTGACTATACAAGGTGTAATCCAGCTCTTGTAGAGCCGTTTTCAATGTTTCGTCTGAAATAAATTCATTCACCTGGCTTAAGCTGGCAAACGGCATATCCCATTCTTGTTGGGCCCAATTTATTATGGCTTCACGTGCTGATTCAGGCTGGTTATTTCTGCAAGCTTGTTTAATGGATTTTAAGTTAGCCACTGGTACTGAGAAATTTTCTTGAGTAGTAACCGGCTTAAATTGTGATTTACCGCGTAGCCAAAGTACAAGGGTTGTAACCCACAGCAATGCAAATACCCCACTTAATACTATCCATAGACCATTACCACTTTCTGTTTTATCAGAGACTTGGAGGCTTGCCTCATCTGTTGGTACTGAAGTGGATGAGTCTTCAATCGGTTGTGCTGGTGTTTGTGATTGTTTGTTTTGGCCAGATGAAAAAGCATTTAACCGCTGCGCTGGTAAAACGGCATATTCAAGTTTGCCATGCTGCGTGTTCCACCAAGGAATACGTATTTCTGGCAGAGTGAGTTTACCTGCTTTGGTTGGTACTACTGCAATACTTTGTGTTCGCTTGCCAATCACGCCACTGTTATTGGCCGAGTCAGATGTTTGTGCTTGATCTGGGTAGTATTTAAGACCATGTACATCGTGCAGTGCTAAGTTAGGCAATTGTGCACTGGTTAAACCTTTCGCTGTAAGAGATAGCTCTAAGGTAATGGGTTCGCCCACTTTCATATTGTCGACATTACCTTGCCATTGATAATCCAGTTGAATGTTTTTGGCGGGTAACCATGTGCCGTCAGGGTAGCTGGCTGGCTTAGGTAATACAGGCACTGTAATTGGGCCATGACTAATGCGAATAGGGCGGCCACCGCGCCATCTGCCATTACTGATTTCACCACTGAAAATAGGCCCAGGAATCACCATTTCACCACTGGTCTGTGGGAATATTAAGCTTTGGCGTTCGTAGACTCCAAAAGATCGGCCGTTTAGCTGTGTTTGATAGTGCTTAATTTCACCCAAAGATTCGACCATGGCCTCGTCGACTTTTATTTCACCAAGCTGGCTATTCTCAAGCTGCACTGAAAAGTACAGTTTTTCGGTGTATAACACTTGGCCCTGAACATAAGCAGTTTTTACATCCACTTCAGTATGAAAGAACACATCTTTTTCTTGATTTTTTATGGCTTCAGATACTTTGTTAACTGATATTTGAATGGGTTTAGTAGATTCACCTTTAAACATAAGGGAAGGTAAAACTAAATTGCCTTTTCGCTTCGGGATCAGCGCGACGGTCCAAATGGTAGATGATTCACTTTTGCCATTAATATATTGAAAATTATTTTTACGACCAGTATTGATAATATCAAATTGCTGTTTTAAAGGCGTGAAATCGGGGTTGCCAGAAAACACATTGCTGTTATAGCGCAGAGTTAAAATAATGGATTCGCCTTCGGCTATTTGAGTGCGATCTACTGTGCTTTCAAATAGTTCAGCCAAGCTAGCTTGGCTAGTGAAGGCAAGTATTAGAAACAAAACAGATCGTATTAATTTTGATGCCATTACCACGGTTTTCTATCTCCATCTTGATCGTTTCTATTTCGGTTTTTATACTGATACAAAAATTTATTTCTAAGTAAGCCACCAGGATCGTCGGGTATACGTTCCATCCACTGTTGCATGGCTTGTTCTTGTTCTGCATTTTTAGATATTTGTTGAGCATTTAGCGGTTCTTGATCTGATGATTCTTCACCATCTTGTTTCGCTTGTGTGGGTTGATCAGCTTTTTCATCGGTATCGTCTGGATTGTTTTGGTCAGCTGATTGCTGCTCGCTGTCTTTTTCGGATTGTTGTTCTTGATTGGCTGGGTTATCAGAAGGTTGATTTTGGTCAGCCTCGGACTTCTCTCCATTTTTTGATGGTTCTTGATCGGATTTTTCACCGTCTTGAGGGTCGCCGTCACCTTGTTTGCTTTGATCTGGTTCTTGCTTGTCGGAATCGCCTTTTTCTGAGTCATCTTGTTCAGTTTTTTCATCAGATTTTTGATCATTAGATTGCTGTGAATCTTGCTGTTGCATCATTTTTTCAATAATGGCTTTATTGTGCTTGGCATCCTTATGTTCAGGGTTAGATTCAAGAACTTTTTCATAAGTGGCCAGTGCTTCATCTAGCCGATTAAGGTAAGCAAGACTGTTGGCTTGGTTGTAGAGGCTTTCGGTGTCTGAAAATTCACCCCATTGTTCTAATGCTGCCTGATGATCGTTTGCTTTATATAAGCTACTGGCTTTCCATTTTTTATCTGTAAATGTTTCAGCTGCGGATTCAGGGTCGCTTTCAAATCGCTTCATGGCTGTTTGGTTACTGTTTAATAAAATATCAGGCAGGTTAGAAACTGTAGTAGCATTTGTTTGCTCGTTCGCCCATGTTGCTTCTGGTTGAAGCATTATTAAGCATATTGATAATACAATACCTTTTCTAAAACCCAGTAAAGACAAAAACAAAATGGGAATGATTAACCAATAACCGCTATCAAACCATTGATCGAATACCACGCTTTCTTCAGTCTCTTCAAACTCTTCGTTTAAAACCTCAAAATTGGTTAGGTATTTTATGTCTGAATCATTACTAGTGAGCATTCTAATTCGACCATTACTCTGGTTGGCTAAGGCACTTAAATTATCCCATTCTAATGCTGGCATAATAACCTGGCCATTACTGTCTTTGAAAAAACGGCCATCAGGTTGCACCATTGGAGCACCTTGTTCTGTGCCTACCGCTAAAATAGACAATTGAATTTTTGCTGCCTTCAAAGCAGAAGCTGCGTATTCAATGTCGTTTTCTTCTATGCCGTCACTGACCAGTAATAAGGTTTTAGGACTGCTTTTTCCTTGTTCAAATAACTTAATAGACTCATCAACTAAGCGTCTTACATCACTGCCTTGTTTTGGCATGATATAAGGGTCAAGTGCCGGAAGCATCGATTGAATGGTTTTAATGTCTCTGGTTAATGGTGATGCCACATGCGAGTCACCAGCGTAGGCTACCAATGCAATATTGTTCCCTAGCTTTAAATCTAAAATATCTAATATTTTGTATTTAGCTCTTTGTAGTCGAGAGGGCGAAATATCTTGAGCCGTCATGGATAAAGATAAATCCAGCGCAATAATTAATCCCGATTGACTGTTAAATACTTGAGAAGGTTGTTTTTTCCAGCTTGGTCCCGCCAAGGCTTTAATGGTTAAAGCGGCCGTTAGCAATGCTGCATACTTTAAAATGCTTGTTTGTTTTGTGCTGTCTTGCTTTTTTAGCATGTAAGGCTGAAGGGCAGGAGAAACAATGTTTTTCCATTGACCACTCAACGCTGACTGACGTCTTTGAATCATAAAAAGAACAACGACAGGAATAATGGCTAAAAACCATTCTGGTCTTAAAAAATGAAAGTCAGGCATGGGTGTTGTCCTCACTTGGTTTTTTGAATAAGCGGCTAATAGATGCAAATACACCTGCGCTAAATAAATATAAGAGAGAAGCCAGTAAAAGACTCGCCGCTAAAGGAATATGAAATAAAGATTTTTCAGGGCGGATTACTTGATCCTCTACTTCTATTTCTTCTAGGTTATCTAATATGTCGTAAATCTCTTCAAGGTCTTTAGGGTTGCGCGCACGGTAGTATTGCCCGCCGGTATCTTTGGCAATAGTGGTAAGAGTAGTTTCATCAAGATCTCGGCTTGGGTTTACTCGGCGTGGCCCAAAAAATCCTTGCACGACCATTTCGTCTGCACCAATGCCTACGGTGTAAACTTTCACTCCGGCTTGAGCAGCCAATTTAGAGGCTTGAAGGGGTTCGATTTCACCTGCTGTATTTTGACCATCGGTTAATAAAATAACCACACGGTTTGATTCAGGTAAGTCTTGTAAGCGTTTTACAGCTAAACCAATACCATCGCCAATGGCAGTACGCTTGCCCGCTAGGCCTACCACTGCTTCATCCAGTAGTTGTTGTAGTGTGTCTAAATCAAATGTTAAAGGTGTTTGAATATAAGCGCGCTCGCCAAATAAAATCAAGCCTAATCGGTCACCTTGTCGACGCTCAATAAAGCCCGTTAATACAGCTTTTACAGCTTGTAATCGATTTATCTGACGACCGCTAAATGTCATGTCTTCTTCAAGCATACTTTGCGATATATCAACGGCCAGCATCATGTTTCGATCGCTATTGGTGACTGATTTTGGTTCGCCTACAAATACAGGCCGTGATGCGGCCAATACCAAGCACAGCCACGCAAGTGCCGTTAATATAACCATGTAGACAGAAGGACGCTGCTGTTGATTGGGTTTTGCATCAGCCAGCATCATTAGGCTAGGGGCATACACTTCACTTACAACCTTTTCTTTTTTAGGCACAAAAAAGTAAACGAGAAGTGGCAGAGGTAGTAACAAAAATAACCAAGGCCATTGAAAACTTAGCATTTGGCTTTCCTTATCCATTGACGGCAAGCAGATGTTAATTGTTCTGAATCGATAGATGCATTTGGGTTATCCAAAATGGATGCAAAAGACTCTAACGTAGTTGAAAAGATAGGCGTCTTCAGTTGCTGGTCTAAGTAACTCAACCAAGCGGCACCACTTAATGATGCACACGAGCGATCTATTTTATTGAAACAAATTTGTTTTAGTAATCGATTACACTGCATAGCGTGCTGAACACTATCGATTTTATCAAAATGATTTAATTGGGTAAGCGCTTTTTTTCGCCAAGCATTTTTTTTACGGTAGTAAACGGCAAAGCAAAGCAAAGTAATAGCCAGTGTCAGAATTAGCCACCATGGCCAGGCAATTGGCCACCACGAAACCGCATCGGGTAAATGAATGTCACGAAGCTGTTCTAGCATAGGGTTTGATTGAGTAGGTGCTTGAGTACTTGGGTTCATCGTACACCTCTTTGCTCAATGGCCAGTTTTAATGCACTAAACGGAATTTCTCCAGCATCCACTTGATGATGGTTAATGCCTAGGTGCTTAAAGCTTTGCTCAATTGTGTTTTGCCAAACACTGATGGCCTGCTTATATGATTTTTGTGTGCTGTTATTTTGAGTATCCAGTATGCCGTGGTTTGAGCCATCGGTAACGGGGTACAACCCGGGTGGCGGTGCTTCGCGTTCAAGAGCATCAAATACTTGTAAGGCCACTACATGGTTATGGCGTCTTAATGAAAATAAGGCTTCTTTGTCTTTATCGGTTAAATCATAAAAATCACTGATAATGTAAAGCGTGGTGCCGGGCTTCATTGTTTGCTTTAAATGTAATAGCCCATTACTCAAACTGGTGGTCATGGGTGCTTCTTCGGTTAATTGGTGATTGCATTCGTTGATGGCTTTTAGGATTTGCAAAACATGCTGAGCCCTTTGTTTAGGGCGAAAATCCAATTCAACTTGATTGCCTAGCACCATTGCCCCAATGCGATCACCATGATCCAGTGCTGACCAAGCAATAAGTGCCGCACATTGCGCAGCCACTACAGATTTAAAGCTGCGTTTGGTGCCAAAGAACATGGGGTTACGCTGATCACATAAAATCATGACAGGGCGTTCACGCTCTTCTTTGTAAACGCGGGTATGGGGTTTTTGGGTGCGCGCAGTGACTCGCCAATCGATGGCACGAATATCATCGCCAGGCTGATATAACCTCAGTTGGTCTAGGTCTAGACCGCGCCCTTTTTGTTTGCTGGCATGCCCGCCGCTTAGCATGCCATGAATTTGTGGCAGGCTAGCTATGCGCAGGCGTTTAGCAAGCAGGCGCAGTTGCGTTAACTGGTGTTCATCAGTGACGGCAGATGCAGGAAAAAACTTATCTAAGTAGTTTCCAGTCGATACGTTAGCATTCATGAGTAACCGCCTAAGGTACCGGAACGCGTAAGATTAACTCGTTGATGATCCGGTCAGCATTCATTCCAGAGGCTTCTGCATCAAAGCTCACAATTAAGCGATGGCGAAGTACAGAATGTAAAACAGCTTGAACATCATCAGGGCTCACATAATCACGACCTGCTAACCATGCATGTGCTCGGGCGCAGCGATCAAGGGCAATTGTGCCACGAGGACTGGCACCAAATTCTAACCAAGACGCTAAATCATCACCGTAACCTTGTGGTTGACGGGTAGCCATGATCAGTTGAACGATGTATTCCTCAACACGATCACTTAGGTGAAGGGCCAGAACCTCTTGTCGAGCATCAAAAATACTCTGTTTAGACAGTATTTCGTCCATGGTTTTTACAGGTTCAGCTTGCGCTTCTCCACGGGCCAATCTCAGTATTTTGGTTTCGGATTCAGCATCTGGATAGTCAATGCGAACGTGCATTAAGAATCGGTCTAACTGAGCTTCAGGTAATGGGTAGGTACCTTCTTGTTCAATAGGGTTTTGTGTCGCCATGACTAGAAATAAATCGTCTAGCTGATAAGTGGTGCTGGCCACACTCACTTGTCGCTCGGCCATGGCTTCCAATAAAGCGGATTGCACTTTTGCAGGTGCACGGTTTATTTCATCGGCCAAAACGAGATTATTAAATAATGGACCTTTTTGGAAAACAAATTCACCGCTTTCTGCGCGATAAATTTCACTGCCGGTGATGTCGGCGGGTAATAAGTCGGGAGTAAACTGTATACGCTGAAAGTCGCCTTCCATGTTGTCAGCCAATGTTTTGATGGCTTTTGTTTTTGCTAGACCAGGTGCGCCTTCTACTAATAAGTGTCCGTCAGCCAGTAGCGCAATGATTAATGCATTAACCAAGTTAGGCTGGCCAATTATCTGATCCTGAAGTGCCGTTTGCAGGGCTGTAATATTGTCTCGTGCAGTCATGTAGCCATTTCCAAGTTTTTGTTTTAAAGGCTTTTTTCTATTGAGGTATTTTATGAATATTCATATTTAGGTCAAGCGTAAGAGTCACTAATGTGCAAAGAGTTTCATATAGAGATAAAAATTAGCCACAAACTGAACTTCTAGATCAATAAACGAGCGAAATTTTAGATGTAAACTATCATTTAGCTATAAAGGATGAAACCGGAAACAAGCATGCTAAAGATTAAGCAAAAGGATGAACACCCACAAATCGCTCAATTGGTCGAAAGATTGGTATCAGCCGTACCAAAAAACCAAGAAAAGGCGGTAAGTGATTTTACTAAAGTTTATTACTCAGCAACTCCCTCTCAAGAACTGGAAAATCGTAAGATCGATGATCTTTATGGTGCTACGCTAGCTTGTTGGAGTTTCATTCAGAGCAGCGGGAGTGAAGGAAAAATTCGTGCTTTCAATCCAGATTTTGAAGAGCACGGTTGGCAATCAACGCATACCATAATTGAAATCATACACAGGGATATTCCATTCTTGGTTGACTCTGTTCGTATGGAGCTTAATCGTCGTGAAATGGCTATTCATTTTATTAATCATGCGGTATTACCGGTTTCTCGAACTAAGAAGGGTGCGTTAGATCTAAAGGATTGTTTTTCTGATAAAAGCGATCTTCAGGAAGCTGTGATTTATATCGAAGTAGATCGCCATTCTGACGAGAAAGTTTTAAAAGATTTAAACAAGCATTTACAGCAAATAGTGGATGAAATTTGTTTGGTTGTAGATGACTTTGATACATTCAAAACACGCTGCACTGAAGTAGTTGGTTGGATGCGTGAAAGTGAAGGATCAGCTTCTAAGAAAGATATGACAGAAGCGGCAGCATTCATAGACTGGATGACGGCAAATCACTTTACTTTCTTAGGGTGTGAAGACTTCAAAATAGAAGAAAAAGCCGGTAAAACCCTTGTTGTGCGCGATCCCAAAACGGTGTGTGGAACATTTCGTCGTGAGCTACATGGCGCAGACACAGTGGTTGTCGATGATTTACCTGAGAGCATGCAGCAGTCGATCTTAAATCCTGAAGTAATATCATTCACAAAGTCGGGAGCTCGCTCTCGGATTCATCGCCCAGCCTATCCTGATTATATTGTTGTTAAGCACACCAACAAAGAAGGCAAGGTAGTAGGTGGAAGACGTTTTATGGGTTTATTTACCTCTAATGTTTACGTTGAAAGCCCATTTAATATTCCGCTTATTCGAAATAAAGTTAAGCATGTTATCAGTGAGTCTGGCTTAGACATTCATAGTCATAATGGGAAGGAACTGCATCATATCTTAGATATGTACCCTCGAGATGAGCTATTTCATACCGATGTGGATCAATTGACCATAACTGCCATTGGTATTTTGAATATTCAAGAGCGTCGTCGCACACAAATATTCATTAGAAAAGATAATCTAAATAAATTTTTATCATGCATGGTGTACATCCCAAGGGATTTGTATAACACCGAGTTACGACAAAAAATTCAAAATATTCTAGTGGCGGCCTTTGCGCCTAAAGACGTAGAGTTCACAACATTTTTCTCTGAATCTATATTGTCTCGAACACTCTTCCATCTAAAACTTGATCCTGATAACTTGCCGGATTTTGATCTTGTTCGTATCGAAAAAGACATTCAAAACGTGGCCAGATCTTGGCAAGACGACTTGATGAGTGCATTAATTGAGGGTGTAGGTGAAGAGAATGGTAATTTGTATTTTCAACAATACAGAAACGGTTTTGGTGCCAGTTACCGCGAAGAATTCAACTCTCGTACAGCAGTAGTTGATATCAAGCACATTGTTAGCATGAAGAATGACGATGATGTGGCCATGAGCTTATATCGCAATGTAGCCGATAATGGTAATTGCTTTAAGTTCAAATTGTACAACCCTGATAATTTATTGCCATTGTCTGATGTTATTCCTATTTTGGAAAATCTAGGTTTGCGCGTGATTGGCGAGCACCCATATGGTGTGACACGGATAGATGGTAAGCAGTTTTGGATTCATGATTTTACGCTTATATATACCTTTAGCGATAAAATTGATTTACATGAAAGTAAAGAACAATTTCAAGATGCCTTTCGTGCCATTTGGTATGAAAAAGCTGAAAACGACAGTTTTAACCGTTTATTGTTGGGAGCTAAAATTGGTTGGCGTGAAATTGCATTATTACGCGCATATGCCCGCTATATGAAGCAAATCCGCTTTGGCTTTTCTGAGGCTTATATTGCCGATACCTTATGTAAATACCCTAACTTAACCTCATTTATAGTTAAGTACTTTCAAACACGCTTTAGTTTATTGGCCACCATTAGCGAAGGCCGTGAAAAATATCTAGAAAAAATGGATACACAACTAACTGAAGAGTTAGACAACGTAGAAAGCATTAACGAAGACAGAATATTTCGTCGCTATCACGAATTAATGAAAGCCACGCTTAGAACCAACTTTTTTCAAAAAGATGGTAAAGAATTTAAGCGCTATTTCTCGTTTAAACTGAGTCCTAGGGATATAGAAGATATTCCACTGCCTAAACCCATGTTTGAGATTTTTGTTTATAGCCCTCGTGTAGAAGGTGTACATTTGCGGGGTGGTAAAGTGGCTCGTGGTGGCTTGCGTTGGTCTGACCGAAACGAAGATTTTAGAACCGAAGTGTTGGGCTTGGTGAAAGCTCAGCAAGTTAAAAACTCAGTTATCGTACCGGTGGGTGCAAAAGGTGGTTTTGTTGCTAAAAAATTACCCGAAAACGATCGTGATGCATTCTTAGCTGAAGGTATTGAATGCTATAAAATATTCATTTCTGCTTTATTAGACGTGACCGATAACTTGATTGAAGGTGAGGTAATCCCACCAGAGCAAGTGATACGACATGATGAAGACGATCCTTACTTGGTTGTTGCGGCAGATAAAGGCACGGCGACCTTCTCAGATATTTCAAATGCCATCGCAATTAAGCGTGGTTTTTGGTTGGGTGATGCATTTGCCAGTGGCGGCTCTGTTGGATACGACCATAAGAAAATGGGCATTACTGCAAAAGGTGCAAGGATTTCTGTGCAGCGCCATTTCCGTGAACAGGGCATTAATATTCAAGAGGAACCCATTACGGCTATTGGTATTGGTGACATGGCAGGGGATGTGTTTGGTAATGGCATGTTATGCAGTGAACATATTAAATTGGTTGCAGCGTTTAACCATATGCATATCTTCATTGATCCTGACCCGGAAGATGTAAAGGCAACGTTTGTAGAGCGCCAGCGTTTATTTGAACTGCCAAGAAGTTCTTGGGCCGACTACGATTCAAAGCTTATTTCAAAAGGGGGTGGGTTGTTCAGTCGTAGCAGTAAGTCGTTGGCAATTACGCCTGAAATGAAGGCACGATTTGCAATCAAAGAAGACAAGCTTTCACCGAATGATTTGATCACCGCCTTGTTAAAGGCACCAGTGGATTTGATTTGGAATGGTGGCATTGGAACCTATGTTAAATCGTCGGGTGAGAGCCATGCGGATGTAGGTGATAAAGCCAATGACAGTTTGCGAATCAATGGTAAAGACCTGTTAGCCAAGGTGATTGGCGAGGGTGGTAACCTGGGCATCACGCAGCGAGCACGTATTGAGTATGCCTTAGCAAGTGAAGGCGCTTCATTTACCGACTTTATTGATAATGCAGCCGGTGTGGATTGTTCGGATCATGAAGTAAATATTAAAATATTATTGAATAGTTTGGTTCGCGCCGGAGATATGACTGAAAAGCAACGTAATAAGTTGCTTGAAGAAATGACAGATGAAGTATCTACCTTGGTACTTGAAAATAATTATCGCCAAACACAAGCCATTGCACTGGCTTATCGTGAAGCGAAAACACGCATTGATGAATACAAGCGTTTGATAAACGAACTAGAAGGCCAGGGTAAGTTGAATCGTGAGTTAGAGTTTTTACCTAGCGATGAGCAAATTGAAGAGCGTAAAAGTCAATCGAAGGGGCTGACCCGCCCTGAGCTTTCAGTGTTAATCAGTTATACAAAAGGTGATTTAAAAGAATTACTTAATACACCTGAAACATCTGAAAATGAATACTTGGCTAGAGCAGTAGAAACCGCATTTCCATCGCCATTGATAGAGCGTTTTCCAGAAAGCTTATATGGTCACCAATTACGCAGTGAGATAGTAGCCACACAATTAGCAAATGAAATGGTTAACCGCATGGGGATTACGTATGTTAATCGAATGCATGACAGCACAGGTGCTGATATTAATTCGATTGTAAAAGCGTATGTGGCTGCCAGAGATGTGTTTCGTATGGATGAATTGTGGCAGCAAATCGAAGCATTGGATTACAAGGTGTCTTCAAAAACACAAGAAGAAATGATGGCCAGTTTGATGCGCTTAGTGCGTCGAGCCAGTCGTTGGTTCTTGCGTAATCGTAGGCGTGAAATTAACTTGCAAGAAGAAGTGGATCGCTTTAGAGATCGCGCAGAGGGAATCAGTGCAAACCTATCAGATTTATTGGTAGGCGAGGGCAAAGAAACGTGGCAAAAACATTATGATCGTTTGATTGAAGGTGGCGTCAATAAAGAGCTGGCATCTTCAATAGCTGGGTCGAATAATATGTTTAGTGCATTAAGTATCATAGAAGGCGCTGAGCAAACCAATCGCAGCCCAGAAGATGTTGCCGCAACTTTTTATCAGGTTGGTTGTAATCTCGATCTAGAGTGGTTCTTAGAGCAACTTAATATCATATCGGTGCACAGTCATTGGCAAGCATTGGCTCGTGAAACTTACCGAGATGACTTAGATTGGCAGCAGCGCACGCTGACCGTTAGTATCATCAATACACTGCCTGCTGGGGATATTGAAGCCCGAATGCGTGTATGGCTTGATAAGAATGAGACTATGATCACTCGCTGGCGTAAAACTGTATTAGAGCTGCGAGAAGGAGATATTAACGACTTTGCTATCTTTGCAGTGGCATTGCGAGAGTTGCTTGATTTGGCGCAAGCAAGTCGAATCGCAGCTGACTGCTCGTAAGTAAGCTCATCTGTTGTGAGCGAACACTATGGGTAATGCTGAGGTTGTATTGGCTGGTTAAATATCCAGTTTAATTATCAGTATTAAGGCAGGGTAGGCAACTACCTTGCCTTTTTGTTTGTTACGTATTAAAAATATATCTAATATGTTTTTTAACCCGACTGGTTTCAGTCAAGCAAGATACTAGGTCTTTAATGTCAGCCATAGAAGTTGATATCCACTTATCCAGTGATGAAGTTCAGCGCGCCTATCAGGGGGTCGAGAACGTATACGCTGTTGCATTAGACGGACGGTCTATTCGTTTTCCTGTGAAAATTCTGTGGCAGTTTATAGGGCATAACGGTATCCATGGTCGTTTTTTGATTCGTTTTGGTCCGGATGGTAAATTTTCAGAGGTAATGCGAACAGGTTAATCCCTTACTTGGCCTTAAGTTGGGGTGCTGAAGCCTGGTTTAAGGCGCTGTTTAGCGCAAAACAAATCAAGCCAAATAGGCTTCTTTTCTATATAATGTGCCCGCAAATTTTACTGAGGGTCTAACGTGTACGAGTTCATTCGAAAAATCTTATTCAAACTTGATGCTGAAACATCACACGAGCTTACTTTAGACTTACTAGGTGCTGCACAACGCTTGGGTTTAATTAAGCTATTTGCCCCTAAAGTAACCAGTAAGCCTATTGAACTATTAGGGCTTACGTTCCCAAATCCAGTGGGCTTAGCGGCAGGCTTAGATAAAAATGGCGACTACATTGATGCGCTAGGCAACCTAGGCTTTGGTTTTATTGAAATTGGTACCATTACTCCGCGCCCTCAGCCGGGTAATCCGCAGCCACGTTTATTCCGCTTACCTGAGCATCAAGCCATTATTAATCGTATGGGTTTTAACAATAAGGGCGTTGACCACCTTGTTAAGCAAGTTAAAAAGTCGAAATACAAGGGTGTGCTAGGTATTAACATTGGTAAGAACTTTGATACCGCAGTAGAAGACGCGGATAACGATTACCGTATCTGTTTAGAGAAAGTATATGCTCACGCTGATTATGTAACCGTAAACATATCTAGCCCAAACACTCCTGGGTTAAGAAATCTACAATTTGGCGATTCTCTTAAATCATTATTAAGTACGTTAAAAATCTCTCAAAAAGCACTGGAAGCCCAGTACGGTAAGTACACACCAATATTAGTGAAAATTGCTCCAGACATGGATCAAGATGAAACTAAGATGGTTGCGTCAGCCTTACTAGAAAGTGGAATGGATGGCGTAATCGCCACTAACACCACCTTAGAGCGTGATGCAGTTGCAGGGCATAAACATGCAGCCGAAGCGGTTGGTTTAAGCGGTAAGCCAGTACAGGAAGGTTCTAGCCGTGTTATTGGATGGTTGAAGGGTGAGCTTGACGGCAAAATGCCAATTATTGGCGTAGGCGGCATCATAGATGGTGCGTCAGCAGCTGAAAAATCTAAAGTAGGGGCTGATCTTGTACAGGTTTACTCTGGCTTTATTTACCGTGGTCCTAAATTGATCAGCGAAGCAAATGACGCAATCGCCGCAATGAAAGCCTAGTTTAGACACTAAAACGGCATGTTCATGATAAGGCATTAGATTAGAAATTTGGTTTTACTTTAAGCTAAAGCAATCATAACCAGATATAAAAAAGGGCCCTTATAATGGGCCCTTTAGATTATGTGAGTTGTTGGGTTATTTAAATTGGAATTTTGTGGACACCTGCCACACCGGAATAACCATCCCAATGATCAGAGCGTCCTTCGCGCCAACCATTCATCCACTCAAAGTGTGTGGTACCGCTAGGACACAAATCTTTTGATTTGCCTTGTACACCAGCGAAGTAACCTTTTTGGAACGCTCGGCGTACCATGTCACGCTTCTGTCTTCTCATAAGTCTTTGCCTCTGTTCGAAGAACGGTGAAAAGTGCTTGCTACGGAAAGCTGAACAAGCAACAAATTCAGTATGGTGCGGGAATGGCTCTGTGTTAATGATTTATTTACTATAATGGTTACGGTTTTAATCGTTAATTGTTATTAAAAATCTAAATCACTGATTTATAAAGAATTTAATTTAATAGAAATATATGACCCTGAGCAAATTTGTTCTTAAATCAATAGATGGGCCAGTTAATATAAAAAGTTGATATGACATGACTGACGATTTTCAAACTTCTGTACCAGAAAATGGTGTTGAACAAGCATCAGAATCCAAGCCTCAATTGGCCCCTCAGCCTATTATTGTGACTTGCCCTAAAGGATTAGAAAATCTTTTAGCGGATGAAATCAAAGAACTGGGTGGCCAGAAGGTCAAACTGGGTTTGTCTTTTGTAAGCTGTGAAGCTGACCAGTTATTGGGCTACCGTTTGTGCCTATGGTCACGTTTGGCCAGTCGTGTTTTATTTCCTTTAAAGCAGTATGAAGGTGAAAGCGCAGATCAACTGTACCAAGGCTTGATGGACATTCCTTGGATTGAGCATTTCAGTGATCGTCAAACCTTTAAAGTGTCGTTCTCTGGAAGTTCAGATGAAATTCGTAATACACACTTTGGTGCGTTAAAAGTTAAAGATGCAATTTGTGATTACTTTAGAGATAAAACGGGCACTCGCCCTGATGTGGACAGTAATCCTGATATTTCTATTCACGTACGTTTAAACAAAGGTTTGTTTTCTATCAGCTTAGATATGGCGGGCGAATCTTTACACCGTCGTGGTTATCGTCAAAGCCAAGGTGAGGCACCATTAAAAGAAAACTTGGCCGCCGCATTATTAATACGTGCTGGTTGGCCTAAATTAATGAAGCAGGAAGACGGTGCTTTATTAGATCCTATGTGTGGTTCGGGTACCCTATTAGTTGAAGCTGCATTGATGGCCGCAGATATTGCTCCTGGTTTATTGCGTAACCAGTTTGCATTTGAAAAATGGAAGAAGCATCAGCTTCAAGAATGGCGTGAAATTAAGCAGGACGCCGAAGACAGGAAAATAAAAGCACAAGATTCAGAAGTTGAGTTAACCCTTGTGGGTTACGATATGGATAGCAGTGTATTGAGTAAAGCTAAAGACAATGCACGCCGTGCAGGTGTTGAGCACTTTATTCACTTTAAACAGCAAGCATTAAATGAATTGACCAAAGAAAAAGGGTTACCTGAAGCCGGTTTGATTTTATGTAACCCACCTTATGGTGAGCGCTTAAGTGACGAAGTTGCGGTCGGTGCGCTTTATGCGGCCATGGGCAATAAAGTTAAACAGTATTTTGCAAATTGGACCATGGGTATTTTTACCGGTAACCCAGAGCAGTCTTATCAATTTAAATTACGTGCGAATAAGCAGTACCAGTTATTTAATGGTGCGATTCCTTCAAAATTATTTTTATATGAAATCTCTGTTGGCAGTAGCGAAAAAGCACAAGCCGCAGCAGTCGAAAAACTAAATAATCCAAATAAAGAAGAAGGCCCGGTTAAATTAGGCGAAGGTGCACAAATGGTGTGTAATCGCTTAAAGAAAAATATTAAAAAAATGCGCGGTTGGGTGAAAAAACAAAACACCGATTGCTACCGTGTTTATGATGCCGACATGCCAGAGTATTCTGTGGCCATTGATGTTTACGGTGACTGGATACACATTCAAGAATACGCTGCGCCTAAATCGGTAGACCCTCAAAAAGCTGAAACACGCTTGCGTGATGTACTGGATGCCGTACCTGTTGCCTTTAATGTAGATCGCGAAAAAGTGGTACTTAAGCAGCGCCGAGTACAAAAAGGTAAGCGTCAGTACGAAAAGCAAGATCAACAGCAAAATTTCATGGAAGTGAGAGAAGGCAGCTGTAATCTATACGTGAACTTAACCGATTATTTAGATACGGGTTTATTTTTAGATCATCGTCCAATTAGATCTGAAATTGAAGCCTTGGCTAAAAATAAAGACTTTCTAAACCTATTTAGTTACACCTGTACTGCGTCGGTCCATGCGGCAGCGGGTGGTGCACGCAGCACCACTAGCGTAGATATGTCACAAACGTATCTTAATTGGGGCAGAAAGAATTTAACGTTAAATGGGTTCTCGGAGCGTGATCATGAATTTGTTCAGGCTGATTGTTTGAAGTGGTTAGAGACCGCGCAAACCAATAAAGACCGTTATGACATCATCTTTATGGATCCGCCTAGTTTTTCTAATTCAAAGCGTATGGACGACGTGCTAGATGTGCAGCGAGATCATGTTCAATTGATCGAGCAGGCCATGGGCTTGCTGCGTCCAGGTGGGCAATTGATCTTCTCGAACAACTTTAGGCGCTTCAAGATGGAGCATGACGCACTGAAACAGTTCAATATTGATGATATATCTCAGGAATCCTTGCCTGAAGATTTCAAGCGTAACACTAAGATTCATCAGTGCTATAGGATTACATTCGCGTAACCTCAGTTAATATGCACCTTTCCGGACCGTTAAAGTAATTTACTGCAAAAGCCTGCCTCAAAATGAGGCGGGTGGCACGGTTTCTGCATTGATCTGGGTCAATTATTAGTCGATGACCTAAACTGGTTCAGTTTAATCATTATTGAATATAAAACTTTGGTCAAAAGAAGTGCTCGCCATTCAGTGTTAAGCGCTCAACCAAACTTAAAAGGGGATTGTTGTGGACAACATCAACAGTGCTGTAGAAACCCTCATCAGCAGCTCAAATACATATTTCATCTTACTAGGCGCCATTATGGTGCTTTTCATGCACGCAGGTTTTGCGTTTCTTGAGGTAGGTACGGTACGTAAGAAGAACCAGGTAAATGCCTTGGTTAAAATCATCACTGACTTTGCTGTCTCGGCTATTGCTTACTTCTTTGTGGGTTACGGCATTGCTTACGGTTCAGACTTTTTTGTAAGCGCCACCGAACTGTCTCAAAATAACGGTTACGAGCTTGTTAAATTCTTCTTCTTGTTAACTTTTGCTGCTGCTATTCCGGCGATTGTTTCTGGTGGTATTGCAGAGCGTGCCAAATTTTACCCGTTCCTTATCGCATCAGCGTTAATTGTTGCCTTGGTATATCCATTTTTTGAAGGCATGATCTGGAATGGAAATTATGGTTATCAGGTTTGGTTAGAAAATAATTTTGGTGCTCAATTCCATGACTTTGCAGGATCGGTTGTTGTGCACGGAATGGGTGGGTGGTTAGCCTTTGCTGCGATCTTTATTTTACGCGAGCGTACAGGTCGTTATCGCAATGGCAGTCCGGTTGCGTTTGCACCATCGAATATCCCGTTCTTAGCCTTAGGTGCTTGGATTCTAACCGTTGGTTGGTTTGGCTTTAACGTAATGTCAGCTCAAACAATGGACGGCATCAGTGGCTTAGTTGCAGTGAACTCGTTAATGGCTATGGTTGGCGGTACACTAGTAGCGTTGGTTGTTGGTAAAAATGACCCAGGCTTTATCCATAACGGACCATTAGCTGGCCTAGTGGCTGTATGTGCAGGATCGGATATCTTTCATCCAATGGGTGCGCTGATTGTTGGCGGCCTTGCTGGCGGATTATTTGTTTACACATTTACTTTGTTCCAAAACAAATTCCCACGTATTGATGATGTGTTAGGTGTTTGGCCATTACATGGTTTATGCGGTGTTTGGGGTGGTATTGCAGCTGGTATTTTTGGTCTAGAAGTATTTGGCGGTATGGGTGGTGTTACCTTTATGGCTCAGCTTATCGGTTCATTATCAGGTGTAGCGGTTTCGTTGATTGGTGGTTTTGCAGTTTACGGATTGGTAAATTCGATTTCTGGATTACGCTTAAGCCAAGAAGACGAATACAACGGTGCCGATTTATCTATTCATAAAATAGCATCTACTTCTGAACACTAAGTACGTATTGCAGGGTGAATTGATTCCCTGATAATTGATGACTTAAAAAAGCGCAGCCCGAAAGGGATGCGCTTTTTTTATGCATGTTGAAAGTAGAGTGTGTAGGTGTTGTCAGTCAGATGACTATTGAGTTCGTCAAATAGTTCGCTCGATGGCAGTGCGAAATCAAAGGAATACTAGAGAGGGATGTGCATTGAACTTATGATCTTAGTGCATGCTGGGTGCTATGTTACTGTGAATGTTTGAATGACAATAATTCTAGACAATAGCCGCATACAAGACATATTCATACATAATATCCAATATGTTATGCTATTTTCACTTAATAGTAATTTATACCGCTACATATAGGCAGTGATAATTTTTATGTCTGATCATAATGAGAGCTTTAGTGCATTGAAATTATATGAGTAAGGATGGTATTAATGTTTAAACAATATTTCCATGAAGTAACAGCTGCCTTCATCGCTATTTTCAACAGTTTCAATTCAAAGTTCACTTTCACACAAGAACAATATTATCAGCTATCACTAAAAGCAGAAAAAATAAAAACTGGCGTAATCACAACAACAATCACTGCTATTGTATATGTTATATTTTTTATTCTTGATATTTGGTCGTTACCATCACAGCTCTATATTGCAGGATTAGGACTGAACCCGTTACAGACTCTGCTGATTCAGGTGGTTCTGGTGGCTCAATGAACTTCTTGTATCTGTTGGCTGCTGGCTTGTTGCTTAGCCGTAAACGTAAATAATAAAAAACTACATTTAAATCTATCAAAGCCAATATCAACACCTTGTTGATGTTGGCTTTTTTTATATTCAAAACATAATCACCCTTTGGGGTGATAACAACCCGCCTAGTCTCATTAAGCTACTCATATGGAAATACGAAACATTAATGAGTAAAGGATAAAATCATGTTAGAGAAATCATTACTTGGGCAAGCATTATTATCAGTAACCTTAGTACTTACTGGGTGTGGTGGAGACTCTGCTGGAGACGGCTCAGATCCGGTAACAGGAAATCCTGAAATACCACCCGTTACGACACCGGTTATTGAACAAGCGCTTTTTTCAGCATACGGTGATATTAATACTGGCCATGAATTATGGATCACTGACGGTACCGAAGCTGGCACTAAGTTGGTAAAAGATATTAATACCAGTGGTGATAGCGATTCCTATCAGTTTACTCAAGTGGGCAGTAAGTGGTTTTTCGTGGCTTCTAATGGCATTAACGGATACGAGCTTTGGGTCACGGATGGCACTGAAGCAGGTACATCAATGGTGCGGGACATCAGATCAGGGCTTTCCAGCAGCGCCCCTGGCAATCTAATCGCTTATAAAGGCAAGCTTATTTTTTCAGCCACTGATGCTTTTGGGGATACCGAGCTATACATATCAGACGGCACAGAAGCAGGCACCAACCTCGTTAAAAACATACACCCTAATCAAAGCTCTCGTATCGGCAATACTGTTTTATTTAATGATCTAGTCTACTTTACCGCTCAAGATGACAATTTCGCACGCGATGAGTTGTGGAAAACAGATGGCACAGAAGCGGGCACTGGCTTAGCGGCCCAAATCAACCCACATTCTTCAAACATTGGCGATGGCAGTTTCATAGGTAGCACTCCAGGAATGCTTACCCCTTTTGGGGATGAACTCGTTATGTCAGCTGATGGCACGTTTACGCAACCTGACCCGACTATCGAATTAGAACTTTATACGTACTGGAAGGATGGCTCTACACATAGGTTTGATATTCTTGCCGGGGATGCCAGCAGCCTACCCAATGAACTGACTGTCATTGATGATAGCCTTTACTTTGTTGCAAAAGACAGTACGGGCTACAACATTTGGGCTTACAGAGATCAAGCTTTAAACCCTATGACCAGTTTTACAGGTACTACTGCGAGTTATGCCCCTAAGTTTCTTACTGCTGTGGGTGACCAACTTTATTTTGTAGTGAATGAACCAGTTCGAGGGTCTGAATTATGGGTCACCGATGGGACTCCAGCGGGTACTGCAACGGGCGCTAGGCCGGTGAAAGATATTATCTCAGGTACAAGCGGTTCAGCAGTTCGTGATCTAAACAGTGTTGGCGATAAACTTTTATTTGTGGCTCGTGATAATTTGGCTGACGAAGATGCTTTATGGGTAAGCGATGGCACAGAGGCTGGCACGGTAGAAGTAAGTAAAATTACAGCAACAGGATCTGACCCAGAGATGCAGCAATTTATGGTACTCGATGACAAACTACTGTTCTCTGCCGATGACGCTATTCATGGCAGCGAGCTTTGGTCAAGTGACGGTACAACTGCAAATACTAGCTTAGTAAAAGACATTAACCCTGATGCATCTGGTAGCTCCCTTCGATTTGTTGAAGTACAAGCCCAATAAGAAAATACCAATAAAACATCAACATATCGACCATAAACAGATGCTGTGCACACAGCATCTGTTTATATCCTATTCACTAAAAATTTAAAAGAATTCGATATTATTTTGCTCTTAACGCGACAGTTGGAATCAGGGATTAAAACATGTCTGAAATACAAACTACTTCATCTGTAAATAACATCGCTATTAACCAGAAAAATAGTTCGAATAAACGGTTTGGATTCAAGCAAAGTAACGTCATGATCATTGAGGGTGATAAAAGCATTCACGGAGGATTAATTAACTTACTACAAGATTGGCATTGTAATACACAATGTTTTAATTCGGCTGAAGAAGCCATCTCGGTATTAGAGCAACAAGTATGGAAACCCAGAATAATAATCTCTGGTTTGAATTTAAATGATGATAAATTCGGTGTTGATAGCATTAAACTCATTCAAGATCGTTATACTTGTGATATTCCTATCATCGTCTTCATAGACGACACGGATCTGATTAGAACTCAGTTTTTAAAAGATAGCCGTTTTACATTCTTATATAAGCCAATCAATGCAGCTCAATTAAGGTTTGTAATGAATAAGAAAATGTTAATGCATTCACCGCAATGAACATCATAATCTTTTACATTTAACCTAAAATAAACTTTGCTAATAACCTTATGTTAATGGATGATGATTGATTTTATTAATCTTAGCCATCGATAAAAGGACGAATATTTCGTGAAAATACTGCACCTTGATGACCACACTATGTTTGCAGAAGGGTTAAGCGTCGTTACTTCCTTGCACGCCGATGATTTATCCATTGTCGGGGCAAGCAATGTCGAAAGTGCATGGCAAGTATTAGAGCAGCAGTCCGACATTGAGTTAATATTAATCGATTTGAATATTCCAGGTTTAAATGGTCTCGATTTTATCGAAAGCTTATGCGAACGGAATTTCTATATTCCCTTTGTTGTGTTATCAGCATCCAGCGATCTTTTTCAGATCCGCAGGGCCTTAAATAACGGTGCTTCAGGTTTTATTCCTAAGACATACTCTATCACTCAAATTCTGCAGGTTATTGAGCAAGTTATGGCGGGTGAAATTGTTGTACCCAAGGATATTGAACAAGCGATTATCTGTTTGCCAGAACATGAGCCCTCGCAGAATCACTATAAAACCATGACCAATTATAAATTGGGTCAAAGACAAATGGATGTATTGGTGTTGATGCAGAAAGGTCATTCTAATGATGAAATTGCTGAGCAGTTAAACTTGAGTAAAAACACAATTAAAACTCATGCGAAGACATTATTTTCAGCCTTTCAAGTCAGTAATCGTTTAGAATGTGTGCGTTACGCAGAGCGAATAGAGTTAATTTAGAATAAAGTTTTAATAAAAGATAGGTAGTTATGTCATTAGATTCTAAACAAATCTCACAAATAGAATTTGAAGAGCAACGACTCAATCATTTTATGAAAGAGTCATTGCCCCATTATTTAGGTGCGGTATTTGTAGCGACGCCTTTTTATGCCTTTATTCTTCATGAAACAGTCATTGCAAATGGTTTTTTGATTTGGTTCTCTTTAGATTTATTATTCTTAATAGTCACCCTTGGGGTGTACTATATTTACTATCGTAAAAAAGAAAGTCTGAGTTTAACGATAGCTGCTATTCCTGTTTTTTGTTTTTCTATATTTATTGCTTCAGCACCTTGGTTATTTTTAAACACAGATCAAAGTATTTACTATTTTACGATGATGGTTATGTTGACTTCTTTAGTCGCTAATTCAGCTTCCGCATTTTCCTACTATTTGAAATTAATATCCATGCTGTTAATTGTGCCACTCGCATCTTTAATATTTAAAATTTCTTATAGTAATGCAGAAGATGGCTTGATTTTACAGGTAGCTACTGTTCTAACCGTTATCTCTGCTCTGGCTTTTTATCGGCATTTGAATCATCAATCTCTACAAACTATTGGATTGCAACTGGAAAATGTTCAAGCCCGGATTGAAGCAGAGCAAGCTAACCATGCAAAATCTAAATTTCTAGCGGCCGCCAGCCATGATATCCGTCAGCCTTTACAAGCGGTCGTCTTCTTTCTAGAAACCTTGAAAGATCGTAATAGAGACCCGAGTGATGAAATTATTTATCGGCGCTTAGAATCCAGTGTTGAGAGTATGTCTGGGTTGCTTAATGATTTACTTGATATATCAAAACTGGATGCTGATTCAGTACATAGTAAAGCAGAACACTTTAGTTTAACTGAGTTGTGCGATAGGTTATTGAATGATGTATACCCGTCGGCTGAAAAGAAGTCGTTAACTATTGATAAAAATTTATTGGATCTCTATGTCTTTGCAGATACTACTTTGTTAGATAGAGTGCTTAAATATTTATTGTCGAATGCTGTTCAATATACCAATCAAGGTACAGTTAGCCTTTCTTCTCGGCAGCAAGCGGAGACTGTTTTAATACAAGTTAAAGATACAGGCATTGGCATTCCTGCGAGTGAACAGCAGAGTATCTTTGATGAATTTCATCAGTTACAAAATCCTGAACGAGATAGCAATAATGGACTAGGTTTAGGCTTAGCGATTGTTAAGCGCCTATGCGATCATCAAAATTGGCCGCTGACGTTAGTATCTGACTCATCAGGTAGTTGCTTCTCTGTTGAGGTGCCCTTGGGGGACCGAGATAAAGTAGTAGAAATTATTCAGCCTAATATTACTGGTGAGTTAGAATCTATTCGAGCGTTAGTCATTGATGATGATGAAGCTATTTGCCATAGCTTAGTTGCTTTATTTCAGAATTGGGGGAGGGCAGTTGAAGCCTTTGATTGTGCGCAAGCAGCAGAAGATTTCTTATTAGCTAACCTTGAATGGAGGCCTAACTTATTAATATCAGACTACCGATTAAGAGAAAATAAGACAGGTGCAGAAGCTATTCAACAAATACACGGAGTATTAGACGAGGAGATTCCAGCACTTATTATTACGGGAGATACAGACCCCCTCAGAATCCAAGAAGCGGAGGCGAGTGGCTTCGCCATTATCCATAAGCCGATAAAAGCGGTGAAGATCCGAACATTTATACTGCAGCGTTGTAAGCCTTTAATCAATTGAGGTCGATAAATATAGTTAAAAGTACACAGTTACTTAGTCGAGAAAAGAGGTCTGGCAATAGGTTCACCCTTAGGGGTTATCTGAACCTTTGCTTCTCCTATTATAATTTACTGATGATGCAACTTATATCGAGCTTCCATTACAAATGAAAATATTACACCTAGAAGATCATACTTTATTTGCTGAGAGCTTCAGTGCTTTATTAACAAGCTTGCGCAGTGATTTTCGTATTATTAGTACCGCAACAACCAAGGATGCTCTTAAGGCGCTGTCAGAGCACGAGGATATTGACTTAATTATTATTGATTTGAATGTACCTGGACTTCACGGGCTGACATTTATTAATGGTTTAAATCAACGTAACTTGTACATTCCATTTATTATTTTATCTGCATCAGATGATTTGAAAAAAATTCGCTTGGCACTACGCAATGGTGCGTCGGGTTTCATACCAAAAACCAATTCAGCACAGCACATATTAGCGGCTATCGATCAGGTGATGGATGGCAGTGTTGTCATTTCTCCAGAGCTAAAAAAACAGCTCAAGATACTTGATGAAAAAGAACCAGTAGAGAGCGCTGTTTCTGAAATTGCACAGCGTTATCAATTATCTGAACGCCATCTTGATGTATTAGAGCTTATTCAGAAAGGTTGTAGTAATCAAGAGGTTGCACAGGTACTCAATATAAGTGTTAATACCGTTAAAGTTCATATGCGAGTGCTGTGTGAGGCATTTGAAGCAAAAAATCGTAACGACTGTGTTTCTTATGCAGAAAAAATTGGCCTACTTGTTTAACCGGTAACCCCCCTCATTTTTTATTCTCATACTCTGCTCACCCTGAAGTATTATTCAATACTTCTTTAATTGTTATTTAATAGCGACGACTAAAACAAAAGCCTTTAAGTTAGCCTCACATCAAGCAAATGGTTTGATCTACTGGCTCAATTCATCGCATCGCTATTGGGTAAGAAAGAATATGAAGAACATGAATAAAAGTGTATTGGCCTTGGGCGTTTGCTCGTTACTAACTGCTTGTGGCGGCTCAAGCGGTGGAGGTGCGACAGGTGGCGTTGGTCCCAAAGATTTCACCCTTAGTGGTAGCGTATCAGGCCTTACCGGTACTCTTGATTTAATTAATGTCAGTAACCAAGAAACTGTTTCAATTGCTGGCAACAGTTTTGCCTTTACGCAAAAGTTAGCCAATAAAGAACAATATGATATTAATCTAGCTTCTGCTGCAGATGGTCAGCAGTTGTGTGAAGTGATCGATGGCTCTGGTTTAGTGAATGCGGCCAACGTTACTGATATCGAAATTGTATGTCGTGACTGGGTCGCAGCTGCGACAACTCTAAACAGTGAGACTGCAGAAGCTCGATATCCAGAAATTGTCCGTGTCGATGATGCGCTGGAAGTGATGTGGTATGAGAGTGGAGTTATCAGTTTTCTGCAGCGTCGTGCTTATGAAGCTGCCAGCGGTTGGGAGGCTAGTTCAACGCTTTATACAGTGTTTGACAGCTATCTAGCCAATAGTCATACGTTGGTTGCTAATAGCCAGGGGGAAAGCATGGTGGCTCATATCGGAGCCGTTCCAAATAGAACAGGTAACTATGTCTGGGCTTCCGATTCTATTGATCTATCATCAGGCAATTTTACGGATATCGAGCGTACTTCTGACAGCTATGCTATGGATATCGATGAACAGGGCCATGTGATATTAGTCTGGGTGGATACAGAGACCTCGGGGGAGGAATCTATATTTTACAGCTACTTTGATGGCACCTGGGGCCCTGAAATTGAGTTAGAAACTAACATTACAGGTGATGCTAGGCACCCTGTAGTGAAGTTTACAGGTAATGGCACTGCAGTGGCGGCGTGGGAATTTGGTGAATATCCAACCGATGCTAGCAGTTTGAAATATGATGGCGTGCAAGTGGCGTCGTTCGATGCAAGCAAAGCCGGCAATAAATGGACCGCAGACACAGCTATTGATACCGCTGACGGTGGTTGTGGACTGGTTAGAGAAAACTCAATAAACATTGAAATAACTGATGCAGGCATGCCGACAGTGGCTTGGATGCAAGGTGACTGTGTTTCTGGCAATGTTCAACATCCGTTGCAGATCAGTAAGTTAGTACAATCAACTTGGTCTGCGCCGATTAACATTTCAGTTAATAGCTCATCGAGTGATGCGAAAATAATAGCGCTTACAGCCGATAAAATAATGGCGACTTATAATGACGGCGCTAAAACTTATGCTCAAACCTGTGACCTGACTACGGATACTTGTAGCAGTGCTACAGAATTATCAGCAGAGTTTAGAGCGATTCAATCTCTGGCAAAAGATAAAAACAATAATGTCATGGCTGCTTGGATTGACGGCGACGATGCTTATGTTAATCGTTATGATGTTGCTAATGATGAATGGAGTGTTATGAGTAAAATAAATACTGATACTGTAGGTAATGCTAAAGTTGCAGCACTTGATGGCGATTTTGTTGTGACCTGGTCTGAGTATCGAGATTTGTCTTCTGCATCTTTATCTTCATTAAAAATGACGCCACTTGCTGCTACGACTAATCGCTGGACAGTCTTTGCTAAGGAATTTAAAGCACAATAATTTATTTTTACTAAATTAGTAATTTTTAATAAAGCCAGCTCACGCTGGCTTTTTTCGTTGTGCGGAAAAATAAAATATTTATAGCCAATTAAATGCAGTGATTATTTAAATGTAACTATCAGATTTTTTATATTTTAGAGCCAATTATTAAATTTAATTATTTGAATGTTAGATCATTCACCCTCAGGTATTAGTTAAAAACTTTTCATTTACAGTTTAATAGCGGCTACTAAAAAAGGGCCTTTAACGTTAATACCACATCAAACAAGTGGCTTGATTTACTGGCTCAATTCATCGCATCGTTATTGAGTAAGAAAGAATATGAGCAATATTAACAATATGAATAAAAATGTACTGGCCCTGGCCGTTTGTTCATTATTAACCGCTTGTGGCGGTGAAGGTGACGGCTCAGGTGGCGCAGGAGATAGTATCGGTACTGGTACTGGTCCCAAAGACTTTACTCTAAGTGGTAGCGTATCAGGCCTTACCGGTACACTTGATTTATTTAATACAAAAAACCAAGAAACAGTTTCAATTGCGGGCAATAGTTTTGCATTCTCACAAAAGCTCGCCGATCAAGAGCAATACGATATTAGCCTAGCGTCTAAGGCTGACGGCCAGCAGTTGTGTGAAGTAGTTAATGGTGCCGGCGTAGTAGCGGCAGCAAGTGTGACTGATATC